>CAZFFH010000091.1:3921-5236 GCA_964518375.1 uncultured Actinomycetota bacterium
TTCAAAATTTTCATACCCTCTCAGAATATGATGGATATCATTTACTTCTGTTGTGCCATCCGCAGCCAGTCCTGCAAGAACCATCGCTGCTCCTGCCCTAAGATCAAAAGCCTTGACGGGGGCGCCCGATAAATTTTTAACACCTTTGATTACTGCATGGTGGCCATCTATTTTTATATTAGCGCCCATCCTGTTTAATTCATCCACATACATGAACCTGTTCTCAAAAACATTTTCAGTAATTATAGAAATCCCGGGGACCACAGAGAGAAGCACTGCAATGATTGGCTGCAAATCTGTTGGAAAACCGGGATATGGCAGGGTGCTGATGTAAACAGGGTTTAATGTATTAGCGATTCTTCTTACAACTATGGTACTGGCGCCCCTGCTTTCAATATCTATACCAACTTCTTTTAATTTAAGGCAAAATATTTCTATATTTTGCCATATAGCATCTTCTATTACTACCTCACTGCCGCAAAGGCTTGCCGCTATAATAAATGTACCTGCCTCAATACTATCCGGCATAATCCTGTATTCTGTACCTTTGAGCGTTTTTACACCATTTATTTCTATACAGTCAGTACCGGCTCCTTCTATCTGCGCCCCCATAGAAATAAGAAAGTTAGCAAGGTCCACTGTTTCTGTTTCACGAGCCGCATTGTTTATAACTGTTTTGCCTTCTGCCATGCATGCAGCCATCATCAAATTTTCAGTTGCACCCCTTGAAGGAAAATCCAGGTCTATAATGTTACCTTTTAGCTTGCCGCCACTATTGATGGCCCCGGCTGAATTTAGAATTGCCTTTGATGCCATTTTGTCACCCCTGACGGCACAATTTATATAACCATGTTCCACATAGTTTTCTGCCCCCAGATTTTCAAAACCTTTAAGATGCAAGTCTATCTGCCTTGCGCCAATATTGCACCCACCGGGAATTGCAATTTTAACCCTGCCGAATTTGCTCAGCAACGGTCCTGCAACAAGCACCGACGCACGCATCTTCCTTACAAGCTCATAAGGCGCTTCAAAGCTGTTTATTGATGAAGGGTCTATTTCAAGCCTGTTTTTTTGAGGTTCAAAAACAACTTTAGCGTTTAAAGTTTTTAAAACTTCTGCCATTGTATTAACATCTTCAATGTCTGGCACATTTTGGAGAGTGACTTTTGAATTTGCAAGAATTGATGCAGCCATCAACTTAAGTGCAGAGTTCTTTGCCCCGCTAATTCTTACTTTACCCGAAAGGGTTTTGCCGCCCCTGATAATATATTTTTTCATGTGACGTCTGTTTTTTTATTCCCTAAATTGAATTTAT
>CAZFFH010000092.1:0-5224 GCA_964518375.1 uncultured Actinomycetota bacterium
ATAATATTCTTAAAATTAATATTTTTATAAATATTTTAATTTTTTACTTTTAACGATTATTTGATAATATATTAAAAATTTTTTTATTTATACAAAAAACACGAAAGGAGAAATGATGGATGGAAGCGTAGCACAAAACAAGGCAAGTGGTCTTGCAGTAGCTTCACTAGTGTGTGGAATATTTTCATTTATTCCAGGTGCTTCGTTGGCAGCTCTAATTACAGGAATTATTGATCTGGTAAAAATAGGCAATGGCCAATCAAGCCCAAAAGGCAAGGGAATGGATATTGCTGGAATAGTATTGGCTGTAGTTATGCCAATTATTTTCTGGACCGTAATCTGGGGCTCTATCATGGCTGCAGTTGGTCTTGGTGGTCTTATGTCTTATTAATATTTATTTTTTAAAAAGCATTATCTTAATATTAAAAGCCCGTTTAAAAATGGGCTTTTAATATTTTTAGCAATCTTCTTTATTTGGTTACATTTCAAAATTGTCGCTTGCTCCTGAAGATTTGCCAAATGGCAAATAGCAATATGCCTATTATAACTATTGAAGTGATGAGTATTGGAAAAAAACTGCTGTCAAACTTTGAGAGATTAATTTCTCTTATTAAAGAATCATTAACATTGCTAACAACCTGGGAACTATTTCCAGGTTTTGAGCTATCTCCAAGAATTAAGCCTGGGTAAATAAAAAGAACAACACTCAAAATCAATACACCAATTAAAAAATTAGTTAAAATATTTTTTTTCATCTCTGTTTATTGCTATAAGTACTTTCTCTCTAAAAAAATAGAAAACCGACTAAAATAAATTTAGCCGGTTACGCTACTTGCTCCACTTTCCTCAAGCGTCCAAATAAAAGAAAAGTTTCAACGCATCTAAATAACTGATATAAATATAAAATTATTATTAATTAAATAGCATATAATATTATTATAGTAATAATTATTAAAATGTCAATGATAATATTAATAAATATTGATACTATAGTAGAATAATTTATTGTTAAAATCCAATAATGCTCCTGCCGTATTGGTTTAATATATTTATCGGTGTTTTTCTAAGTGATTTTAAGTACTTCTTGAAGAAATTAATGAATTAAAAACTTAAATATGAAATCAAACCTGTAAATTTTATTAATTTTACTAAAAAGAAAAAAGCCAGGGCTAAATTACTTAAAATCCCGGCTTCTTAAAAAGCTACCAATTGATTTATTTAATTGTTAGTTATCCTAATTTTATTTTATGTTATTTCACAACCTGATAGCTGTCTACTTTTGCAACTATTACTGAATCTATACTCCTATCCTTTGTTTCCTCGGTCTGCCTTGCGGAGCTGCCACTTACAACAAGGACCTTTTCCCCCACTCCAACACCTACAACATCTACCGCAACAACAAAAGAATCCAATAAATTTCCATCAAGATCTATTGATTTAACTATAAGAAGTTTTTTGCTTAAAAGGCTTTTATCTTTTTGAGTGGCTACAACTGACCCTACAACTTGTCCAAGAACCATTTTATTTAATCCTTTACTTGTTATCTAATACGTTAACTTTTTCAATTATTGAAACTATGGAAGCATCCGAAGGAACATCATCACTGTCAAATGCCCAGGTAGCCTCCATACCATCTTCATAACCAACAAAATCACCAATACCGGAATCAGTGGTATCAACAGCAATCAAAAACATACCGGAATCCTTTCCGGTTTCCATATTAACAGGCTGTAGTATTTGAAGTTTTTTGCCAATAAGTCCCTTATACTTAATTGTGCACACAACATTACCAATTACCCGGGCATAAAACATTTTTTAACCTTCTAATTTAGCAATTAGCTTTTTATAAATTTCATATAAAATTAAGCAAGCTTTTATATTATGATACCACCATGCTAATATTTACTCACCTGTAATCATGCTAAGATAATTATACTAATTTTTAGTAAATATGTTTACCGTCTATTTTAAACCAGCGATCCACTTGGCAACTTTTAATGTATTAGCCAGCAGCATAGCAATTGTCATTGGCCCCACTCCTCCCGGAACAGGAGTGATGTAACTGACTTTTGGTTCAACCTTGAGAAAATCAACATCACCAATTAATGTAGCGCCTTTTGTTTCAAAGTCTTCTTTTCTCCATTCCAGAAGCTGAGGATTTGCTTTCTCTTTTGTAATTCTATTTATGCCCACATCTATAATCACTGAACCTTCTTTTACCATATCCTCTTTTATAAGATTTGGTACCCCTGTCGCTACTATAAGTATGTCTGCATTTTTTGTATGCATTTTCAAATCTTTTGTTTCAATATGGCATATTGTCACTGTGGCCCACTCGTTTAAAAGAAGAAGCGTACAAGGCTTGCCTACTATCTCGCTGTGTCCGACCATAGTTGCGTTTGCTCCCTTTATTTTTATGTCTTCCCTTTTTAGCATCTCTATTATTCCCGATGGTGTTGCCGGAACAAGGCATTCCTGCTGAGCAACCAGCCTTCCCATATTTACAGGATGGAAGCCATCTACGTCTTTGGCTGGCAATATAGCTTCAAGAACCATGTTCTTATCTACTTGTGGTGGAAGTGGAAGTTGAACTAAAATCCCATGCATATCTTTTCTATTATTCAATTTATCGATTTCAGCAAGGATATCTCCAGTTGAGGCAGTATCCGGCATTTTTATGGTTTCTGACGCAAAACCAACTTCATCACAGCCTTTCTGCTTGTTTGCAACATAAACCTTCGAAGCCGGGTTTTCACCAACCAGTATTACTGCAAGACCTGGTCTTAGCCCTTTTGTTCTAACCAGTTCTTCAACTTCCTGCTTTATCTCATTTTTTATATCAGCAGATATTTTATTTCCATTGATCAATTTTGCCATTTTTTAACCCTCGTATAATATTTTTTCAAGATATAAATTATAAATTTTTTAGAACAATCCAACTATATTACCGTCTTCATCTATATCAACTTTTGTACCTGCAGGTACTTTTGGAAGTCCGGGCATTGTCCTCATTTCACCAAGAAGTGGATATAAAAAACCTGCTCCTACAGAAGCTCTGACATCTCTTATTGGAACCCTGAATCCTTTGGGCCTATTTTTAAGATTAGGATCATGGGACAGTGACAGATGAGTCTTTGCCATACAAATCGGCAGCTTATCAAAACCCTGCCTGGTATATAGTTCAATTTTCTTTTCAGCAAGCGGGAGATAATCTACACCATCTGCACCATAAATCTTTGTGGCAATAGCCTCAATTTTTTTCTTAATCGGCCAGTCCAGCGGATACAGGAATTCAAATTTGGATGGTTTCTCAGCAGCTTTGACCACAGCTTCTGCCAACTCTGCTCCACCTTCGCCGCCTTTTAACCATACTTTGCTCACAACTGCATCTTCTGCCCCCGCTGCTTTGGCTCGTTCCCTGATTGCTTCTATCTCTTCACTTGTATCCGAATCGAAATTATTAACCGCAACTACAACCTGTACTCCAAAAAGCTTCATGTTCTCTATCATTTTTTCCAGGTTGCTGCAGCCTTTCACTACAGCCTCAACGTTAGGTTTTTCCATCAACTCTTTGTTTACCGGTTGGCCCGGAATGAATTCAAAACCACCGCCGTGCATCTTTAAAGCTCTAACTGTACATACGATTACAACTGCATCTGGTTTTAAGCCGCTGTATCGGCATTTTATATCCATAAATTTTTCTGCTCCCATATCTGCGCCAAATCCACTTTCGGTAACTACATATTCGCCCAGTTTTATTGCCATCAGGTCAGCAAGTATGGAACTGTTCCCATGAGCGATATTGGCAAATGGACCTGCGTGTACAAAACAAGGCGTATGTTCCACCGTTTGCAGAAGGTTTGGCTTTATTGCATCCCTTAAAAGAACTGTCATAGCGCCGGCAACTTTTAGATCTTCGGCTGTTACGGGTCTACCGTCATAAGTTGTCCCTACTACCATTTTCCCAAGTCTTTGCCTTAAATCCTTGAGGCTTGTAGTCAAGGCAAGAATTGCCATAACTTCCGAAGCAACTGTTATGTCATAACCCGTTTCTCTGGGCAGTCCATTTGCAGCTCCGCCAAGACCTACAATGATATTTCTAAGCACTCTGTCGTTAATATCCACAACCCTGTTTAAAGTTATACTGAAAGGATCGATATTGAGGTCATTGCCTTTCATCAAATGAGTATCAAGGAAAGCTGCAAGTAAGTTATGCGCAAGACCTACAGCATGGGTATCTCCTGTAAGGTGAAGATTGAAATCCTCCATTGGAAGCACTTGAGAATAACCGCCACCGGCGGCTCCGCCTTTGATTCCAAATACCGGACCTAAAGAAGGCTGCCTGATACAGGTAACTGCTTTTTTGCCGATTTTACTAAGTGCCATGCTCAAGCCTATTGTTGTTACGGTTTTTCCTTCACCGAGCGGAGTAGGTGTAATTGCCGTTACATCTATATACTTTCCGTCAGGCCTGCCCTTTAGTTCATCTAGTATTCCAAGCTGAACTTTTGCCTTATAATTTCCATAAAGCTCCAGATGCTTCTCGTCAATGCCCAGATTCTCTGCAATTTCTTTAATGTTTTTCATTTTTGCTGCTTGAGCAATTTCGATGTCACTTTTCAAGTTAACCCCCTTTTGTCAACTAAAATGGCTTAATTTTTATATTATTATTTTTCATTAACACTCAGTATAACAGCAACTTCTTTATTGCTATCTGTTACAAACACAGAAACAGTATATTTATCATTACTGAACACGAGGCTGTAAAATTTTCCGTCTTCTCCGGAATCCGTAACTGAATCGCTGTCAAGGGAAAAACTTGTTAACGCTCCTTTATAGAAATTATACAAATCTTCTGAAGTACCCTTGTAAAGACCGCTGATATTATAGTTCATCTTGTTATCAATCTTCATGGAGCCTGATAATTGAATTGTAATATCTTTATTTACAGGAACTACATCGGGCCATCCTTCCGGCACAGTTGTTCCGCCAAGGCTTACTTCGTTTCCTTCTTCGTCCGTAATATTAACCTTTCCTTCATCAAGGTTGACATCCACGCTTTCACCAGATTTAGCAGCGGCGTCTTCAATTGCTTTTTCAGCAATCTTTGCAGCTATATTTTGAGTGCACCCGCCAAGCGCTAAAACGAGCATGACAGCAACTGCCAGAATTGAAATTGTTATTATGATTTTTTTCATCGATCCATTTCTCCTTGCCTATTTTT
>CAZFFH010000093.1:0-1520 GCA_964518375.1 uncultured Actinomycetota bacterium
TTAGGAAATCAGTCGGAATGGCGGAATTGGTAGACGCGCAAGGTTGAGGGCCTTGTGAACGCTATAGTTCGTGGGGGTTCAAGTCCCCCTTCCGACACCAGATACCCTTTATTAATACCACAACACAAAACCAGGGGCTCTAAACCCATTAACGGGGTAACCCATTCTAACAGCATAAAGTTGCAGCTGCTCTCATAAAATACAATTCCGGCTTCATTATCTTAGATTATATTAATATTTTAAGTTTTATTTGACGGGAGGTTTTTAATTATTGAAAAAATTAGATAATATCTTAATATACGTTTACATGTATTTTTTGGAAGCATTCTGATGGAGAATAACTACAAAAGGCTGTTATATATTGATAATTTAAGAATAATCCTGGTGGTTTTGGTTGTGCTGGCACACGTTGCAATTACTTATGGACCGGTAGGGTTCTGGTACTATTATGAGAGAACTGAACTCAATTCTACTTATGTTCTTGCTTTTTTTGTATCTTTAATGCAGGCTTTTCTAATAGGATTGTTTTTTATGATATCGGCTTTTTTTACCCCATCTGCATTAAATAAAAAGGGTCCAAAAAACTATTTAATAGATAAATTAAAAAGACTGGGGGTTCCTCTTATTTTCTATATTTTCATGATAGCACCTTCAATACTATATTTAGATAATTTAATTATAAAAGGGGAGAGAGTTAATTATTTTATTTTTTATTATGAGCAGGTTTTAAAAAGGGGCATTATTGATGTCGGGCCTTTATGGTTTTTACAGGTTTTATTATTTTTCAGTTTTTTGTATGCAATCTTTAGTGAGATAATAGTAAGGATACTTAAAGATAAAAGGCAATTGGTCTTTAAATTTCCATCGAATAAAAATATTTTTATAACTATCCTTATTCTTGCATTTGTTACATTTTTAGTGAGACTTCAGTTTCCCATAAGTGCTACGACAAGCCATCTAAATTTTGGTTTGGCGCCGCAGTATATTTTACTGTTTGGACTGGGCATTCTTGCCTTCAATAATAACTGGTTTGAAGAAATAACACCAAAAAAAGCAAAGTTCTGGTTTAGTATTGCTATGATCGCAATACTTTTCTGGCCTTTATTCATTTTTTTTGGCAGATCTTCTGAACTCAGTATAGAAATATTTGCAGGGGGATTAAACTGGCAATCATTTATCTATGCTTTCTGGGAAGCAGTATTAAGTATCAGTTTATCCATTTGTATTATATATTTTTTCAGGAAGAAGCTTAATCATCAGACAAAACTATTTAAGGAAATATCAAAAAGTACTTATTCTGTTTTCATAATCCATTCGATAGTAATAGTACTGTTGTCCTATTTATTAAAAGACCTGATGTTTCATCCTCTGGTTAAGTTTGCAATAGTTGCCCTGGCAGGTATACCCCTGTGTTTTTTAATCAGTTTTTACATTACAAAGGTTCGTTTTTTAAAAAAGATTTTATAAAGTATTCCTGCAAGATTTTTTAAAGATGATGAAAAAGATAAACATGGGGTAAA
>CAZFFH010000093.1:1620-5193 GCA_964518375.1 uncultured Actinomycetota bacterium
TCAATTTTGATGTTTTTCATGTGGGCCGCAGCTCTTCCAAAGCCAAATGATATTTTCCAGATAGACGATCATGTGGTAAATATACTAGTTTTATTAATACTACTGTTGCTAAAAGCAGGTCAGGTTGCCGGACTTGGAAGATGGTGGACCAGTACCAAACTTGTCAAAAGAGTTCCAGGACTGGAATAATATTTAATTTAATATTAAAATAAAGTTATAAATTTATCATTTTTTTAATAATGGGATATGAAGCTTTCAACAAGAAGCAGATATAGCACCAGGTTGATGTTGGGACTGGCTCTTAACTATAACAAAGGGCCAGTTCTGCTAAAAGATATAAGCAAATCCCAGGAAATATCATCAAAATACCTGGCTCAGCTCATCATACCTTTGAAAATAGCAGGATTAATAAACTCTTCAAGGGGTGCGCATGGGGGTTATTTTTTATCAAGAGCTCCGAAAGATGTAAAACTTAGTGAGATAATAGTAGCCGTAGAAGGTCCCTTAAATCTTGTTGAATGTGTTGATAATCCGGCAATTTGCAATAGATCCAACTTTTGCACTACAAAAGATATCTGGACAGAAGTTAGTAATAAACTTTCGATAATACTTGAATCATATACCTTACAACAGATGATAAACCGATATAAAAATAAAAAATAAGTTTCTTTAAGGAGTGATACTATAATGTCTATATATTGCAATAGGGAAATAATGGCAGCTTTTAAAGAGGAAAAATTCCCTAAATCCAAAAATGAAATAATAAATATTATTAAAAAATATTCAAACATAAGTGAGGCTTCAATAATTGCACTAAATGGTCTTGACGAAAAAGTGTTTGAGTCACTTGATGATGTTTGCGATAATGTGAAAATTGTTTGTAATTTAGAAATAAGAGACGCGTTAAAACAAATAATTTATCCTGTAACTAAAAGTGAAATTATGAATCACATAAAAAATAAAAACTATTCTGATATTGTCATAAAAACATTGGACGAGTTACCCGAAGATATTCTTTTTAACGGTATATCAGATATTTGTAAGTAACTAATAAATTTCAGGATTCTTATTCTGCAAACAAGTAAATTCTTTAAATGATGGGACACCCTCAATTGCTTTTCTATCTTTTTTACTGTCAATACCCTTTGCTCAAAAATATTACAGCTGATTGTGGCTTTTCCAGGTAGTAAATTTTATAAAACTGGTGTATACTTATTTAACAAATATTTGGAAAATTATTATAATAAAACTATTATAAATAAATGAAAATTTTGAAAGAAGTATATCGTTTGAAAGAAGCATATTTATATAAAAAGTTAACCACAAATAAAATCAGGTGCGACCTGTGCTCGCATAGATGTGTAATTTCAGAGGGTGGTAAAGGCAAATGTTTTGTAAGAGAAAACAGAAATGGAACTTTGTGCACCCTTGTTTATGATAATATAATTGCTGAAAATATAGATCCAATAGAAAAAAAACCATTATTTCATTTCTTGCCTGGCACAAAATCATTATCAATTGCCACTCCCGGATGCAATTTCAAATGCTTCTTCTGCCAGAACTGGGAAATTTCCCAAATGCCTTGTGATTATAGCAAGATTGATGGAAAGCCAGTTTCACCTGAACAGTTGGTAGATAATGCGCTGGAAAATGGATGTGCAAGCATCTCTTATACTTATACAGAACCAACTATTTATTTTGAATTGGCATATGACACTGCAAAACTTGCCAATGAAAATAACATAAAAAATGTGTTTGTAACAAATGGTTTTATGACTAAAGAATGCATACAAATGATACAGCCTTATCTTGATGCTGCAAATATAGATTTGAAAAGCTTTTCTGAGGAATTTTATAAAGATAAGGTTGGCGGCAAGCTAAAACCTGTCCTTGATAACATAAAGTATATGCATGAATTAGGCATATGGATTGAAGTTACGACTCTGCTCATCCCGGGACTGAATGACTCAGAAGGAGAGTTGCAGAAAATCTCCGGCTTTCTTGCAGGCATAAGTAATGCAATTCCATGGCACATCAGCGCTTATCATCCTCAATATAAGGCTAAAATTCCACCAACTGAAGTCGATAGCATTGCAAAGGCTGTTAAAATTGGTAAAAAGGCAGGACTAAAATATGTCTATGGAGGGAATATTCCCGGTGGAAAGCTTGAAAATACCATGTGTTTTAACTGTGGTGATGTGCTTATTAAAAGATTTGGCTTTACTGTTGGAGAAAATAAAATAAAAAATAACTCCTGCATCAAATGTGGTTCAAAAATCGATGGCGTTTTTGACGAAAATCTAGGTTATTAACTTTTATTTTTTTTTGTTTTATAATAAACATTCGCGCAATGGGACTGCTTTATTTATTATAGTGGCGTTCTTATGGCGGCATAGCCAAGTGGTAAGGCAGAGGTCTGCAAAACCTTTATCCCCGGTTCGAATCCGGGTGCCGCCTCCATTTCTTGATACATTCATACATTAAAGCATCTAAATAGGAATTTAAACATTTTAATTGGTTCGAATCCCCTCTGGGCAGCCATTAAGATAAATTTTAAAGATCTATTATGAGGATTAAGTCGTGGGGTAATCCTTTTCAACCCATTCGAATATGCCTTCTCCACCTATGTTATAGACCTGAGTATAGCCGTTTTCTAACAAGATATTAGCTGCAGCACTGCTTCTATTACAGCTTGAGCCGTTACAGTAAACAATAATTATTTTATCCTTGGGTATCTCACTTAACCTGCTATCTATTTCAGACACAGGGATATTTATTGCACCTTCTATATGTCCACTCTTATATTCATCTTCTGATCTTACATCTACAAATAGGTAGTCTTTGTCACTAATAAAAATCTGATACGCTTCATCTACTGTAATTTCTTTAAATTCGCTTTCAGTTACATTTTCTACTATTACGGGATATCCTTTTTGCTGCCAGTCTACAATTCCACCCATATCATAGACCATGCCAAACCCATTTTCCATCAATGTAATTACTGCAGTTCTGCTTCTACTGCCACCTTTACAATATACAATTATCTGTTTATCTCTGGATATTTCACCTAATCTTGATTCAAGTTCATCAATTGGAATCAAATTTGAACCCTCTATATGACCTTCACTATATTCTTCAGGAGTTCTTACATCAAGAAGAAAATGATCTTTACCCGCAGAAATAATTCTATAGACCTCTTCTGGTGTAATTGACATCACCACAGGTGTCTTTACTTGTGTAGTTTCTGTTGATTGATTATCTGCCTGTATTGAAGTCTCAACAGATGACTTTAGGCTTTCTGAGGTAAGGCTTGTTGTTTCTAAAGCCTCATTTATACATCCTGAAAAAGTAAAGGAGGCTAATAAAAATATTATTAGTGGTATTGTTATTAGAAATTTTCTCATCTTATACTCCCTACTGTATAAATTTAAAATGGCTCTTACTGATGATTTATTATTTGATATTATATAAATTCTTATACTTATTTCAATAAACCAAAATAAATTAAGTAAAAAAATCTTTTATTTTTATGATTTCTTTTAAAAAGTTCGGAAGAGCACACTTCTGTTAAAA
>CAZFFH010000094.1:0-1329 GCA_964518375.1 uncultured Actinomycetota bacterium
CTCCCAGAAGAGGCATTATCTGGAAACAATTAAAAAGAACTGCAAGAACCAGAAAACTTATAATTAATAAATAAAATATCGTCTCATTTTTATTAAATTTTATTTAAATGTTTTTATTGGCTAAAATAATAAGGCTCCAACTAATCTGGAGCCTTATTAACAGTCATCTTTATTTATTTTTTAAAAGCATCTATGTTAAAAAAGGATTAGTCTAAACACTTTACAGGACTAGTCCTTTTGTATGCAAACAAGCTCTTATTGGCTTGCGGGAGCTGGCCTTTCTTGGAGTTCAACATTAAAAGTTAAGTAGCTTCCCTGCCTGTAAACCTTTACGGAGAGACTGTCTCCAACATTCTGTCTCAGGATTTGTGCAAAAAGCTCGTATTGGGTTTCAACTTTCTTGCCATTAAGTTCAGTTATTATATCCCCAGATTTAATGCCTGCTTTTTCGGCAGGGTATCCGCCGGTTACTGTCTTTACAAATACCCCTTTTGTATCAGTGGTATTATCTCCCATTTCTATACCCATTACAGGCAGCCTTGCTTTTCCATATTTAATAATCTGGCTGGCTATATTTGTAGCAGTATCAGTAGGTATTGAAAAACCCACTCCCGCACTGGAACCGGATGTAGAATATATCATCGTGTTTATGCCGATTACCTGGCCTTCTGAATTAACAAGAGGTCCGCCACTGTTGCCCGGGTTGATCGTGGCATCAGTTTGAATCAGGTCAACCATCGGCAGTGTATCGGCTGAAACAGATATCTCTCTTCCTAAAGCACTTATAACACCCATTGTAACAGATTTCTGAAGTCCGAAAGGACTTCCGAGTGCAATTGCGATTTCACCAACTTTTACATTTTCAATAGAGGTGAAGGTAGCCGGTTTTAAATTCTGTGCTTCAATTTTTATTACAGCAATATCAGTATTTGCATCCGCACCAATCAATTTGGCGGGGTACTCTGTTCCATCAGATAAAGTTACAAACATTTCCCTGGCATTTCCTGCTACATGGTTATTTGTAATTATATAGCCGTCACTGCTGTAAATTACTCCGGATCCCACACCTTCCTGTTCCTGTTGATTGCCAAAATAATCTTGCTGCATCACTTTTACCCGGATATTTACTATTGATGGCATAACTTTCTGGGCAAGCAGGCTTATGGCTTCATCAAATGCTGCAAGTGTTGCCGATCCGGATTCAATAACCGTACCTGTAGTCTGAGTACCTTCTTTATTATCTGCATTACCTCCTGCACTTGCTCCCAGTTTTTGAGGCTTTTCATTCTGGGTGCTGCTATTGAGGATATTAGTCGGGGAAGTTTTATT
>CAZFFH010000094.1:1429-5161 GCA_964518375.1 uncultured Actinomycetota bacterium
TTTTAATATAGATGTCTTATATTTAAGAAGACCCCTCATCGAGGGGTCTTCTGTAGAGCTTAATTTGCTCTACTTTTTATGGAGGGAGCGAGAAAACAAAAAAATTTCTAAATTTTTAATAACTTGTTAAACTGATATTATCTAAAACAAAAATATTTAAAAAAAATTGTATAAATTAAAAATATTTATTAACTATCAAGATAATAATATTAATTTATTAAAATGAAATTAAAAGTAAATTAATTTTTTTTAATCTAACTATGTAAATTTGGAGGCTTAACTTATGAGAATTTTGGTCGTTGAGGATGAAGTATCACTTCTCAAGATTATTTCAAAGAGGCTTAAAGAGGAAGGTTATTCTGTAGATACAGCTAAAGATGGTAAGGAAGGCTTATACTTTGCTGAAACTATAAATTATGACTGCATTATCCTTGATATAATGATACCGATAATAGATGGTGTTTCACTCTTAAAAAAAATAAGAGCAAAGAGGATAATGGTTCCTGTTCTGTTTCTGACAGCCAAAGATTCTATAATTGACAGGGTGGAAGGATTGGACTGCGGCGCAGATGATTATCTTGTTAAACCATTTTCCTTTGATGAATTATCAGCCAGAATCAGGGCTCTTTTGCGAAGGCAAACAGATAGCAAGGATAATTTTTTGAAGCTGGGGGATTTAACAGTTAATTTAATTACCCATGAAGTATTCAAAGGTAAAGCACTCGCGCAGTTGACTTCAAAAGAATATGCAATATTGGAATATTTGTTACGGAACAAAAATCGAATTTTAACAAAATCACAAATTGCAGAACATGTTTGGAATTATGATTTTGATTACAGCTCCAATATAATTGAAGTTTACATAAGATATTTAAGAAGAAAAATTGACTACAACCCCAAAAGCAAGCTCATTCATACCGTGCGGGGTACGGGATATATAATAAAGGAGAAGAATGATTGCTAAGAAAAATATAACTGCCAGGGGGAAAGTAATTCAAAAATGAGTATAAAATTTAAAATTTCATTATGGTTTTCATCAATGCTTCTGGTACTATTATGTTTTTTTAGTTTTATAATTTATTTTATAATGTCGGAAGTTTTATATACAGATGCTGAAAACCAGCTTAAGACTGACGTTATCCAGGCTTGCTCAATAATCGAAGCCGAAGGGCAAGAAAGTTATTTTAACAGCCCATTCAAGTTATTAGTGCCTAATACTTATTTGATCCTTTATGATGCAAAAGGTAACTCAAGTTCTCTTGGTAATGTTGCCAGGCAAATAATAAAAATACCTTTAGAAGCTAATAATATAAGAAAAGCTAGAATCGATGGGAATTTGTGGATTCTTTATGATAAACCAATTAAGGCAAACGAAGAAATTGTAGGTTGGGTCAGGGTAAGCCGTTCACTTATGCCTATAATAGAAAATTTAAATAAATTCAAATTAATACTTTTTATTTCCATACCTGTTTATATCTTAATCTCGATTCTTGGCGGGCAATTCCTGGCAAAAAGAGCCTTGCATCCAATTGACAGCATTACAAAGACGGCAAGAGCCATAGGACAGGGGAATATAAGTCAAAGGATAAAACTACCAAAGGTAAAAGATGAAGTTGGAAGGCTTGCAGAAACTTTTGATGAGATGCTGGACAAGATTGAGGCAGCCTTTAAAAAAGAAAGGCAGTTTACAACTGATGCATCCCACGAGCTTAGAACACCAATAACTATTATCTCGGCCCATGCAGAAGACGCGATGGGAACAGATAATAAAAAAGATTATAAGGAAGCGCTTGAAATAATATATAAGGAAAGTCAAAAGATGAGCGTCATGATATCCCAGCTACTGATGCTCAGCAGGAGTGATGAAGGGAAGTATCACCTGGAAATTGAGGATATTGACCTCAAATTAATTATGGATGAAATCATTGGTGAAATGAAGGAAAGTGCCAAAGCAAATAACATCAAACTTTATTTTAGTGGTGAAAGTGGACTGGTTATTGAGGCTGACCAAACCCTTATAACGAGGCTTTTTATAAATATCATTAATAATGCCCTTAAATTTAGCAGGAAGGGTGGGTTTGTAAAAGTCCAGGTTGCTGCCGATCCTGATAAAAATTTTGCCAAAATACTAATTGAAGATAATGGGATAGGCATACCAAAGGAAGATATTGAAAATATATTTAACAGGTATTACCAGGTTGATAAATCAAGAAATGACAAGGGAACCGGGTTAGGGCTTGCAATTGCAAAGTGGATCGTTGATATACATAAGGGAACTATTAATATAGAAAGTGAGCTTGGTAAAGGTACAAAATTTTATGTAAATTTACCCTTGAAAAAGAAGCAGACAAATAAGTTAGAATTTTAACAGCATGTTCAGCCTCGTTAAAGATTTTAATCGATTGCGCTTCGTTTATGGACAATATTTTTGCAAAAATTATAAAGAAGGCATATTATTTTATAAAAGAATTTTAAAGAAGGGTGGTTTAGATGCAAGAATATTATTTTGGGTGGCTTCCTGATTATCCTGACCTGCGAGATTATACAGTTGAAAAAAATGTGATATCTGAAAAAGGTAGAAGAGCGGGAATCAAATATTCAATAAAGGAAATGGCGTTAAAAACAGGAATATCGAAGTTAGATTCAAAGAAAAAATTACCCTTTTCTAAAGATTTAAGAAAATGGTGCTCTCCTATAGAAGAGCAGGGGAATCTTGGCTCTTGTACCGCAAATGCCGGTGTTGGACTTCTTGAATATTTTGAAAATAAAGCTTTTGAAAAATATATTGATGGCTCCAGGCTTTTTCTATATAAGGTTTCAAGAAATCTTCTTCAGAAAAAGGGCGATTACGGTGCACATATTAGAACAACAATGATGGCAATGATATTATTTGGAATACCTCCTGAAAAATATTTGCCTTATCACATTGAAAAATTTGATGAAGAACCCGATTCTTTTTGCTATGCTTTTGCCCAGAACTACCAGGCCGCACAGTATTTCAGGCTCGATCCTTCTAATTTATCAAAAGATAAAGTTCTCTTACAGGTAAAGGTTAACCTGGCAGCATCGATCCCTGCAATTTTTGGTTTCACAGTTTATAGCTCAATAAATCAAGCCGGTAAAGATGGAAAAATTCCTTTCCCTTCCTTAAATGAAAAAGTTGAAGGGGGGCATGCTGTAATGGCAGTAGGTTATGATGACAAAATGAAAATTACCAATGAGAGTAATGGCGAAACAGCTGCAGGTGCCGTGTTGATAAGAAATTCATGGGGGCCGCTGTGGGGTAACGAAGGATATGGGTGGCTTCCTTATAAATATATCCTGGAAGGATTGGCAATTGACTGGTGGACCCTGCTGGAAAATGAATGGATTGATACAGGAAATTTTGATATAAAAGAGTAAGACACTAATTGTTAAACTGATAAAATATTCCAAATATCATACACAGTTCAATACACTGCTATCAGGATGATATTCCATCTTAATCAAACTGCTTTTTAAAGCTATTGCAGGTTATTACTTAAATTTTTTATTAATATTGCCTAAAGAGATAAATCCTCTTCGTTGCTAAATCTTGAGTCATCACTGGAAGTTTTATCTTCGTTATCACTGTAATTTAACGAACTATACTCTTCTTTTTCCGAAGATTCTTTCTCTTCTGCTGCGTATACCGTTGCGGCGGCTTTCCCTTTCTTTTTTGACACTACCGGCTCTTCTGACATCCTGGTAACA
>CAZFFH010000095.1:0-5134 GCA_964518375.1 uncultured Actinomycetota bacterium
TATAATCTTTCTTAACCGTGCTAGGCGGGGAGCTAGCGGTGCCCTGTAACTCACAATCCGCTCTAGTGAGGCTTAATTCCAGTCCGAGGTTTATAGTAGTAAGGCTTGAGCTTATACAAGTAGCGTTGAAAGTTGGGTCTTGTGCGGCAAAGAATTACAAACCCCGTCAGGTCCGAGAGGAAGCAGCGGTAAGTAAAAATCTTTGGGTGCCATAAGGAAACCTGGCTGGAGCCAACTGTATTAGTGGCACTTGTTATTATATATCGAAGCCTGGTGCACGGTTTATTTTATTTTTAAAGATTTAACTGGAGTTGAGCTATAGACAAATGAGCTACATATCTTTTTACAGAAAATGGAGACCCCAAACTTTCTCTGAAATCATTGGGCAGGAATATGTTGTGCAAACCCTTGAGAATGCCATTATAAAAAACAGGATTTCCCATGCTTATATTTTTTGCGGCCCACGCGGGACCGGTAAGACTTCCCTTGCAAGAATTTTTGCAAAAGCATTAAACTGCGTAAATGGGCCAACCTCAAGTCCCTGCAATAAATGTGACAACTGTGTTAGTATATCAAACGGCAGCAGCATGGATGTCATTGAAATAGATGCAGCTTCCAATCGAGGCATTAATGAAATAAGAGAACTCAGGGAAAAGGTAAAATATCTTCCTGCGGTTTTACGAAAAAAGGTCTATATAATTGATGAAGTTCACATGTTAACCACTGAAGCATTTAATGCTCTATTAAAAGTTCTTGAGGAACCGCCTGAGCATGTAATATTTATTATGGCTACGACAGAGCCCCACCAGGTTCTGGCAACCATTATATCCAGGTGCCAGAGATTTGATTTTTACCCAATTCCACAGGAAAAGATCAGAAAAAGACTGAAAGACATTTCTTCAAGCGAAGATATTACCATCAACGACTCTGCGTTGAACCTGATTTCTAAATACGCTGACGGCAGTCTCAGAGATGCCGATGGAATTCTTGAGCAGCTTTCTTCTCTTGGTGAAAATAATATAACTGTTGACGATGTTTCTTCGTTACTTGGCGTGATAGACATAGAGATGCTATTTGAGCTTGCAAATATCCTCATTGAAAAAAATTTAAACCAGGCCCTGCTTTTTGTTCACAGAATAATATCCGGCAGTGTTAATTTAAAAGTATTTGTTTCTGAATTTTTGGACCACCTTTACAACCTGTATGTTATAAGGAATTATGACAACCCTCTGGAAATCCTTGATATAGGGGAAGATTTTAAAGAAAGGTATTTTAGCCAGGCTAAGCTATTTTCAACAATCGAAGTTGAGTTTTTGATTAATCTGTATTCTGAACTTCTAAAGCAGTTAAGGTGGAGTGAAAGCGCAAAATCATATTTTAAAGCTGCTATTATAAAATCTGTAAATTACAGCTTCATTGATGAGGAACAGATGGATAAAAGATTTAGAAAAATAGGCAGTGATCTTGAAGAGCTAAAGAATGATATTTCAAAAGTTAACGTTTCAACCCAGCAAAGCAATATTAAGCCAGCTTCATTAAAGAAAGACGAAGACACTGTGGGTAAGGTAAAAACAATCGAGGGAAAGCAAGCTGATGTTCCTGAAGCAAAAGACATTGAAATTAAAAAAATTACCGGCTCCGATGATTTTGAAAAAGCAATAAATGCTAACTGGAACAGAATAGTTGCAAAATTAAAGGAAAAAAATGTTCCACTTCATGCAATGTTTAAAGAAGTAAAAAACTTTAAAATTGATAATAATGCGATATGTTTTCATTTAGCTTACGATAAAAAGTGGCATAAGGAAAATTTGAATAAGATAAATAATGCAAGCTTTATTCAGGATATAATCAAAGATATAACGGGAAAGGATTTTAAAGTTGTTTTTGAAATTGTCGATACCGATAAAACAATCCGGGATACTGATAAAGCAATTCAGGATATCGACAAAGTAATAGATTCAAAAGAGCATACACTAAAAAATGAAGACGATATTTTTGACTATATTGAAGAAAAATTCGAGATTAAGGAGAAATAAATGGGTTTTAATTATGGAGAAATGATGAAGCAGGCAAAGATCATGCAGAAACAGATGGAAAAAGTTCAAGACGAGCTGAAGGATATGAAGTTTGAAGCGTCTGCCGGCGGAGGAGCCGTAAAGGTTACAGTTAATGGTGAGCAGGATATATTGGAAGTTAAAATAAATAAGGATGTTGCTGATCCTGAGGACATTGAAATGCTTGAAGACATGATCCTGGTAGCAGTAAATGATGCTATAAAACAATCCAAAGTTGAAGGCAAAAATAAGTTAGCAGGTGTGACAGGAGGTCTTAATATTCCAGGCTTTTAGGTCCATTTAATTATATGATTTTTTATTTTTTATTTAATTACCAGTTTTTTTAAATATCGGTATGGCCTTATATATAAAGAGCATCGAAAATTTAATAAATGAGTTTAAAAAACTTCCAGGCATCGGTCCTAAATCTGCAAAAAGGATTGTCTACCATCTTTTAAAGGTATCACCTAAAGAAATCCTAAGATTTTCACAGGCTCTTGTTGAAATGAAGGAGAAGGTGCAATTCTGTAAACTATGCTTTAATATTTCCGAAAATGATGTTTGTGATATTTGCAGAGATGCTTTACGGGACCTGAAAAAAGTTTGCATTGTTGAAGAGGTGGGAGATGTTGCAATTATAGAGGGAACCGGAAATTACAGAGGTCTTTATCACGTATTGAATGGATTACTTTCACCAATAGAAAACATTGGTCCTGATGAAATTAAAATTCCACAGCTTCTGCAAAGAATAAAAAATTTAGAAACAGAAGAAGTTATAATTGCTCTCAATCCTACAGTTGAAGGAGAAAGTACGGCTACCTTTTTAAAAAATGTTATTAAACCTCTTGAGATTAAAATTACAAAGCTTGCAAGCGGATTGCCTGTTGGCGGGGATATTGAATTTACTGATGAAATAACACTGGGCAGGGCGATTGCAGACAGAAAAGAAATGTAAATTTTGTATAAATTTTGGTTTAAATATTTTTTTCCATTATGATATAATTTAATGGTTTTGTTTTGAGCCGTCGATATTATGATAGACTAATATTACGCCAGAATAAGTGGATTTATAAAGTAGAAACTAATAAATATAGGAATTAAAAAAAAGGAGATAATTTCCATGGTTATAAAAAATAAAACGGAAACAATGGATGGCAACATGGCCGCAGCGCATGTTGCTTATGGCTTTACTGAAGTTGCAGCAATTTATCCTATTACTCCATCTTCCTCAATGGGTGAATATGTTGACGAGTGGGCAGCACATGGAAAAAAAAATATGTTTGGCCAGCCTGTCTTAGTTGCAGAGCTGCAATCTGAAGCCGGGGCCGCAGGTGCCGTGCATGGTGCTCTTGCAGGCGGCACTCTTGCAACTACTTTTACCGCGTCACAAGGATTGCTTTTAATGATTCCAAATATGTATAAAATAGCAGGAGAACTGATGCCGGGAGTTTTTCACGTGAGTGCTCGTACTGTTGCAGCGCATGCCCTTTCAATTTTTGGAGATCATTCCGATGTAATGGCCGTCAGGCAGACTGGTTTTGGACTTATTGCTTCAGGTTCGGTCCAGGAAGTAATGGACCTTGCCGGAGTAGCTCATTTAGCTGCAATAAAGTCAAGGGTTCCTTTCCTCCATTTTTTTGACGGATTCAGGACATCATCAGAAGTCCAAAAAATTTCTGTTATTGAAAATGAAGATTTTGCAAAACTTGTAGATTTTAAAGCAATAGAAGAATTCAGGGCAAGATCTCTTAACCCGGAGCATCCGATTACCAGAGGTACTGCGCAGAATTCGGATATTTTCTTTCAGGCAAAAGAGGCTTGCAACAGGTTTTACGACGCAGTTCCCGACATTGTGGCAGATTATATGAAAAAAATAACCCGGCTCACCGGAAGAACTTACAATCTTTTTGATTATTATGGAGCAAAAGATGCTGAAAATATTATTATAGCCATGGGTTCAGCAATAGAAACTACAGAAGAAGTAATAGATTATCTAAATAAAAAGGGCGAGAAATATGGTCTTATAAAGGTAAGATTGTATAGGCCATTCTCGGCAAAACATTTCTTTTCAGTTTTGCCAAAGTCTGTAAAGAAGATTGCCGTACTTGACAGGACAAAAGAACCCGGGGCGCTTGGCGAACCTTTATACGAAGACATAAAGACACTTTTCTACAACATGGATAACGAACCTATGATTATTGGCGGCAGGTATGGCTTGGGTTCAAAAGATACCACACCTTCACAGATCAAAGCAGTTTTTGACAATTTAAAGCAGGACAGTCCTAAAGATCATTTTACAATAGGAATAAATGACGATGTAACGCATCTTTCCTTAGAAATCAAAGATAACATAGTAACAGCACCCGAAGGGACCATCAGATGCAAATTCTGGGGATTTGGTTCTGACGGTACTGTTGGCGCTAATAAGAGTGCTATTAAAATTATTGGTGATAACACTGATATGTATGCACAGGGATATTTCGCATATGATTCTAAAAAATCAGGCGGAGTTACAATTTCACACCTAAGATTTGGTAAAAATCCTATTAAATCACCTTATTTTATAGATTATGCCGATTTTATAGCCTGCCATAAAGAGGTATATGTATACCAGTATGATTTGCTAAAAGGTTTAAAGGATGGGGGAATCTTTCTTTTAAACTGTGAATGGAACATAAAAGAGCTTGAAAGTAAATTGCCTGCAGGAATGAAAAAATATCTCGCGGTGCATAATATAAAGTTCTATATAATTGATGCAACTAAGATTGCAGCAGAAATAGGTCTGGGCAGCAGGATAAATATGATAATGCAGTCAGCATTTTTCAAACTGGCAAATGTTATCAAAATTGAGGATGCAGTTAAATACTTAAAGAAAGCAATTGCCAAAACATACGGGGCAAAGGGCGAAGAAGTTGTACGAATGAACAACGCTTCTGTTGACAGAGGAATTGATGCTCTTATTAAAGTTGAAATACCCAAGTCCTGGAAAGATGCAGTAGAAACTGCAGACATAAAAGCTGCACAGGAGCCTGATTTTATTAAGAATGTTTTTAGAATAATGAACAGGCAGGAAGGTGACA
>CAZFFH010000096.1:0-5063 GCA_964518375.1 uncultured Actinomycetota bacterium
GAACCCTCGAGGCGGGCTTACACCCGCCTAACCGCTTAGCAGGCGGCCCTTTTCGGCCTCTCAAGCACCTCTCCTGCGCAAACAATATAATAACAATATTTTTTTAAAAAATCATTAAATTATTCTGGTATAAGAGAAGACCCCACCTAAATGGGGTCTTCTTTAGATATTATCTACAATGAATTACATAGTAATTAGATTAATTTAATATCTTCTGTTGCCTCTGTCTGTTCTTTCTCTTTGAGGCTGGGCTTCATCAACTTTTAGATTGCGTCCTTCATAAGGCGTGCCGTCTAAAGCTTCTTTTGCCTTCTCTGCTTCTGCTGAATCTGTCATTTCAACAAATCCAAAGCCTTTATCTCCGATTACATTGGCAGATTTAACTGTGCCATAAGTGGAAAATAACTTTTCCAACTGATCGTTAGTAACAGAATAGGCTAAATTCCCTACATAAAGTTTGTTACCTTGCATATTTACCTCCTTCCAAAAATTATCGTTCTCTAACCTTTAGAATATTTTTTCAGAGAGGTAATTGTAAGTAACAATCCTAGCTCTTAATAAAAATACTATCTAACGAAAGAGAGTTGCCGTTCAAATAAACAGTGTTATATTATCAAAAATAAATACATTAGTCAATTATTTTTTAAATTATTTTTTTATACATAAATTATAGCACAAATTGGGATGCCTTCTAAAAGGAAAAAAATCATTAAATTGTTATGGTTATGCTATTTTGGTATATGTACCACAGGCATGTTGCTGTCAGTCGCTGGCGCGCCTGAGAGGATTCGAACCTCCGACCTTTGGTTTCGTAGACCACCGCTCTATCCACTGAGCTACAGGCGCTTAAGCTATTTTAAAGAATTTACTGAAGATATTTAATATGATTGCCGTATTCAGTATCTTTATGGCGGAGGGGGAGGGATTTGAACCCCCGGAAGGTAAAACCTTCAACGGTTTTCAAGACCGCCGCATTCAACCACTCTGCCACCCCTCCAGAAGAAGAATTATATCAAAACTTTTTCTTTCTGGAAATTATTTTTAAGCCTCCCATATAATGGGCAAGCTTATCAGGAATGACAATATTTCCATCCCGGTCCTGGTAATTTTCCATTATTGCCATAATAGTTCTGCCAACTGCACATGCAGTGCTATTCATGGTATGAACGAAACCTTTTTTATCTCCATCCTTAAACTTAATGTTTAACCTTCTTGCCTGGAATTCTGTGTCATTACTGCATGATGCAATCTCTCGATAATTACCCTGGCCCGGCATCCAGACTTCCAGGTCATATTTTTTAGCATTAGGGGTACCTATATCACCCGTACACATGTTCATGAGCCTGTAATGTAATCCCAGACCTTTTATAATTTCTTCAAGAGTTTCCCGTAAATACTCAAAAGATTGCCAGGATTTTTCAGGACTCGCGAAAATAAACATCTCAATCTTGTCGAACTGGTGAACCCGGAATAATCCTCCCATGTCTTTTCCATAACTACCGGCTTCCCTCCTGAAACAAGTTGAGTATGCAGCATACTTTAATGGCAGTCTTGCTACTTCAATCGTTTCATCACAGTGAAAAGCGCATAACGGAACTTCTGCTGTTCCAATTAAATACAAGTCATCAAGCTCTGTCTTGTAATATTGAGTTGCCTCAGCAGGAAAAAACCCGGTTCCATACATTGCTCTTTCCTTTACGAGAACGGGCGGGATCAAAGGAATATGGCCCTTGCCAATTAACAAATTCATTACATATTGTAATAGAGCAAACTGGAGTAAAACTGCCTCATTTTTCAAAAAAACAAACCTGGCACCTGAAATTTTAGAAGCACGTTCCTCATCAATAATATCCAATCCAATTCCAAGCTCGACATGGTTTTTAACCTTAAAATCAAATTCAGGTTTATTTCCAACAAAATATAGAACAATATTGCCACTTTCATCTTTACCAACAGGTACGGATGGATGTGTTATGTTGGGATAGCCTGCAAGGTTTGTAAAAAATCTTCTATCAAGCTCTTCAAACTGGCTTTCAAGACTGCTTAAATCCTCATTTAAGCTCTTCATTTCATTTATCATCTTTTCTTTTTCTGTCCCGGTAATATTCGGAATCAGCTTAGAGGCCTCATTCTTTTTTGCTCTTATCTCATCAATCCTGACAATCAAGCTCCTTCTTTCAGTGTCAAGCTTTACATCAGCACGAACATCAATTTTCATGCCTCTATTTTTTATTTCTTCTTCGATTATTTCAGGATTTTTTCTAAGTAGTTCCAGGTCAATCACTTGTCAAGCCTCCTTTCCAAACAGGATAGGAACCTAATATTTTAACCAGATAAACTTTGTTTCTCAGGCTTTCAATCGCCTCGTAAATTGTTTTATCGTGTATATGCCCTTCCATATCAATCATGAATACATAATCGCCTAAATCCTTTTTGGCCGGTCTTGATTCAAGCCTTGTTAAATTAATATTTCTCTCTGCAAATTCCTTAAGTATGTTAAATAAGCTTCCCGGCTTGTCTTTTTTTAAAAAACAAACTATTGAAGTCTTGTCGTTTCCAGTCTTAGGCGGAATAATGGTCCCAATAATAACAAATCTTGTTTTATTTTCCTTACTGTCTTCTATATCGCTGAAAAGGATTTCCAGATCATATATACTTGCAGCTATTTTTGTACCTATTGCAGCAGTGTCACTTTCGGAGCTTACCAGCTTTTTCACTGCTTCTGCAGTGCTGTTTGCAGCTATAACTTCACAACCTGCGCATTTACCGGCTAAAAATATCCTGCACTGGGCCGTAGCATGCGGGTGTGACAATATCTTTTTGATATTTTTTATTTTTGTTCCTTTTTTACCAATAAGATGATGCTTGATCGGGATAGTAATTTCACCAATTATTTTTGCATCACTTTCAAATGTTAGTATATCCTGGGTAATATTTACAGAACCTTCAATTGAGTTTTCTATTGGGACAACACCCTGCCATGCCTCTCCCCTGTCCACGCTTTTAATTACGTCCTGGATTGTTGAAATAGGCATTTTTTCATATTCTTTTAAGTCCTTTATATATTTGATTAATGCTTCTTCCGTGAAAGTCCCTTCAGGCCCTAAAAAAGCTATTTTTTTATTATCCATATTTATAATTTCCCCGTTTTAAAAGAAACTTTAAAGGATTAAATAAATCATAAAATTAAAGTTTAGTCAAAAAATATAAGCCTATTTTACAATACTATTTTTCCATCATAAATTTAAAAATCACAGTGTTATTGGTGATAAGCACTTCTTCCGGAACTGGTCCGGCATCAATCTTGACCTCACATTTCTTTCCGGGATAAGCCTTAAATCCTGGAATTGTAACAGATTTTTGTTCTGAAGGATTAATAGTTTTTATAATATAGGTCTTTTCTTCTGCCTTGCTGATGCCTTCAACGCTGTAGCTCATTTTCACCGGTACATCATTTTCAACCATGTTTCCCTGGTTTTCAATGCTTATTGTCACGCTGATTTCAGAGCCCTTTTTTATTACCAAATACTCGCCCTGTTCATTTAATATTAGCGGATTGAAAACTATACTCTGGCTTATAATTGCAACGCCTCTTCTTTGGGCAATATTTGTAACTGTTTTAATTTCAGATAACAAGTTGTTTACATTGGCAAGATTTATCAGGTTCCTGTCCTGCAAAATAGAAGAATCGATTATAGTCAGGTTATTGACTCCGAGCTTTTCGCCCGATTTTTTTAATTCTTCCTGAAAATACTTGTAGACTTCATCGCTTATATACATATTCAGGAAAGAATTTACTATTTGTGTAGTCGAGTTTTCAACATCAGTATCCTGGAATATGTTTGAAAGCGCTGGCTTGAATTCTTCATAAGCTTTATTTCTGTTTTGGAATACAAGTCTTAAATATCCATGTGAAACTTCAAAATAATCAGGCGGGTTCATCTCCTGGCAGTTCTCCATAATTACCTTGCTTTCCTCAAGAACTTTGCTTAAATCTGCTTCCAGCTCTGCTTTGGTGATATCCTTGGCTTTATTTAAAGTTGAAAAAAAATTTACCGATACCTTGTTGGAATGTTGTATCAGTACTGAAATAGAATTTATGTAATCTGCAATACTTAATTTTTCCTTTTCTGTCAGGTCACTTCTGCCTTTATCACAACTCCAGAGACCTGTAAGCCAGCTTGCTATTACGATAGCTATGATTATCATCAAGATTAAGATTATTACTGCTTCTTTCCTGCCTCTTCGTTCCAAGAAACTGCCTTTCAGTGTTTTTATTAGTGGTGGGCGAAGGGGGATTTGAACCCCCAAGTCCTTACGAACACTAAGTCCTGAACCTAGCGCGTCTACCAATTCCGCCATTCGCCCAGCGATGCCAAATTTTATCTATATTACCAGCTACTAAATCATTGAAATTATAGTGAATGTAAATATCCAATTTAGTAGTATCGGTCATCCTACCTTCTGAATTTACTTCTATCTTATCTATAAATTTAGTTATTATATTTTTCCAGTCAATATCACTTAATTTACTAATACCAACCTTCGTACTTTTTAATAAACCCTGCAAACTATTTATTTTCTTTTCTCTGAGCTTTTCTAATTTTTCCTTATTTTTTAATTCAAATATTATACTATTAATTTGTTTTAATTCCTTTTCTTTTTCCTTTAATTTTTCTTCAATATTGCCTTTTCTAATTGATTTAGGTACATTTTCATTCATATACAGCTCTAATAGTTTATCAATTTCCTTATTTATCTTATCTTTCTTGCTTTCAAATTCAATAGCCTTAAAGTCATTGTTTAAGCTTTTACTACTTTTGTTTAATACATACCTTTTCATATTATCAGGATTAAGAAGAAAATATTTTATATCATTTTTTATAATATCTTCAATTAATTCCTTCCTGACTGCTGCACTGGTGCATGGTGTGCCCGTTACTTCTTTTTTCTTTCCCAAATCACCATAATAAAAAACAATACCTTCTTTTGTAGAATATCTACCTCCGCAATAAGGATATTTACATTTAAAACACATTAATTTACCGGTTAAAATATATATA
>CAZFFH010000097.1:0-4968 GCA_964518375.1 uncultured Actinomycetota bacterium
AACTTATCTCAATTTTTGTAGGTAATAAAATAAATAATTAATAAAACAAAGTAAATAAATATCTTATCACAAATTTAAACACATCTTTTAAGTATTTTTAGTCTATATCTCGGCTTCTGCCATAATTACTCAAGCTCATTATGAAGTATTTTAACCTTAATGTAAGACAAATTTTTCAACATCTTTTTCAATTTGTAAGTAGTTTAAAAAATAGTCGATATATTTTTGCATAATAATAAATTGAATTATTAATTGTGGAGAGGGTAGTAGTATAATGGATAAGAATCAAGGGTTATCAGCAATATTCGAAATCATAAAATCCTAAAATTAAATGAAAGGAGAAAAATGAGATTAATCGAACCACTTAAGCATGAAAGACCTGAACCTCTGAATATAAATGTAAAGCACAAGTCTTCCCTGAATTTTCAAGATAGGATGGCACAAGCAATAACAGCAGGAATAGGGACAATGTATGCAGTTTATTTTTTTGCAGTTTTTATGGCTGGTTGGATGGTATGGCAAACATATTTTAGCAATAAACCTTTTGATCCTTTTCCCTTTATTTTTCTACTTTTTATCGGAAATATTGTACAGCTTCTCCTAATGCCTTTAATCATGGTTGGCCAGAATATACATGGCAGGCATGCTGAAATAAGGGCGGAAGAAGAGTATAAAACTACAATGACAAGCTATAAAGACATCGGGCATATATTGGCACACCTAGATGTGCAGGACCAAGAGTTGTTAAAGCATACCATGTTGCTAGAGGAACTTGTGAAATCAAAAAATTTATAAGATATTAGTATTAAAACTATTGTTTAAATTATTAAAAATTTATTTTTGTTGGAGTTTAGATAAGTGCTTAGCATAAGAAATGAAGGAATTATTTTAGAGAAAACCAGTTTAAATTTTGAGGCCAAAGGGGTCTTAAATCCTGCTTGTATAAAAGTAGCTGATATCGTTCATATGTTCTATAGAGCAATAAGTAAAGATGGCATATCTTCAATTGGATATTGCCAATTAAGAAACAATAAGGTTATTAAAAGACTGGAAAAGCCAGTTTTATTTCCGGAATATGATTATGAAAAAAAAGGTACCGAAGACCCCAGAATAATTTTTTTAGAAGGCTTATATTACATGACTTATACTGCTTATGATGGAAAAAATGCAATGATTGCCTACGCAACCAGTAGTGATCTAATTAATTTTAAAAAAGGCGGTGTCATATCCCCAAAAATTACTTATGAAGAAGCAGATAGGATTTTTAAAAAAACAAATATCGGAGAAAAATATGATTATTTTGAAAAAATCTATGAAAAAAATTTTGGGAAAGATGTATTATTATGGGATAAAGACGCATGTCTGTTCCCCAAAAAAATTAATAATAAATATGCTCTTCTTCACCGGATAGTACCCAGTATTCAGATTTCTTTCTTTAATGATTTTTCAGAACTGGATACTGTTTATTGGGAAGAATACTTAGAAAAACTAAATGATTATGTAGTTATTGATCCAGAATTATCTTTTGAGAATGAATATGTCGGCACAGGTTGTCCACCCATAGAGACAGAATTTGGATGGCTACTGGTCTATCATTGTGTAGAAAGGATCAACAATAATTTGCAATACCACTCAAGTGCAGCACTATTGGACATTAAAAATCCTCTAAATGTTTTAAATAGACTTAAAAAACCATTGTTCTCTCCAGTTGAGGATTGGGAAAAAGTTGGGAATGTAAATAATGTTGTATTTCCGACAGGAGCCATAATCGATAATGACAGGTTATATATTTATTACGGTGCAGCAGATAAATTAATTGCTTCAAAATCAATGGAATTAGAAGATTTAATACAGGAAATTTATAGTTTATAAAAGGTAATTTAGATGTTCAAATTAGTATTATTAAGGCATGGTGAAAGTACTTGGAATAGGGACAACCGCTTTACGGGTTGGACTGATGTAGATCTATCTGACACAGGAATAAAACAGATAAAAGAAGCAGGAAAAATTCTAAAAAAAGCGAGTTTTATTTTCGATATTTCCTTTGCCTCAATGCTTAAAAGATCCATCAGATCCCTTTGGATAGTACTGGACGTCCTGGACCTGATGTGGATTCCAGATAAGAAATCATGGAGACTTAATGAGCGATTTTATGGTGCCCTACAGGGTTTAAATAAAACAGAAACGACCAGAGAATATGGCGAAATACAGGTTTTTAAATGGAGAAGAAGTTATGAAATCCGTCCCCCAAAAGTTAATAAATATGATAGCAGATATCCGGGCAATGATTCTAAATACTCCAATCTAAGCCAAAAAGAACTGCCTACTTCAGAATCTTTAAGGGATGCGATTAATCGAATTTTACCATATTGGTACGAGACTATTGCTCCCAATATTAAATCTGGTAAAAAAGTACTATTGGTAGGCCATGGTAATAGTATCAGGGCTCTGGTAAAACACTTTGATAAAATAAGCAGTGGTGAAATTGCGAAAGTAAATATCCCTCTGGGTATACCTCTGGTCTATGAGTTGAGTGAAGAGTTAAAACCCTTAAATAAATATTATTTAGGGGAGGATAAGAAAGTTAGAGAAGCTATAGAGTTTATAGCCAACCAACACAAAAACAAAGAAGGTTAGAAGTATATGTAATATAACATAAATGCTTTTTCTCATAATATTACAGTAAAAGGAAAAATAAATATGCCTGATAAAGAATATGATGTGATTACAGTTGGTTCGAACACAATTGACACATTTATCTATACGGACAGAGTGGAATCATTGAGCATGAAAACAGTAACTTCCGAATCAAGATTTATATGTTATCCTCTCGGCTCAAAACTTAGGATAAATGAACTGGAATTTTACACTGGTGGAGGAGGAACCAATACAGCTGTATGCCTTTCAAGACTTGGTTTTAAGGTAGGGTATGTTGGAAAAATAGGAAACGATTTAAATAGCAACACTATACTTAAAGAATTAAAAAAGGAAAAAATTGATTTTCTGGGCAGTATAGGTAAAAAGGACAAGACTGGTTATTCGGTAATACTTGATAGTATGGAGCATAACAGAACGATACTTACCTACAGAGGCGCAAATGATACTTTGGAACCCCGGGAACTTGATTTCAGTAAATTCAAAACAAAATGGTTTCATTTTTCAGCAATGGTAAAAGGTTCATTTAAAACTCTTGAGGAGATTGCTGTGTTTGCAAAAAAAAATAAAATAAACATATGTTTTAATCCCAATAATTATTTATGTGAAAAGGGAAAAGATTTTTTAAAAAAAATTCTTACAAATTCAGATATATTAGTTTTAAATTCAGAAGAAGCGTCTCTTCTTACTGATGGAGGTAGTATTGAAAAACAACTGCTTTCATTAAAATCTATTGGACCTAAAAAGGTTATTATAACAAATGGTGTCAATCCCATATATTGCGTCAACGAAAATTCTAAATTTTATACTGTCTATCCAATAGATATTCCGATTGTTGAGGTAACGGGCGCCGGCGACAGCTTTTCTTCATCTTTTCTTGCAGGAATTATTAAAACTGGTGATTTTAATTTCGCAATCGAACTTGCAATTGCAAATTCGCATTCGGTTTTAAGGCATAAAGGTGCAAAGGATGTTTTGTTGACCTATGATGAGGCAAAAAGAAGGATTGCAAAGAATAAAGTCAGGCTTGTGGAAGGCATTGATAAATAACTTTTTTTTAACTCCAAAAACAGCTTTAAAATTGAAGATTTTATAATGGAACTATATTTAAAATTCTATTAATATTTTTATTTTAAAAAAATGAAAACAAACAATAGTGATGCAATAATAGAAAAAATTAATTGTCTGGAAAAAAACTATGATGACATAATCAAAAGTCTTTTAGAAGTTGGAGGCTGCTCTAGTTATGAAAAAATAAAGAAATATTGTGGAATAAAGATTTCTATCTTGGATAAATTCATCGATTTAGGGGAAAAATATAGAGGAATTCTGGTAAAGATAGATAATATTAAGGATGAATTATTAATAAATTATTATTTTAGTCAAAAAGATTTCCTGGAGAAGGAAATTTATAATACTTTAAACAACAAGATCGAGGATGAATTGAATGATATCCTGTTAGTAATTTCTTTAATTGATGAGAATGAAGATGCAAATATTTTTATTTCTGATCTATATAAGATGTACCCCAAATTCGCTGAGTCACAAAATTTAAAAACTAATATAATTTCAACACAGCATTCACAAAAAGGTTATATCAAAGAAATTACTTTAGAAGTAAAAGGATTCGGTGCAAGCAAGTTTTTCAAATATGAAGCTGGATTGCATGTGGCAGTTAAAAAATCAAAGAAAAATAAAAATCCAATAAAGTTTGGTGTATATGTTCAGATACTTCCATATGTAAATGAAAATGATATAGTAATACGACCATCCGAATTAAAAATTGAAGTTTTTCATCCGAGTGGACATGGGGGGGGGCAATCCGTAAATACAACTGATTCAGCTGTCAGAATTACTCATCTTCCTACGGGTATAAGTGCTGAAAGTCAAAATGAAAGATCTCAGTATCAAAATAAAGACATAGCTTTAAAAATCTGTCTCATATTTTAAAAGGCAATATGCAAGATATACTAGACGGTTTTATAAAAAAGGATGAATTAACAAAACTGGATAATATATTTTTAATTTAAAACGATACTTTTTATTTTCCGGTTATTTTAATTACTATAATTGTAATATAGAGAAAATATATGTATTGATGTTTTAAAAACAGATTTAAAGCAATAGCTACTCAAGATATAACCTAAAAAATACTAGATATTTTCTTTATCACAATCTTAAACACAACTTTTAAGTATTTTTAGTCTATAACTCGGCTTCTGCCACAGTTACTCAAGCTCATTATGAAGTATTTTAATCTTAATTTAATGCAGATTTAGCAGCATCTTTTTCAGTTTGTAAGTAGTTTAAGAA
>CAZFFH010000098.1:0-4963 GCA_964518375.1 uncultured Actinomycetota bacterium
TATGACTACAGAAAATTGGAAAGTTATAAAGAAAATGCAAGCCGTACAAAAAACTGCTACAACGATAAATTCAGGAATGAAATAGCAGCAATATTAAAAAAATATAATATAAGATTAAATTGCAACAGCAAGACATTAGAATATATCGAAAGCTTAAAGGATAAAGACTCGGTGGTAATAATAGGCGGCCAGCAGCCGGGTTTTCTTGGGGGTCCTGCCTATATCATATATAAAATTTTAACAATTCTTAAATTAAGCTCATACCTTGCGGAAAAATTAAATATAAGGGTGGTACCTTGTTTTTGGAACGCGTCTGACGACAGTAATTTCGATAATATAAATAATTTATACTTTCTAGGGCAGGAATTGAAAAAGATAGACCTGGACCTAACTGATTATAGGTCAAATAAACCAGGTTCCACCGGTAAGCAAACCAGGTTTTCTGATCTTTATTTTCCAAGCCTGGCTGTTAAAAATCAAATAAATGAATTTGCCGGCCTTTTACCTGAAACCGAATTTAAACCTAAAATTTTTAATTTGCTTCAGGATTGTCTTGATGTGACCCTTTCTAATTTTAATCAAAAAGCCGGACTCAGTATTTCATCATTTTTTTCTGCAATAATTTCCAGGATCTTTTCCGGCTATGGCCTGGTTGTTATAGATCCGGGTGTTCCTGAGTTAAAAAAATTATCTGCAAAAATTTTGGAATTTGATGTCACAAATCATGTTAAAATCAATAAGATTATTAAAGAAAATGGCAGCTTGCTTGTTCGCAGGGGATACCATTCTCAATTAAACGAATCCTTAAATATTGACAGCCTTAATTTTTTTCAAAGTGCATCCGGCAGCAGGGTAAAAATAATGGAAACTGATGAGGATAAGTTAATTGATATAATTGACAATGAAATTCTAAAGTTAAATTTAAATGTCGTGCTGCGGCCTTTGTTCCAGGACTGGCTCCTGCCTGTTGTCTGCACGGTTTGCGGGCCCGGGGAGGTTAGTTATTTTGCCCAGTTGAAAGAAATATATGATATGGCCGAGATTGGGATGCCAGTCATTTATCCAAGATTTTCTGCTACAATTATTGAAAATAAGATATCTTCGGTACTAGAAAAAATTGGAATACGCCAGGAAGATTTTGAACTGGGAAAAGAGACTTTAAAAAAGAAAATATTACTGGCAGATAAAGGCAAAGAAATAGATGAACTGTTGGTAAATTTCCAAAATGATGTAATGTTTAAGCTTGAAAATCTTAAAAAAACAATAACAATTAAAAATATCAATACCGTCAGCTCATTTGACAGGGTTGAAAAAAATATTAGAAAAGAGCTTGGAACACTGTACAAAAAAATATATTCAGATATTAAAAAAAGAGATTCATTCATTTCAGATGCTGTGGACAGGATATACCTGAATTTATTCCCGGATTATAGGTTGCAGGAAAGAGTGGTAAATATTTTTAATTATATTAACAAGTATGATTTCGGTTTTTTAGATAGTATTTATAATGAGATAATTCCTATGAGCTTTTTACATAAGTTTATAAAAATAGAAAAAGAAAAGGATGGAAGTTAAATGTTTGTGGATGTTTTAGCATTCGGCCCACATCCCGATGACGCTGATTTGGGGTGCGGCGGTCTCTTATTAAAGTTAAAGAGTATGGGCCACACGACAGGAATAATAGATGTAACAGAAGCAGAGTTGTCTTCCAACGGAGATCCTGATACCAGGAAAAAAGAGACTTTGAATGCTTCAAAAATTTTAAAACTTGATATCAGGGAGAATTTGAAGATTAGTGATGGCGCAGTTGCCAATAATGGCGAAAACAGGTTGAAAATAATAGAAATAATTAGAAAATATAAGCCTTTGTTAGCCTTGATACCTTACGAGAAGGACAGGCATCCCGACCATGAAAATTCAAGCAAGCTTTTAAAAGATGCAATCTTTATATCAGGACTAAAAAATTTTAAGACAGATAGCCGGTTTCACAAGCCAAAAATTGTGATTTCATATATGTTGAATTACCAGTTCAAACCCAATTTCATAGTAGATATTTCAGATTATTACATACAAAAGATGGAAGCTTTTTCTGCTTACAAGTCCCAGTTCAACAGAGATGGCGGCGGCCAGCCGACATATATAAATTCCAGGTATTTTTATGACTTTATAACCAGCAGGAATAAATATTACGGACTGAAAATTAATGTTGAATATGGAGAACCATTTTTTATAGATTCTGATATAAAGATTGATGACCCTGTAAAATTTTTCGACTATATTATTTTTTAAGATTTTTATAAAATGAGAATTGGAATAACATGTTATCCAACTTATGGTGGCAGCGGGGCAGTAGCTGCAGAGCTTGGAGTAGGGCTTGCAAAAATGGGCCATGTCGTCCATTTCATAAGCTACGGGCTTCCTTTTAGGATAATTAGTTTTTTTAAAAATATTTATTTTCATGAAGTCGAAATGCTTGAATATCCGCTTTTTAAATATCCGCCTTACAGCTTATCATTAAGCGTTAAAATGTCCGAAGTAATTGAATCAGAAAAGCTCGACATACTTCACGTGCATTATGCCATGCCTCATGCTACATCAGCGTATCTTGCACAAAAAATGGTAGGAGAAGATAAGATTAAGTATGTGACAACGCTTCATGGAACAGACATAACCCTGGTCGGAAGGCACAGTTCTTTTTATAAAATAACAAAGTTCAGCATTGAAAACAGCAATGGTATCACTTGTGTTTCAAATTACCTGAAAAAATCAACTGAGGAAATTTTTAAAATAAAAAAAGACATGAGAGTAATTTATAATTTTGTTGATACCGCCAGATACAAGAGGGAGAGCCTGGACAGGGAAAATGTGGATTTTTTAAAGTATATAAAAAAAGGTGATAAAGTAATATCACATATTTCCAATTTCAGGCCCGTTAAAAAAATACAGAATATTATAAAAGCTTTTTGCAGGATAAGCAGGGAGGTCCAAAGTAAACTGCTGCTGGTTGGTGAAGGTCCTGAAGCCGCAAGGTGCAAGATTATGGTTGAAAAGTTGAAACTGGAGGACAAGGTATTTTTCCTTGGCAGATATGATGATATAATTCCTGTTCTGAGTGCCAGCGATCTTTACATGCTGCCCTCAAATAGTGAAAGCTTTGGACTTTCGGCACTGGAGGCTTTAAGTTGTTCGGTGCCTGTAATTGGAACAAATACCGGGGGACTTCCTGAAGTAGTTATTGACGGCCAGTGCGGTTATCTTTGTGATCCAGACGATATAAAATCACTTGCAAACAGAGCGCTAAAAATACTTTGTAGTGAAGAACTGGCTAAAAAAATGGGCCATGAAGCAAGAAAAAGGGCCAAGCTTTTTGACAGTTCAATTATAGTTCCACAATATATAAATTATTACAATGAAGTATTAAATAATTAAATTAAACTTTTTTGTTGACTACGACGATATATTAACTATAATTTATAGTATAGTTATTTAAAAAAGGCTAAATTAAAAGAGACCAAATTTTAAATATTAAAATGGAAGGAGATTAAATGAAGAAGAATTTATTAAAGACTTTGTTAGTAGTCTTTATAATGGTATTCTTTCTTAGCTTTGCTTCGTTGCTTTTTGCGCAAGACAGCTCAGCAGATCAAAAAGATACGGGTACAGACTACCAATTTTCACCAGGTGATGCATGGCTTCTTGTTCAACCGGCGGTTTGTTATATAACCAGCGTTTATTTTGCATATGTATACGACCCTGGGCTTGCTGCCTGGAGTGAACAGTATTACTATGGACCATTTGGTGGTACAGGATTTGTAGTAAATCCTGAAACTGGCACAATAGTTACTGCGGGCCATATGGTTGATAGTATTGTGGCTGATTACGTAAATATGAAATGGGCCATTCTTGATGCATATATATTTGACACTTTTGCCGATTATGACATGCTGACAAATGCTGATTGGAATGTAATTTATGATACTTTCAAGGTAGAGGGCCAGAATAAAACTGAACCTGACAGAGAAGTATGGGTTCAATTTAATACTGCGGTAGCCAACGTTCCAGACAATCCCGGAAATACATTTACCCGGGCAGAAGTTGTAAGCTTGAGCGATCGTAATCAAAGAGATATAGCAATAATAAGGGTGGCCCCTGTTACCGGAAGGGCCTTATCATCTATATTAATTGGCGATTCATCGATGACCAGTGTAGGAGATCAAGTAACAATAATCGGCTATCCATGGACCTCTGATATTGGACAGGATAATCCGTTAACTCCAACAGTTACTCAGGGTTCAATCAGTGGAAAAGTAATGTATAATGGCACCGAAGTACTCCAGATCCAGGGAGACGCAAGACCTGGAAATAGCGGGGGACCTGTTTTAGGAAAAGAGGGTACGGTTATTGGAATACTGACTATGGGTACCGATGACAACAACAATTACCTGAGGCCGGCTAATGATGTAAAACTGCTGCTGGGAGTTGAAAACAAGTTGGGCCAGGTTGATAATGAATGGCGAACGGGCCTTGCAATGTTTAGACAAAATCATTTCAGTGAGGCGATTATTCATTTTAAAGCTGTCCAGAACTTGAGTGCCGGCCACCTTCTTGCCGGAGAATACGTTGCTAAAGCTCAGGCCAATATGGGCAGTGATGTTCCGCTAACTGTAGAGACAGTTGCACCGGAAACTACAGCAACCACAGTCGCTGCTGAGACAACAAGCCAATCTACAACACCATCAACCTTATCTGGTGAAGCAGATGCTGCAATAACCACAACCGTGCTGGTTCTGATTATAGTTATTCCGATAATAGTAATAGCGGTTATAATAGTCTTGGTCGTACTTCTTGTGAGAAGGAAAAACAAACCTCAGGTTGTTGTTCCAACAACGACAACATATACACCACCACCCCCACAGCAGATACCTGAAGAGCATCCAAAGTCTAAAGCTAAATTCTGTCCTTC
>CAZFFH010000099.1:0-1249 GCA_964518375.1 uncultured Actinomycetota bacterium
TTACCATTTTTTTCTCCTTTGCGTAAACTTTTTACATATAATATTTTAATATTTTGAAAGTTAAATATGGTTAAATTCAACTGTTGTTTATTTAATTTTATTTGATTTTACACCTTCTAAATTTTTAAAATCAGAACCCTGTGTCCAAATTACATTTCCCCTTTTAAGCCAATCTCTTCCGCTACTGTCCGCATACCTTTTATCGTATGCTCAATGAGCACATCCAGCTCCATCCCAAGCATTTTTGCGCCTTCTGTAATCACTTGCCGGTTCACACCGGATGCAAAGCTCTTTTGCTTCCACTTCTTTTTTACGGAGCTCACGTTTAAGTCCATAATGCTCTTACCAGGTCTAAGAACAACAGTCGCGGCAATCAGCCCGGTTAGTTCATCAGTGGCATACAGCACCCTTTCCAGCATTTCCACCGGTTCGATGTCATTTACCAGCTTATAACCGTGACTTTCAATAGCCCTCAAATATTCCTCTGGAAAACCATGTGGCGAAAGAATCTCTCTCACCATAAAGCAATGCTTATCTGCATATCTTTCATAATCTATGTCGTGCAAAAGTCCGATGATTCCCCATTTATCCACCTCTTTTTCACAAAAAAGCTCTGCAAAATACCTCATGACAGCTTCAATAGTTAAGGCGTGACGTATCAAACTTTCATTTCGCGTATATTCCTTTAGTATTGTAAATGCAAAATCTCTGTCAGGTATAAAAGACGTCATGATTTACCTCCTGGCAAGTTTGGAATAATTTTTTCTGAGGCTTTTATCCACTTCATATTTTTTTCTACAAATCTGTTGAGGTATGTTAAAAATGCATATCCTATATATCTTATATGAGTCCTCTGCCCATTTTTATCTTCCTGATTAACCTGGGCAGTACTTCAAACAAATCCCCGACTATCCCATAATTGGCTATTTTAAAAATAGGCGCTTCCGGATCTTTGTTTATCGCAATTACAAGATCTGATGTTTGCATGCCTGCAAGGTGCTGTATTGCTCCGGAAATGCCGCATGCTATATATAACTTGGGATTTACAGTTTTCCCGGTTTGTCCCACCTGGTGCGGATAGGATATCCAGTTGGAGTCAACAGCGGCCCTGGAGGCTCCGACAACTCCGCCAAGCAAGTCCGCAAGTTCTTTTAAAAGGGCGAAACTATCACTGCCTCCAAGTCCCCTTCCGCCAGAAACTATCACATCATAATCAGTAATATTTATGTTTTCACCGGCTTCTTTTTCT
>CAZFFH010000099.1:1349-4937 GCA_964518375.1 uncultured Actinomycetota bacterium
CAAAGATCTTCCGAAGCTTGTTGCACCTGCAAGAAATATCTCAGGCTTATATTTATCAATAATTTGAACCAATGCTTTGGCATAAATATCATCAAGCTGGTTTGAAAATACAGGATTGTCGATGCAATAAATCCTGTCAAGCCCATATTCAAATGCCTGCGCAAAATTATCTTTTACCTTATTTCCAATTAATACTCCTGATAATGGCACACCCAGGCTTGATGCCAGTTTTCTGCCTTCTGTAGCAAGTTCATATCCGACATCAAGTACCGCGCCGTCAAGAGTTTCCAGGAACACCATGACACCACTATAATTTGAAAAATCCAGGTGTTTATCTGTCAAACCTGTAATTTCTATGGATTTGAACTTGCAGACATCTATGCAGGCACCGCAGAAAACACAGTTATCATTAACTGCTGCTTTGCCATTTATTATCTCGATAGCATCGTACATGCAGACATTTTTACATAAACTGCATCCCGTACAAGTGCTTTCATCAACTTTTATATCCAATCTCTCTTTTCCCCCAATAGCCTGGTAATATTTTGTAACAATAATCTATTTTATTGCCAGGTTATATTTATATTCTGTTAATATTTTATGGTCAGACGATATTTAATTCTTTTAACTTGCCATAAATCTCATCAACCTGCTGGTCCGGACTGCCTTCCAGCATTTTAACCTCATAATGATGTTCCGGCATAAAAATCTTGATAACCCGGGTATAAGAGCCTTCAAGCCCAATCTGGCTTTGGTCAAGGTTAAGGTAATTCTTATCCCATACTGGAATAGCTTCATTCTTAGCTTTAAGCTTCCCTCGAAGCGACGGCACTCTTGGAATATTTATATCTTTTCCTACAGAAATTGCAGCAGGGAGCCTCACTTCAAAAGTCTCATATCTGTCTTCCATAAGCCTTTTTATGGTCATCCTGTTTTTATTTATATCCAAAATACTGCTTGCATAACCAATAAAGGGAATATTCAACTTCTGGGCAAGTTCTGGACCAACCTGGCCGGTATCACCATCAAGAGTCTGTTTGCCAAGTATTATAAGCTTCCAGTCATCAAACTGCTTTATTGCCTCGGCAAGGGTAAGTGCCGTGGCCCATGTATCAGCTCCGGCAAAGGCCCTATCTGAAAGGAGCACGGCCTTATCTATTCCTAATGCTATCGCTTCCTTTAACATTTCACCTGATTGGGGTGGCCCCATTGTAAGTGCAATTGTTTCAATTTCTTCTCCTGTTTGGGCAAATACCGGCACCAGCTTTTCTTTTAGTCTTACTCCTTCTTCAATAGCATAAGTATCAAAAGGGTTTATTACAGTTTCAATTCCTTCTCTTACGAGAGTGTTTGTTTCAGGATTGATTTTAATTTCTGTTGTTCCCGGAACCTGCTTTATGCATACAATAATTTTAATATCTACCACCTGTCCTTAATTTATTTTTATAGCGAAAATATGATTTAACACTACCTTTATTTATTAATACCTGGATTTTACTTAAAAAAAATTAACATTTAAAGTACCCCCCTTTTAATCAAATCAAGAGCAATAATATTTCTCAGAACCTGGTTTGCACCTTCATAAATCTGGGTTATTTTTGCATCTCTCATCATTTTTTCTACAGGGTATTCCTTCATGAAGCCATAGCCTCCAAATATTTGGACCGCATCTGTTGTTACCTTCATCGCTACATCAGAAGCGAATACTTTGGACATTGCTGACAGCCTGGACACATTCTTTTCACCACTGTCTATAACTTTAGCTGCGTGGTAAACAAGTGCACGCGCAGCTTCTATCTGTGTAGCCATGTCAGCCAGCATATGCTGGATAGCCTGCAAAGACGCAATTGATGCTCCAAATTGCTTTCGCACCTTTGAATAATTTATTGCTTCTTCCAGGGCCGCCTGCGCGACACCAACTGCCTGCGCGCCTACAGCGGGCCTGGATTGGTCAAAAGTTCTCATAGCTGCAATAAAACCCATGCCTTCCCCCGCTATAAGATTTTCCTTTGGAATCCTGCAGTCTGTAAATATCAATTCCCTGGTTGCAGAAGCTCTTATTCCAAGCTTGTTTTCCTTTTTACCAAAGTCAAAACCTTTGGTTCCCTTTTCAACAATGAAAGCACTCGCGCCTCTTGCACCTTTTGAAGGATCGGTCATGGTAAAAACTGTATAAATATCAGCTTCACCGCCATTTGTAATCCACTGTTTTGTGCCGTTTAGAATGTAAAAGTCGCCATCTTTTACTGCTTTTGTCCTAATGGCACCTACATCGCTTCCTGCTTCCGGCTCAGTAAGCCCGAAGGCAGCAAGTTTTTCTCCGCTTGCAAGCTGTGGAAGATACTTCTTCTTTTGTTCTTCACTGCCAAGCAATATTATGGGAATAAAACCCAGCCCGCTGGCAGCATAAGTTGTAGCGACACTTAAGTCTCCTCTGCTTAGCTCCTCGGTTGCAAGGCATACCTCAAAAATTCCTGTTCCCATTCCACCGTATTGTTCAGGAACAAAAAGCCTGAATAAATCACTTTTGGCTATTTCTTCTATTATTTCTGCAGGAAAAACACAGTTTTCATCCATTTCTGCTCTTTGGGGTTTAATCCTCTCCTCAACAATTTGCCTGCATATTTCTACAATCATCTGCTGTTCTTCGGTTAAAAAATAATGCATAAAATCCTCCGATAAAAAATTAATTTAATAAAAAGACGCACTTAGCACTGTGTAAGTTTCACAAACTGTGAAACTTTATAATCCTGGCAGCGTCTTTTTTAAAGCCTGGACATGATTAAATACTGGTTATGATCGAATACCAATTATAATTAAATATGGAACGTAATTAAATAAAAAGAACTCTTAAGCATAAAGGTTAAAAATGAATACTAATATAAATCCTGATATATCGAAAAAATTTCTGTTTTTGACAAAGGTAAAAACCATAGGCAATTCAAGCTTTTACCGGGAAGCAGGTTCGGCGTCTATACCGGCTGCCCAAAGTCAAAGTAAAACTGCGCAAATATCTTATACTCTGGCATTTGCAATGCTTATGGCAATTTCGGCAAATGCATTTGTCTACCTTCCATTTACACCTGTGCCGATAACCATGCAGGTGCTGACTGTCCTTTTATCTGCAATCGCTTTAGGCAGCAGACTTGCCTTTTTAAGCCAGCTGCAATACGTACTGGCAGGCTTACTTGGCGCCCCGGTATTTGCCGGTTTTAAAAGCGGTCTTTCAGCACTAATGGGACCCACGGGTGGATATATCATGGGATTTCTGGCAGCAGCATTTATTGCCGGTTACATTTATGAAAATAATTTATTTGCAGCAGTTACAAAATTCTTTAGGGCAACAGGGTCAAAAAACTCCGTAGAACATTATGACAGCAGAACTATTTCAATGTTTGTTTCCTGCGCTGCAGGGCTTTTAGTCATATATTCGTGCGGTTTTATCCATCTGTATGGTTTTATTTACATGACTGGAAAAGCTGCAGGCTTACTAGATATCCTTGAAAAAACCCTGAAGCTTGGAGTTATACCTTTTGTAATTATAGACTTTTTCAAAATACTGATAATCATTAATTTAGATAAAGTATT
>CAZFFH010000100.1:0-4921 GCA_964518375.1 uncultured Actinomycetota bacterium
ACCTATTAACAATATAGCTTTCCGAAGCGAATGTTTCCCAACAACCCTTATTGCCACAGTGACATATCGGTCCGTTAGTATCGATAATTATATGGCCGAATTCCCCTGCATTACCACTAGCTCCCCGGTATAATTCGCCATTAAAAAAAATTCCGCAACCTATTCCTTCATTAATGGAAACAAATACCATATTATTTATTTTAGGGTAAACAGATTCTCTTTCCCCAATGGCTGCTGCTTTTGCCTCATTATTCAAGATTACAGGAAGGCCATATTTGTCTTTGAAAATCCTTGAAATATGTACATTTTTCCATCCTAAATTAGGCGCAAATTCTAGTATACCCTTTACTTTATCAATCAAGCCAGGTACTGCTACCCCTATCCCCAGAAGATCATCTAATTTTAAATTCTTTTCTTCCATCATCTTATCCATCTCAAAAAATACCTGTTCAAGGGTCTTCTTGTAATCATCCTTATAGGTTATGGGAATAATACTCTTTGTTATCACTTTTATTTCTAAATCAAACATCACTATCTTTATCTGGTTAACCTCGATCTCAATACTGAAAATATAAGCCTTATCAGGATTAATCATTAATTGTATTGGTTTTCTTCCGCCAGAAGAAATACCTTTTTCAGTTTCAATCACGAAGCCTTTTTTAATCAGAGTTCTAACGTGGTTAGACACTGTTCCGGCACTACATCCGGTAATTGCAGTTAGTTCTATACGAGAAATAGGGCCTTGCTTGCGAATTGCTTTAAAAATACTACTTAAATTCCATTTTCTGATTACGATTGCATTTCCGAAAATAGCTTTACCTTTATTCATTGTGTAATAATTTGTCCTTTCTATTTCTAATTTATTTATAAATATATTATAACATCAATATTTAATTTAAATATTTATTTTCGATGTTTTTTTCTTATCAGGATCAGGAGCTGCTTTTCTTGGATGCAATATCTACATAAACTGCCAAAATCAAAACCAAACCTTTAACTATATACTGCCAGAATACGCCCATATTCATAACGCTCATTCCATTCTCGAGGCTTGCCATAATTAAAGCACCTATTAAAGCGCCAATAATTGTTCCACTGCCTCCCATTAAACTTACCCCGCCGATAACACAACCAGCTATCGCAGAAAGCTCGTAGTTCATTCCTCCACCAATGGTACCTGCAGCAACATAACCGGTAAGAACAATTCCAGCAACGCCACTTAGAAGGCCCATCAGGATAAAAACTTTAAAAATAACAAATTGAACATTGATACCTGAGAGTTTAGTTGCCTCTGTGTTTCCTCCGAGAGCATAAACGTACCGCCCAAATCGAGTGTTATTGGTTAAGTAGGCCATCATTATTGCTATTACTATCATAATTATTACCGGATTCTGTATGCCCCTGTAATCATTCATAATCAGAATAGAACCGAAAACAAGAACCGAATAAACCGCCGCTGTCAGTAAATCATGAGTAAGGGGTTTAAGTTCAAAACCATATTGTATCTGCTTTTTTCTATTTTGTAAGCTCATCAAAAAAATAACTATTACAGCAATAATTGCTACAAGCATACCTAGATTTTTAGGCAAATATCCCTGTGCTATCCATCTGAGAGAATTTTCAATAGGAACCACTGTTCTCCCCTGAGTAATACCAAGAACTCCTCCCCGAAAAACAAGCATTCCTCCTAAAGTTACAATAAAGGCCGGCACTTTCAAATAAGCAATGATATAACCTTGATAGACACCAATTAATAAGCCCGCTAGTAGGCAGATAATAATGGTTACAACTGTGCTTAGTATGCCCAATCCAACAATAGACAGGTTTGGAAAGAGCCCGGAAAGTAATGGAGCAAGCGTGTATGCTTGAAGATAGGCAGCCAGTGCACTGATTAAACCGGTCAGCGACCCTACAGAAAGATCAATATTACCAGTTATAATTACCAGAGTCATTCCTATGCTAAGGAAAGCAACGATGGTCATTTGCCTGAAAAGATTGGAAAGATTTCTTGGTGAAAAGAATAACCAATCAGTTAAAAAACCAAAAAGTAACCAGATAATAAGAAGAGCAATTATCAATGTATAAGCTTTAACATTTATTTTAATTTTTTCGATAAAATTTGATGATTTCATTAACTATACCTCGCTATAATTGTTAATACCTGAAGCAAAAGCCATTATCTTCTCTTGCGTAGCATCTTCTCTGTCTAAAATCTTCGTACACTTACCTTCATGCATAATCATAATTCGATCACTCATTCCGATTACTTCCTCTAACTCAGAAGAGATCATAATGATAGCTATGCCATTTTCCGCAAGTGTATTTATAAGCTTGTATATTTCATATTTAGTTCCTACATCAATCCCCCTGGTCGGATCATCCAGAATGAGGATCTTTGGGGTTGACATTAACCACTTTGCTATGACTACTTTCTGTTGGTTACCTCCACTTAAAGATTCTGTAATTGCAAAAAGAGAAGGTGTCTTGATAGTAAGGTCATCAGCATATTTCTGACATTCTTTTAATTCTCTATACTTATCAATGCTCAATGCATTAGAAAATTTTCCGAGATTTGGCAATGAGATATTTTCATAGACTGCCTGCATTAACACCAGCCCCATCTTTTTTCTATCTTCCGGAACAAGACTTATCCCATAATTCACTGCATCTCTTGCTGACCGAATTTTTATCGGTTTCCCTTCTAAAAATATTTTTCCATTAATTTGCTTTCCATACTCTCCAAAGATAGCGGTAACAAGCTCGCTTCTTCCGGAACCCATAAGACCAGCTATCCCTAATATTTCACCTTTTCTTAAATCAAATGAAACGTCCTTGATTTTTGTTGTACCCTGAGCCGAAGGATCATCTACCGATAAGCCCTTAACTTCTAAAATCTTCTCTCTGGGCTTCCGATTTCCAGCAGGAAATCTCTCCTTCATTTCTCGCCCTACCATCATAGCAATCACCTTCTCTACAGAGGTATCTCTTGTTTTCACTGTATTTACTACCTGGCCATCCCTAAGAATGGTAATATTATCTGTAATTCTAAAAAACTCTTCCAGCTTATGAGAAATATATATACAGGTCACTCCATTATCTTTTAGGTGCTTGAGGATTTCCATTAAGGAAATAATCTCAGCCTCAGTAAGAGCAGATGTCGGCTCATCTAATATCAGAACTTTAACCTCCTGTGAGACGGCTTTGGCAATCTCAACCATCTGTTGTTTGCCAACACTCAGCGTGGATAACTTAGCAAAAATGGGAATGTTTAATTTATATCTCTTAAGAATTTTTTTAGTATCTGAATAGAGCCTATTCCAGCTAATAGTACCTTTCTTTTCCGGCTCTCTTCCCAGGAAAATGTTTTCTCCTACTGTCATCTGGGAAACAAGGGCAAGCTCCTGATAAACAACAGCAATTCCTTTTTCAATTGCCTGATGAATAGAAAAATGGGTAAATTTTAGCTCTTCATCATTAAAGTAAATTTTCCCTTCATAAGTATTATGAGGATAGACTCCTGCTAAAATCTTCACTAAGGTAGATTTTCCGGCACCATTTTCCCCACATAGACCATGGATATCTCCTTTTTTTATTTTAAAGGAAACATCTGATAATGCTCTAATGCCCGGGAAGTCTTTGGTTATATTCTCTATCTTTATAATAAATTCATCTTTCAAAATATTATTACCCTCCCCTGCAAATGGTTAACTTTTTACGGTATTCACTTATTTAAATCGAGTGCACCGCAGATTCTTATAATAATCTGCGGTGCACTCTTTTAATTATTAGGGTCTTGGTGGTCTATCTTTTTCAGGAATATCTTTGTACACATTATCATATTCTTGGAAACCACTCTTAACAATTAACTCGTACACGTTGTCCTTGTCTACTCCGAAAACTTTTAGAAACTTACAAGGAGCAGTTCCTGTTAACTTATCATCTAAAGTAAGTGCGGCAAGTGTGAAACTTTCCAGTCCTTCGGGAGTTTCACCTTTAGCGAATTGTATAGCCATATCTATTGCCATTGGAGAAAGAAGTCTTACATCTTTGAATACGCTCACAGTAAGCTCTCCCTCAACGATAGATTTGCAGCCAGCCCATGTGGCATCTTGTCCGGAAATCGGAACCTTTCCAGCAAGACCTTGAGCTTTCATAGCCTGAAGCGCACCAAGCGCTGTTCCATCATTTGAAGCAACTACTGCATCAACCTGATTATTTATGGCAGTAAGTACGTTTTCCATAATCTTGAGGGCTTCTGCTTGATCCCAATTATTTACCCACTGGTCAGCAACAATTTCAATTTGCCCGCTATCAATCAGAGGTTGAAGCATCTCCACCTGTCCTTGTCTAAAAAGTATAGCATTATTATCTGTTGGGCTTCCGCCTAGAAGTACAAATTTTCCGCTATTTTTTACCTTTAATACTCCTCTTGCTTGAGTTCGCCCTACCTCAACATTATCAAAAGAAATATATGCTGACAAATTTGGCGATTTAATTAATCTATCATAGGCTATACATGGAATTCCTGCTTCTGCTGCCTGGTCAACTGCTGTTGCCGCAGATGCACCATCCTCTGCAACAATAATAATAACATCCACCCCTTGAAGAACCATATTCTCAATCTGGTCATTCTGCAACTTCGCATCATGATTTGCTACCTGGACAATGACTTGAGCACCGACTTGACGCCCTAAATCGGTCATTAAAGCAGCTTCTACCGGCCATCTTTCGGTGGCAAAATCAGAAAATGACAAACCAATTTTTATAGGGGTAGCTGCAGCAAAAGTTGAGAAGCTTAATACAACAAACAAGGCAATGGTTAGTAAAGTGATACTTAATCTTTTCATAATAAAAATCTCCTTTAAACCTAAAATTAAAATTTGTAATACTCACGTCCAAACAAAAACTAAATTTTCTACAT
>CAZFFH010000101.1:0-4921 GCA_964518375.1 uncultured Actinomycetota bacterium
TAGAACTTCTAATAAAATAATCTTAAGAGCAATTCCAAGAGTTTTTAAAATACCCCCATCAATAATGGCTCCTTTGGACTTATTTATTTTTGCTGAAATGTGCAGTATGAAGTTCAGCCAAGCAGTTTTTATTTTTTTCATGTTCATAAAATCATATAAGTATAATAATAGAAAAAATGCCTAAAGCTATGAAAGCAATCATAAAATAATTTAAATACATATCCGCCTTGCTTATTATCCTGTCATACAAGTTTTGAGTGATTTCAAAATATTTAGTAGGGCTGACCTCGCTTTTTTTACCGTTTACATCATCGTAAGCCATTGCCTGCAGCCAATACTCTCCGGACCGTAAGTTAAAACTTTTAACATCAGTTTCAAGTCTCCAATTTCCGGTTTTATCCGTACTGACAATATAAATTTTTATATTGTTATCTTCCGGGGCGGCAGCCTCTTGTTTTTTACCGATATTTACAACAATTTTTGAATCGGCCTCTCCCCTGCCGTTTACCAGTAAACCGGCATCGCTCATCGTGCTTATATTTTCTACACTGGGGACAGTAATAGAAGTATCTAATTTAGTATTGTAAACTTCGGGTAAAATATAACTTTGCTTTATTGCCTGATCGTTTCCTTTGTTTTCAGTTGTAATTAAAAACTGCCTGCTATCAAAATATATAGGCAAACCAACCATCAAAATCAATTTAATCAACCAGACTGCCAAAATCACAATCAAAAAAGACAGGGTAAATATTCTACGGATCTTATATTGTGACTTTCCTCCTGCGTTCTCTCCTTTAGATACCAGATATAGAGGGAAAGAGATAACGGCAAGAAACAGTTCCAAAAAAATAATAGCAAAAACATCCAGGATAGACTTTGAAGCGCCAGAAACTGAAACATTGTTCTTTCTTTTATAGATCGATGCGGAAGTATGCAATATTAAGTTTGTCCAGTATCCTCTCATATGGCAAACCTTGCTTTCTTAAGTTAAAATTTTATTTATTTTTTTAGATAATTCACTTAAGTCAGTGGAAGCTTTTACAAAATAACCCGCTGCGCCCAATTCCTCTGCTTTTTTAATGTCGCTGTCCTGGCCCAGATTACTCAAAATAATGACCGGGATATCTTTAGTCTTTTCATCACTTTTTAATGCTTTTAAAACTTCAAACCCATGCAGCTTTGGAAGTATCAAATCCAATAATACCAACTCCGGCTCTTCCTCCCTGATTAATCTTAACCCGGTCTCTCCGTCTTTTGCAGACAGCACTTCAAAACCCTGGCTCAGCAGCTCAACATTTAAGGCCCGAAGTAAAATCTGTTCATCTTCAACTACCAATATCTTCTTTAACATAATATATACCTATGTTTAATAACTTTTATAAAAAATACTTTTATACTTATATATAAAATTTAATACATATTTTAAATAATGTCAAGTAATATTAATATATCCAAACATGTATATCCTAAACTTTAGGTGTTTTAAAAAAATGACTTAAATTTTATCGTTTATTGATGCTGCAAGGCAGACGAATTAAGCACGAAGTCTCATTTTTATCATTGCTCTTGAAAACTTTTTATCTTAGTTAAAATATTTTCGAACTCGTCAAGTGTAGCTGCCAGGTTTTCTAAATCAAAGTTGCTTGCCTGTATTGACAGTTTCCTGCCCCAGTCAGACAGTATGCTTGTGCCGTATTGCCTGCCGAGCTCTTCAATCTCTTTAGCAAAATCCTCTATATCATTTATGATAAATTCCTTTTTTAATTTAACATGCCTGGTGGAAATTTCGTTTTCCAATATATTTATTAATTCCGGTAATTTTTCAACCAATATTTCCTGTGATTTTTTTATGCCGGCTTTACTTTTGGGAGCCACTTCTGCCTGAGCCGTGCCGGATGTTATTTCATCTTTTGGAATGATTTTAAATTTAAGATATTTTTTAAGTTCTGCAAGCAGCTCCGGCCTGCTTATAGGCTTTCTGATATAACCGTCACTGCCTATTTTAGTGATATCTTCCTCGCTAGCCTTCATTGCCGATGCGGTCAGGACAATTACGGGGATATTTTTTAACTTACTGTCGCCTTTTAATATCTTTATTGCCTCATAGCCATCCATTACAGGCATCCTAAGATCCATGAGAATAATATCCGGGTTCTGGCTTTGGGCAATATTTATTGCTTCTTTTCCATTTTGTGCATCCAGCACATTAAGCCCGTATAAGCTTAATATTTCATTTAACAGCAGCCTGTTGGACTGGATATCATCAACGACAAGGACCTTCTGGTTGTAAAAGCTGACATTTTCAATTTCCAATTCTCCTTCTTCGATACTGTGGTCCACAGACGCAACTGAAACTTCTTTTATTTTAATAGTAAAAATACTGCCTTTGCCCACGATGCTGTCAATTGAAATTTCCCCATTCATAAGCTCAACCAGTTTTTTTGTTATCGCAAGCCCGAGACCCGTGCCCCCATATTTTTTTGTACTCTGTCCCTTGCTTTGTTTAAAAGCATCAAATATTATTTTTTTATCTTCCTGCGAAATGCCGATACCTGTATCTTTAACAGAAAATATCAGGTCCACTTTACTTCTGTCAGGATAAAAGACTCCTTTTACTTTTAGCTCAATATATCCCTCGCCTGTAAACTTAACTGCATTTCCCACAAGATTAAAAAGTATCTGCCTCATCCTGACTTCATCAAGAAGCAAGGATGCGGGAAGCTTGTCATCAATGTCTGCTATGAGCCTTAGGCCTTTGTTTTTTATTTTGACGGAAAATATTTTAGCAATATCTCCAAATAATGAATGAGGATCTACTGGCCTGTACTGAAATTCCATTTTACCTGCTTCTATTTTTGAAAGGTCCAGTATATCGTTAATAAGTCCAAGCAGGGTTTTTCCGCTGGTTATTATGATATCTATATATTCCAGGTACTTCGGCTCGATTAACTGTTCTTTAAGTATTTCGGAAAACCCCATTATTGCATTCATCGGGGTCCTTATTTCATGGCTCATATTTGCCAGGAACTCGCTCTTTGCACTATCGGCAACCAGGGCTTTTTTTGAAGATTTTTCAGCATTGATTAAGGCAGTTTTTAATTTTTCTTCTGTTTGTTTACGTTTTTGCTCCAGATCTGAATTATAAAGGGCAAAAGCAATATCATTAGCTATTTCACCAAACAATTCCTGTTCTTCCTTGCTTTCAATATATTCCAGTGGAATGGAAGTGGAAAGAATCCCATACACCTTTTTATCATGCACAAGCTTTACTATCATTAAACCTCTACCACCATGGGTACTTGATAAGATACAATCAATACAATCTGCTTTAGGATTATTGATTAATGCAACCCCAGAACTGGACATAGCCTTTTTCCAGCAGTTTAAAGTCTTGCCTTTTTTTAGGTTTTCTACCAAAGATATAAAATTTTTACCCACCCCGGTTTCTGCATATTCTGTAATTTTTCCTGTATTGCCAAAAAGAATTATCCAGGCATGATAATATCTACGGTTTTCGGTTAAAATTTTACAGGCATTTTCTATGAGATTTCTTATATTTTTTTCTTTGACTATTAACTGATTAATATCCCTGATTGCACGAAGAACATCGTTTAAGTGTTTTAAATCCTTCTCTGCTTTTTTAATATCTGTAATATCTCTTGAAATTCCAAATGTTCCAATAATTATTCCTTTTTCATCGCAAAGCGGCATTTTTGTAGTTGATACCCACTTGTCTTCTCTACCCTCGTAAGTTTCCTTTTCTTCAAATTTCATGAGTGGGACACCCGTATCTATAATATACTGTTCGTCACGGAATGCTTTGGCTGCATGCTCTTTGGTGAAAAAATCATAATCAGTCTTTCCTAATACTTCATCAGAATTATTTATCTTCAATCTCTCAACTAAAGCTTCGCTGATTTTAATAAATCTACTTTTTAAATCCTTAAAGTAAATGCTGTCAGGAATATTTTCCATCAGAGCATTTAGCATTTCCAATTTACTGATTTCTGTTTGTTCTTTTGTCATTTTTATGTCACTTGTTTTGAATATATTTTTTGTCAAAGTTTTCAAATAGCACAAGTATTTTAGCTTAAAGTGGTAATTTAATATAAAAAGTAGTGCCTTTATTTTCCGCAGAGTCAAACCAGACTTTTCCATTGTGGGCCTCGACAATTGCTTTCGCAATATAAAGACCTAAATCAGTCCCGTCTGTTTCAGACAGAACCGCATTGTCCGCCCTGAAAAATTTTTCAAATAATCTTTTTTGCTGTTTTTGGGGTATTCCTATTCCATTATCTCTTACAAAAAAAACTACCTCTGCTCCATCTTTTGTGCAGCATACTTCAATCTTGCCATCCTGTTTTGAGTATTTTATAATCATTTGTATTATTATAAATTAAAATAAACGTTTTTACAATACTATATAAAATATTATACTAAATAATAAAATATTTTATTAATATAAATTCAGGTGCTTTTAATGTAGAGGTCAGCATAACCGTCATTGTAAATTATTTTTTATCCGGTATATCGTTGACAATACTAAAAGAGTTTTTTAAAAAAAAAGGAAAATATGTTTGATATATCGACTTAAAATTTTTAATAGTAAATATCGCTTTTGAAAACTTTGTCGGTAAAAAAGCAAAGGATATAATAGGAAAAACAGATTATGAGATTTTCCCGAAAAACCAGGCTGATTTTTTTGTTCAAAAAGACAGAGAGCTTTTAAACAATAAAAGAAACTTATTTAATTACATAATCCTTATGGTAATCTATTTTTTAAAGAGTTAAGTCCTCTTCGTTGCTAAATCTTGAGTCATCACCGGAAGCTTGAACTTCACTATCACCATAATTTGACGAGCTATGCTCTTCTTTTTCTGAAGATTCTTCCTCTTCCGAAGACTCTTCTGCTGCGTATACC
>CAZFFH010000102.1:0-4902 GCA_964518375.1 uncultured Actinomycetota bacterium
AGAAAATTAACCCACCAAGCCAGCTGAACAGATAAGAAAGCAGAACAGCTATCTTTGGATCCATTCCTGTCGAACTCTTCTTGTTCGCATCTTCGTCTACATTAATTACATCTGCCATTAAATCCCCCTGTCTTTTTATTATTTTTAATAATTTATAATTTTTCTTCCAGTAATCATTTTTTTACAGATTCTTACATCTCCTGACGAAAAACATTTGTAAAAGTCACAAAAACATTATATTAAATAATTAAAAAAATTAATATTGCAACCTTAAAAAATAAATTGCCTATAATAATCTATTAAATTTACCTAGCTTTCTGAAGCAACTATGGCGTAAGAAGCTACGTAATCACCCTCTGAGACATTCATGACTCTTACTCCCTGAGTTGCTCTTCCCGTCCTTCTTATTGATTTTGCAGGAATCCTTATAAGTATCCCATTAATAGTAATAATTACAACATCATGCTCATCTTTTAATATCCCGGAACCTGCAATTCCACCTTTCTTCTCAGTTATATTTATAGTTTTTACTCCCAGGCCTCCTCTTTTTTGCCTTCCGTATTCAGAAAGAGTGGTCCTTTTTGCATATCCATTTTCTGTTATAACAAATAAATCTCCATCAATTTCACGGGCAACCATCATGTTAAGAACATGGTCGCCTTTGGCAAGTCTCATACCATTTACGCCCTGTGCCGGCCTGCCCATTGACCTGCAGTCTTTTTCCGCAAACCTTATTGCCTTGCCTTTCTTGGAAACCATGACTATTTCATCTTTGCCATTTGATCTTTTAACCCCTATAAGCTCATCTCCTTGCATTAAGCCAATTGCTGCAATTCCATCTTTTCTGGATGTGTCATATTCTGTCATAGGAGTTTTTTTAATCTTACCCCTTTTTGTCGCCATAATCAAATATTCATCTTCTTTATATTCCTTGGTGGCAATTATTGCTGCTACTCGCTCTCCTGATTTAAATGGAAGCAGGTTGACAATCGCCTTGCCTTTTGAAATTCTGCTCCCTTCAGGAAGCTCGTGAACTTTAAGCCTATAAACCTTGCCCAAATTTGAAAAGAACATAACATAGTGATGTGTTGAAGAAATGAACAGGTGCTCTACAAAATCGTCTTCTTTAAGATTTAAGCCTGTTACGCCTTTCCCGCCTCTTTTTTGTTTCCTGTAAGTTGTGAGCGGTAATCTTTTAATATAGCCTGAATGGGTAATAGAAATTACATTTTCTTCATCGGCTATTAAATCTTCAATATCGAGATCTGCAGAACTTGCAGTTATTTCAGTTCTTCTTTCGTCTGCATATTTTTTCTTTATTTCCTTAAGTTCATCCTTTATGACACCGTAAATCAAAGTATCGCTTGCAAGGATTTCCTGGAGGTTTTTAATTTTCTCTTCAAGCTCTTTAAATTCTTGCTTTACCTTATCCCTTTCAAGACCTGTCAACCTTTGGAGTCGCATATCCAGGATTGCCTGTGCTTGAATATCTGTCAGCTTGAACTTTTTCATCAACCTTTCTTTAGCCGTAGGGACATCTTTGGATGATCTGATTGTTTTAATCACTTCATCAAGGTTGTCAAGCGCTATCAGCAAGCCCTGCAGTATATGAAGTCTGTCCTGTGCAACTTTTAACTCATACTTTGCCCTGTTAACTACAATTGTGTGCCTGTGTTTTAGATATTCATCAATTATCCCTTTAAGATTTAAGGTTTTGGGAATTCCGTCAACAAGCGAAAGCATTATGATTCCAAAGGTTGATTCAAACTGTGTGTGTTTGTAAAGTGTATTAATGATAACATTTGGAATAACATCTCTTCGCAGGTCAATTACTACTCTCATGCCGCTTCTATCAGACTCATCCCGCAGGTCACTTATTCCTTCAATCTTTTTATTTTTAACCAGCTCCACTATTTGCTCAATAAAATTGGTTTTTTTAACTTCGTACGGAAGCTCGCTGATTATTATCTGGGGTTTTCCTTTACCCTGCTGTTGCTCTATATGAACGCTGCCTCTTAGCTTAATTCTGCCTCTTCCCGTTTGGTAAGCTTCCCTTATGCCTTCAATACCCATAATAATGCCGCCTGTCGGGAAATCAGGTCCCTTGATCCTTTTCATCAGGTCCTTGATTGTGGCATCGGGATTATCAATGCAGTAAATTACTCCGTCTATGACTTCTCCAAGATTGTGGGGTGGGATATTTGTCGCCATACCAACAGCAATTCCTGATGAACCGTTTACAAGAAGATTTGGCACCTTTGCAGGAAGTATCGAAGGCTCCTTTAGAGAGCTATCAAAATTATCTATAAATTGTACTGTTTCCTTATCAAGATCAGCAAGGAGTTCTTCTGCTATTTCAGACAGCCTTGCCTCTGTGTATCGCATCGCAGCCGGGCTGTCACCATCTATTGAACCAAAATTTCCATGGCCGTCTACAAGAGGGTATCTCTGGGAAAAGTCCTGGGCCATTCTTACCATAGATTCATACACGGCAGTATCTCCGTGTGGGTGGTATTTACCAAGCACTTCACCTACGATTCTTGCGCACTTCTTATAGGCAGTATTATGCCTCATGCCCATATCAGACATTGCATACAGAATTCTTCGGTGAACAGGCTTCAAACCATCTCTTACATCCGGAAGAGCACGCCCTACTATTACGCTCATAGCATAGCTGAGGTAGGACTCCCGCATTTCAGATTCAATTTCTACATTTTTTACTTTTCCTCTTAGTTCAAAAACCATTTAAATTCCTCAAACTAAAAATCAATAAATAAAACTTCTCTTGCATTCTTTTCTATAAACGCACGTCTTGGTTCAACCTTGTCGCCCATTAGCGTTGAAAAAATATCATCTGCAATAAGTGCATCTTCGATTTCCACTTTTAAAAGCGTTCTCGTTTCGGGGTTCATTGTTGTTTCCCAGAGCTGCTCCGGATCCATCTCTCCCAGGCCTTTATATTGCTGCACTGCAATTCCCTTTATTCCTGTCTTTTCTTTAATTTTTGCAAGCTCCCTGTCATTATATGCATAATAAACTTCCTTTGCATGCCTGACCTGGTAAAGAGGAGGCTGAGCTATATAAACGTAACCTTCTTCAATAATCTTGTTCAGGTATCTATAAAGAAACGTTAATATGAGTGTCCTGATGTGAGCACCGTCAACATCAGCATCGGTCATTATTATTACCCTGTGATATCTTGCATTTTTTACATCAAACTCGTCGCCAATTCCTGTTCCAATTGCTGTTACCATAGCCTGGATCTCTTCATTACTTAAAATTTTATGCAGCCTTGCCTTTTCTACATTTAGTATTTTACCCTTCAGCGGAAGAATCGCCTGGAATCTTCTATCCCGGGCTTGTTTTGCACTGCCCCCGGCGGAGTCCCCTTCAACCAGGAATATCTCACAAAGTTCAGGCTCATTAACAGAGCAATCAGCAAGTTTGCCCGGTAATGAACTGTTTTCAAAAAGAGATTTTTTCCTGGTAAGGTCTCTTGCCTTTTTTGCCGCATTTCTTGCTCTTGCAGAATCCAAACATTTCCCAACAATTGCTTTTCCGACTGTCGGATTTTCTCCAAGAAATTCTGCAAACTTTGCATTTACAGTAGACTCAACAAAACCCTTCATTTCGCTATTTCCAAGTTTTGTTTTTGTTTGGCCCTCAAATTGAGGATCCTTTAATTTCACGCTTATAATTGCCGTCAAGCCTTCCCTTATATCTTCACCGGTAAGATTTTCATCCTTTTCCTTCAGTAAGTTGGTGCTTCTTGCATAATCGTTTACGGTTCTTGTAATGGCACCTTTAAAGCCAACCAGATGCGTGCCACCCTCTGTCGTATTTATATTATTGGCAAACGAAAATATGCTTTCGTTATAACTAAGGGTATATTGCATGGCAACTTCAACCTCGTGGCCTTCATCCTGGTTTCTTATATAGATAACGTTTTTATGAAGAACTTCTTTTTTCTCACATAAATACTTTATAAAATCAACAATACCGCCACTAAACTGATAAACTTCTTTCTTTTCCGGTGTTTCTCTACGGTCTATCATTGTTATCTTAAGACCTTTATTGAGAAAAGCCATTTCTCTCATCCTGGAAGCCAGGATTTCATATTTATAATCAATTTCTTCAAAAATTTCCTTGTCCGGGAAAAAAGTTACAACAGTGCCATGCGTATCCGTCTTTCCATCCTTTATCAAATCCGTTACCGGATCTCCCCGCTTATATTCCTGTTTGAATATGTATCCATCCCTTCTTACTTCAACCAGGAGTTTTTCAGAAAGGGCATTTACAACTGAAAGTCCCACTCCATGCAACCCGCCTGAGACCTTATAGCCTTCGCCCCCAAATTTACCTCCTGCATGAAGCTTGGTAAGAACTATTTCAACAGCAGGCTTGTTATATTTATCAACTTTTTTTACCGGAATTCCCCTGCCATTATCAACAACAGTTACTGAGTTATCCAGGTTTATTACTATAAGGACATTGTCACAAAATCCAGCCATTGCTTCGTCAATACTATTATCAACAACTTCATAAACTAGATGGTGGAGACCTCGAAGACCTGTTGACCCGATATACATACCGGGTCTTTTCCGGACTGCTGACAGTCCCTCGAGAACGGTTATGTCTTTGGCATCATAACTTGGTTGTTTTGCTTCCTTCAAAGCTTATACCTCATGTAAAACTACTTTAATTAAATATCAATTAAACTCAAGTAAATTAAAACTCTCCGGTACGCTAATAAAGAGTAACAAGTAAACAAAAACTAAACTAATAAATTACTTATCACTCTTTTATTATTTTTGTAAAAACTGAATCTTGCCACTCTAAAAAATAAGTTAAATTTTTACAATATTATACCATACTTTGTTTAAATTTTGAGTTAAATTTTGA
>CAZFFH010000103.1:0-4867 GCA_964518375.1 uncultured Actinomycetota bacterium
CCCGAATAAAAGCCTGCTGCAATGGAAAATAGAAAAGCTAAAAAGGGGCGAAGTAAAAGAATTTTCATTTAACGTTTTTGTTGCGGATTATCTTACTTTTGAAACTGAAATTAAATCCGGTTTCTTTCTAGAAGCAAGTGGCCAAAAAATAGAACTGGACAGTACTTCACTCCAGACAGCTCCTTTTGCATTTCACTCTGTAGTTTGTATGGGAGATTCGCATGTTGTTATTTCGAAATGGCCCGAAATTTTAGCCGGACTTCTTGAAAAGCAGTATACGCATGCAAAATTTAATATAATCTCAAGCGGCGTAAAGGGAGAGATGGCAAATCAGGCAATTGGAAGATTTGACAAAGATGTAAGAATCTATAAACCCGATATTTTAGTTATTGAATATGGCACCAATGATGCAGGTGAAGAGACAGGGGTATTCAGGTATCATATGGATATTCTTTTAAGGCAGGCTGCCAGCACCGGGGCCAAAGTTTTTGTTTGCGGTGTTGGTTTTATAGATACATCAATTCCAAAATGGTTAAACAAAGCAAATTATACAGTTTTTAATGATATTTTAAAAAATGATTTATGCCCGAAGTATGGCGCTGTTTATATAGATTTGTACAGCGTATTGTCTAAAGATCCAAAGAATTATATTAAAGCAGATGGCATGCATTGGACCAAGGCTGGGACCGAGCTTGCAGCAAGTGAGATTTTTAAAACAATGACGCTATACCTGGACAGTGATGGCAGTCTGATTCCGGATGTTGAACAAAATTAGGATTACTCCGGTAACCATAAAAAATTAAATAAATATTATTTTTATTTTGATATAATTTACTTAAGTTATAAATTAAAAACCTTGTTAAACAGAAGATAATGCATATAAGTTAATATTTTTATTTTTACTTTTAATGTTTTTTAATTATCTTACCAAGGTGGAATTTATGTTAGATTTAAAAAATAAAAAAGTAATTGTTACAGGTGGAGCCGGTTTTTTAGGCAAGTTTGTTGTAAGGAAGTTGGATGAAAGAGGATGTAAAAATATTTTTATCCCGATTATTGAAGAATATGATTTAAGAGATGTTAATGTAATAAAAAGAATGTACGCATCCGCTAAAGCAGATATTGTCATTCATCTTGCTGCCACGGTTGGTGGAATAGGGGCCAATCTGGGCAAACCGGGAAGTTATTTTTATGACAACCTGATTATGGGAATTCAGCTTATTGAACAAGCACGCGTCAACGATATTGAGAAATTTGTTGTAATCGGGACAATATGCGCATATCCAAAAATTACCCCCGTACCTTTCAGGGAGGAGAATCTTTGGAATGGTTATCCTGATGAAATAACCGGCCCGTATGGATTGGCGAAAAAAATGCTTCTTGTACAATCACAGGCATACAGGCAGCAATATGGTTTTAATTCAATTTTTCTGCTTCCTGTAAACCTGTATGGTCCGGGAGATAATTTTGACCCAAAATTTTCCCATGTCGTACCCGCCTTAATTAGGAAATTTTATGAGGCTAAAATTAATGACACAGGCGAAGTCATTGTCTGGGGAACCGGGAAAGCTACCCGGGAATTTATATATGCTGAAGATTGTGCTGAAGGAATTGTCAAAGCTGCGCAGTCTTACGACAAACCAGAACCTGTAAACATTGGGACAGGAATTGAAACCCCGATTAAGGATTTAGCCGAAAAGATAAAAGATTTGATTGGGTATAAAGGCGACATCGTCTGGGATTCTTCAAAACCTGATGGCCAGCCAAGAAGGTGTCTTGATGTATCCCGGGCTGCCAAAGAATTTGGATTTAAGGCAAAAACAAATTTTGACGAAGGTCTTAAAAAGACAATTGGCTGGTATATTAATTCTTCTGCCAAATAGTTTCTCCCTTTGGAGAACTGTCTTAAATAAATTTTATTTTCCTCATTGCATGAAAAGCAGTACTGAGTAGATTAGTGCCACCTTTCCACATGCCAATATTTGTAGAACCATAGGTCCTGCTCTTATAATGTACCGGTATCTCGATAATCTTTAAATTTTGTTTATATGAACCAAGGATTAAGTCATAATCTCCATATCTGTCAAAATCTCCAAAGTAATCCATGCCTTTTTTTAACTTTTCATAATCACTCTTAAAAATAACTTTTGTGCCACACAATGTGTCTTTAAAATATTTTCCTAAAATCCATGTGAAAAGCGAGCTGAAAAATTTGTTTGCCATCATTCTTAAAAAACGCATTGCCTCTTTTTCTCTTGGATAGACAAACCTGCTGCCATTTATGAATTCGCCTTTCCCTGATGCAATTGCGTTATAAAATTTTGGAAGATCCATGGGAGCAACAGTCAGGTCAGCATCTAAAATCATCAGGATGTCACCGCTTGCCATATCAAATCCTTTAAAAACGGCATCTTTTTTACCCTTGCCATCCTGGACATAATATTTGATATTCTTTGTATCTTTATATTTTTCACATACCCTTTTTATTTCTTCAAGGGTATTATCTTTTGAATGACCCTCAACAAAAATTATTTCAGTAAAACTGCCCATATCCGGGATTTCCTGCACTGCCTTTTCTATGCTTTCTGTTTCATTTCTTGCAGGAATTATAACTGAACAGCTGTAGCCATTATTCACCGCAACTTCTTCTTGCATCGGCCTTGCAATCGAATAATTAATAAAACATGAATTGCTTAAGTAAAAAAATTTCGAGATATATCTGTTTAACAATTCTGAAAGGATAGGGATGTAAATTGGCAACAATAAAATTGATCCGGATCTGATTGTTTCAAAATTTGCAAGGTCCAGCAGATTTAAAATATCGGATCTTGAAAGCCAGCTCTGGTGATATTCCTTCATCTTCAGTTTTAACTTCTCTCCTAACCTAAGTGTTGATTCCCACAGGAAATTATAATAGGTTACCACTATTTTTGTTTTAGAATGGCAAACAGTGTGGAGTTTTTCAAATACTGTTTGTACGTCATCAAGATATCCAATCAGGTCCGATAGAATTATGTAGTCAAATTTATAATCCAGGTTAAGGTCCTCGGCATCCATTTCAATAAATGTAAGCTTGGGATAATTATTTTTAGCAATTTCAACCATGTTTGCGCTGAAGTCTATACCCACGCCGTTGCCGGGTTTAAGGTCGTTTAGAAGGTCCCCGGTGCCACACCCTATCTCAAGAATCGAGCTGCCTTCGGGAACAACAAATTTCATGAACCGGGTTATTTTTTTATAATAATACCTGTTTTTCTTTTTCCAATGCCCTCTGTCTTTTGCTGCAGAATTGAAAAATTCTATTTTTTGTTTTTTATCCATTTCTCCTGTCTTTTATTACTTTGGCTGGTATTCCTGCTGCTACAGAATAATCCGGGATGCTTTTAGTTACTACTGCCCCGGCTCCAATGATTGAATTATCTCCAATATCACAACCATCCATTACTATGGTTTTTGCTCCAAGCCACACATTGTTGCCAATTTTAATACCAACTGCATGCTTTTCCTGGTCCCTAAAAGGGGTTTCAACATCTGATGACATGTGTCCGCCACCTATGATATAGGTATAAGCAGCCATTAAGACATTTTCTCCAATTTCAACTTTTTTAAGAGAATAAATTTCACAGTTAAATCCTATATTGGCATTTTTATTTAAAATGATGTCACCATTCTTACAGGAAATAATTGTATTTCTTCCAATATACACACCGTCACAAATGATGATACCTTCATTATCAACTCCCTTGGCGTCAAGCATTACATTTTCATCTATTATCACATTATTGCCGATTACTATTTTATGCGGGTTTCTAATAGTGACAGATTTTCCAAAGATAACCCCTTTACCGGCTTTCTTAAAAAGGAATTTGTAGAACATTGACCTTAATGCTATTCCGACAGCTCCGGGCCAGGCCGAAAACCATGTTGTGAGGATCTCATATTTTAAAAATGCAAAGAATCCTTTTTTGCCCACAAAAATATCAGAATAGTTTGCAAACTTTGATTTTTTACTTTTTTCCATAGTTTTCTGTATCATCGGCTCATAAACATTCTTATCTTTTTCATCCATCTTTTTATCTTCCTAAAATTAATTATCATGATTTTAAAATAACATTATAATGTCTCAGTTAAAACAATAAAGCAATAATTTTAGACTAATTGGGTTAAAAATGTTTGAGCAGGGACGATTATGGGCTCTGTTTGTTTGAAGCAATCCCTTTGGACATAATCCATATCAAAAACCACCTGGAATGCATGTTTTGCCTTAACTTTATCCTGGAAATAAGCTAAATTCTTACTTATGCCACCCTTTGATGATAATTTTACTTCAACTAAAAACCATGCTTTTTTATCTTTTGAGATCAAAAAATCTACTTCCCGCTTTTCTTTATCTCTTAAAAACCATAAATCATATTGTCCCAGACCATAATCTGTCCAGAAATGAACAGCTTTTAACAGATGAGATGCGACTAAGTTTTCTGCACGGCTCCCATCTTCATCAACATTTATCCAATCCCACAGGTAAATTTTTGGTTCCTTGATAAGAGAGCGTGGAATATTCGCAGACCATGGCTGGATACTGAAACAATAATAAAAGGACTGCAATACTTTAATCCAGCGACGGACCGTAGTAGAAGATACATTGATTTTTTTAGCAATATTTGAGTAATTGGTCAGTTGGCCCGCTTGATATTTTAATATTTCAGCTAAAATCTCGATTTGCCCTAATTCCTGGATACGGCTTAAATCCCGTATATCTTCCCTTACCAACTGTTCCCGGCGTAGTGTCTTCCAGCGATTTAAGAATCTGGAATCATTTTTTATAAATGGCTCCGGAAAGCCTCCATTTTTAAGTAATTTTTCAAAA
>CAZFFH010000104.1:0-1115 GCA_964518375.1 uncultured Actinomycetota bacterium
GAGGATTCGAACCATGTTAATAAGCGTTGACTGATGAAAAAATTGATGCCATACTGTAAAAATCTTTAATTTAGCAGCACACTACAAATTCATAAGATTTTTTATTATAAATTTTTAAAAAAGGAAGAATTAATGAAAAATTTCGAGCTTTGCATCCCTACCAGGATCGTGTTTGGAAAAGGAAGAGTATCTGAAATAGGTTCATACGCAAAAGAGTACGGAAAAAAACTCCTGCTTGTCTATGGAAAGAGTAGCACTAAAAAGAGTGGGATATATGATACTGTAATGAAATCCTTAAATGAGGCCGGCCTGACAGTATTTGAACATCCCGGAGTAAAATCAAAGACTCTTCCTATCCTAACCATATGTTTGCCCATATTCTTGGTGCGCAATATGACATAGCCCACGGAGCTGCACTATCTATCATTATTCCTGCCTGGATGAAATATAAATATAAAGAAAATATAAGCCAGTTTGCAGGGTTTGCAGAGACAATTTTTGGAATCAAAGAAAAAAGCCAGGAAACCGCAGCAGTAAAAGGCATCGAGCAGTTAAAAAACTGGTTCAAAAAGATTGGAAGCCCTGTTTCATTTAAGGATGCAAAACTACCGGATAGCGAATTTGAAAAACTTGCTGGTGAAATCATCGATTTATTAAAAATATGGGGACTAAAAGGCTATCCCAAGCCGGTGATAATAGATATTTTAAAGCTCTGCCTACAAAGATGCCTTCAAAAGCATCTCATTTCGATATAAATGGTTGTAGCTTCTTCGACATTTAAGCTATTAGATGTTGTAGTTTCTTCTATCATTTTCCGGGCACTGACAAAGTATTGTTAATAATAGATAGCTTTAATCTAACTAATCATCATTATAATTAAAATTTTATACAAAATACTTATATAAAATTTTATACAAATTTGTTATAATAAAACTGCTTTTAAGATTTTATCAATATTCAAATAAGGTGAAGGTTAAAATGGCTGTAATAAATATTTCAATACCTAAAGATCTTCTTGAAAAAGTTGACAATTATAAAAAGAAAATAAAAAAGAACCGTTCTGAGTTTTTCGCAGATGCAGTAAAATCATATTTCAACCAGGTTGAAGAATATAT
>CAZFFH010000104.1:1215-4759 GCA_964518375.1 uncultured Actinomycetota bacterium
CAGGACAGAGATAGATGCGGCATTATTGGAAGAAATACTTAAAGAACTTTTCCATATATTGATCTTCATAAAATTAGATTCCAAGGATTACATAAATGCATATGAAATATCGAAAAAAACAAATAATTCAATTTATGATTCAATCTATATAGCTATTTCAGAAAAATATAAAGCCCCGTTCATAACCGCAGATAAGAAACTTTACGAAGCTTTAAAATCACATAATTATAATATAGTTCTACTGGATGATTTTATAAGTTCATGAAGTTTATAAGTTAGCATTGGGATTCTGCACCTGAGCCCTTAAATTTTTTACTTATTTTTATTATAATATACTGAATTTTTTTAAAACTATCTATCGAGGCTAAATTTATGCCAAGCCAAAAGGGTTTATATAATTCAAAAAAAATATACAACGATTATGCCCGGAGAAACTACCTGGAAAAGCCTGAAATTGCTATATTGGATGAACTTTTTTGCCAGCTGGCAAGTATGGACATGCTGGATATGGGCGTTGGAGGAGGCAGGACCACTTCGTATTTTGCCCCCGCTGCAAAGAGCTATATTGGCGCTGACTATGCCTCTCAGATGGTTAAGATTTGCAGAGAAAAGTTTAAAGATAAATATAAATTTATCGAGGCTGATGTTGGGTCCATGAATGAGTTTAAAGATAATTCTTTTGACTTTGTCTTATTCAGTTTTAATGGGATTGACAGCTTTGGCCATCAAGACAGGCTGCAGGCATTAAAGGAGATAAGAAGGGTGCTCAAAAACAATGGATATTTTTGTTTTTCTTCACATAATTTAAACTGGAAGAATCTGCACAATCTTTTTAGTTTTAAGTTAAATGACTATAATAATAAAAATATATATGGAATTAAAAATCCGATTAAGCGCCAAGCTTGTCTATTGAAAACAAAATGCAGGGCTTTCAGGTTGGCCCTGCTCAACAAGAGTTTTAAAATGGTTGATTTAATTGCAAGGTTCAGGGAAAAGGATTATGCTCGCATATACGATAATTCTTTAAATGGCAAGGCAAAGATTTCTTATATATCTTACCACGAGCAGCTGCGGCAGTTAGAGAGAGCAGGCTTTATAGAAATATTTTCTTATTCAAGAAATGGGCTAAAAACAACCGATGAAGAAGAGTTAAACAATGGTGGTTGGATTTATTATTTGTGCAAGGCCGATAAAAAAGTTTAAATATGCATATTAATAAATAAATAAGCATATCAATAAATAAATACGTATATTATTATTTACAACAGATAAAATTTTTATTTATTTTTATATTAAGTTCATAATATTTAGTTAATAAATAATTTTAAGAAAGATTTAATTTGGATAACAGACCTATAGGTGTTTTTGATTCAGGAGTGGGGGGTTTAACTGTACTAAGGGAAATAATAAGTACTGTCCCGGAGGAAAGCACCATTTATTTTGGAGATACCGCAAGGTTTCCATACGGGCCTAGAGAACTTACAGAAGTAAGGCACTTTGCATTCAAGATAACAGAATTTCTCTCAAATTGCGAAGTAAAATTAATAGTGGTTGCATGCAATACATCAACTGCTGCCGCGCTTGAAGATTTGAAAAGGGAATTTGACATTCCTATCATAGGAGTTATTGAGCCTGGGGCCCGAACAGCTGCAGGTAATACTATAAAAAATAAAGTGGGCGTGATTGCTACAAAAGGCACGGTTGCAAGCAGGGATTATGAATTTGCTGTTAATAAAATAAACCCTGATATAGATGTTTACCAGGTTGCGGCGCCGCTTCTTGTAGAATACATTGAGAGAGGAGTACTGGACGGCAATGCTTTAAAAAAGTTAATTTACGAGTATGTCGAACCACTGAATCAATATGATATAGATGTTCTTATACTAGGGTGCACTCATTTTCCAATTATTGAAGGCGAGATAAAATCATGTTGCAATGAAGGTGTAAAAGTTATTAGTTCAGCCGTTGAAACTGCAAGGGATGTAAGGCAGGTGCTTGGTGCAAATCAAATTAAATCAGAAAAATCTTTAAAACCTGGTAGAATTTTTTATGAAACCGGTGACGCCGGTAAATTTCTTGAGATTAGCAAAATATTCTTAGGCACGGAGATAGAAGAAGTTAAGAAAATAAAGCTTAACATGTACTAAATAATAAAATAACTGAAAGGTTTAATTAATGGAAGATCGAATTGATGGCAGGAAACATGACGAGATAAGGCCAATAAAAATAACACGAAAATTTATTTCCCACACCGAAGGTTCTGTATTTATAGAAATGGGAAAGACAAGGATCGTATGCACAGCTTCAGTTGAAGACAAGGTGCCGCCTTTTTTAAAAGGTAAGGGAAGCGGCTGGATTACTGCAGAATATGATATGATACCTAAATCGGCCCCTACCAGGATTATCCGCCCCCAGGTGACAGGCAAGATATCCGGCCGAACCCATGAAATACAAAGGCTTATTGGCAGGTCACTCAGGTGTGCGGTGGACATGAAGAAACTTGGCGAGAAAACGATTTGGCTGGACTGCGATGTTATTGAAGCTGATGGAGGCACGAGAACTGCAGCGATTACAGGCAGCTTCATTGCATTATTTGATTGCCTGCACTCTCTGGTAGACCGGAAGATTTTGCCAGAAATACCCATTACAGATTTCGTAGCTGCTGTTAGTCTTGGCATAGTGAATGATGATATTCTTATAGACCTGTGCTTTGCCGAGGATTCTGCTGCACAGGTAGACATGAATGTCGTAATGAATTCCAGCGGTAAATTCATAGAAATACAATCAAGTGCGGAAGGATATCCATTTTACAGGGAAAAATTTGATATGATGCTCGACAAAGCTTCCAAAGCAATCAGTGAAATAATTGGTTATCAGAAAAAGATTTTGAGCCAGGATATTTAAGAATATTTAAGCCAATAAAAAAATTTTATAAAAGATGTCCGGTAAAAATCTAAAATAAATTAAATACGTCATGTGGAATGGGTTATATGATGAAGATTGTAATTGGTACAAAGAATAAAGGAAAAATCAAGGAGATAAAGAGCTTCTTTACCAATTTGCCGGAAGTGGAATGGCTCACATTCGAAGATTTTGAAAACTTTCCTGATATTGATGAAGGCAGTATAGGTTTTATTGAAAATGCCACATTGAAAGCAAAATCAATTTCCGAATTTACAAATACCGTCACGCTTGCTGACGACTCAGGACTTGTTGTTGATGCCCTATTCGGGGAACCGGGGGTTAAATCTTCAAGGTATGCAGGGGAGAATGCAACTGATGAAGAAAACAGGCAAAAATTGCTTGGCGAACTTGAAAACTGCAATTCTCTTAAAGACAGGACAGCTCGTTTTGTTTGTGAGATGATTTTATGGGATCCTTTAAAAGGATTGCTGAAAACCTCTTCAGGAGTTTGCGAAGGCTGTATTGGATTTGCAGAGAAGGGTTTCGGTGGTTTTGGATATGATTGTATATTCATTCCAGGTGGCTATGATAATAAGACTATGGCCGAGCTTTCCCGGTATGAAAAAAACGAAATTAGCCA
>CAZFFH010000105.1:0-2954 GCA_964518375.1 uncultured Actinomycetota bacterium
AGACATCTTCGTTATTAATATCTTAATTAATTTACACCTAATTTTTGATATAATCTTAATTAAATTGACTTCAAGACTTTATTAAAAATTACAGCTATTTAAAAATGGATGAAATAAATTTTAAAGATAAAAGTAAAATCATATATTTATTAGGCTCTCTTATTTTATTAATTGGATTATCTTCTGCATTTATAGCACCAATAGAGATATATTCTTATTATCTTTTTTCAAAAGGAGGCAGATTTTATTTTGAAGGTTTTGGTATGGGTTCTCTTATGTTTGCAAATATAACCATACAAGTAATTGCATATTATTTAATTGCTGTATTATTTATTATTCTTGGCTATGGGCATTTAAAATTGCGTGAATGGGCCAGGAGTTTGTCAGTTGCAGTTCTGTGGGCATGGATGGTAATTGGAGCTCCTCTAACTTTAGTATTAATATTTATGTTTAGCGTTAAGAGCCCTTCAATTATATTAATGGTGATTGCTATATTATTGGTTTACCCTGCTATCCCTTTAATCATGATATGGTTTTACAGGACAAAAAATGTATTGTTAACTTTTAATAAAATTAAAAATAATGTAAACCAAAACAATAATAATTTGGTAAATAAAATCCCCATTATTGTTAAAACAATTACAGTGTTATTCATTTTTTTTATAATTGTATTTCATATACACTTTCTGTTTAATGGCTTTTTCCCGTTATTTGGAAAGTTATTGTCAGGATTAAATGGTTTTATATTGATAGATATTTTTATTTTCTTAATTGGTTTTTTAATTTGGGGCTTACTCAGATTAAAGAGCTGGTCCTGGTATGGAAGTATTGTATATTTAATTTTTCTCATTTTATCAACAGCAATTACCTTGTATAAACAGAATATTAAAGGCTTACTCAGTGTAATGGCTTTTGCTCCAAAAGAAATGGAAATTATTAATAATATTACTTTAAGAGATTGGCAAATTTCTATAATACTTGGGGTGTCAGTGATAATGCCCTTAATTATAACAATGATTCTGTTGGCAATAAGTAAGAGATACTTTAAAAAAGGATTATAATTTAAAAGATTATGATAATTCATTGAAAAAAAGAATTTTTGTAATCTAACTTAATAGACAAAGATTTTTATCACAACTTTAAAATGTTGGAAAATAATATTTAGCTCAATTCAGGAATAAAAATATCCCCATTTGAGCTCAATAAGTTGGTTCTAACTTTGCGTAAAGTGGCCAGCCAAGCCAAGTATTAAAAATAATAACCTAATAATTTATAATAATAAAAACCAGTGTTTTCATTTCAATATCATTATATTTTGGAAGGTGGAATATGTGGAAAGAATTTAAAAATTTTGTGAGTAGAGGAAATGTTGTAGGTCTGGCTATTGGCCTAACCATAGGAGTTGCTTTTAGTGCTATTGTTAATTCCCTGGTAAATGATATTATTATGCCTCCCATTGGCTTGGCACTGGGGAAAGTTGATTTTTTAGATCTTTTTGTGGTGTTAAGGGAAGGCAGTACCACAGGTCCTTATCTAACACTTGCGGCAGCAAAACAGGCTGGAGCCGTAACTCTAAACTATGGTATTTTTGTAAACACAATTATAACCTTTTTAATCATTGCTGTTGTTTTTTTCTTCATAATAAAGGCTATGAGTTCTTTTAAGAAAAAAGAAGCTGCTACTACCAAACAATGTCCTTATTGCTTTACGACTATAGATATTAAAGCTACAAGATGTCCAAATTGCACTTCTGAGTTAAAGTGAGTAGATAAAATCCATAACTTTATTTAATTCCTTCAAAAATTGGTTCGAAATTTCACTACTTGGGGCAGCCATTAAACTCTATTCAATTATCAATATTTTTTTAGATATAGGTTTAATAACTAATAGTCAAAAACACTTAACTTTTATAAAATAAGGAAATGGAAACATCCAACTATTATAAAAAATTAAAAAAACCAATATGGGCTCCTCCAGGTCGGCTTTTTGGACTTGTATGGACTGGGCTTTATATTATTATTTTTGTTTCATTTGGTTATGTAGTCTATCTATATATTAAAAATATTATTCCTTTTATTGTTCTTCTACCCTTTATCCTTAACCTTATTTTTAATTTTGCCTTTACCCCCATTCAGTTTAGACTGAAGAATAATGTGCTCGCCTCAGTTGATATAATCTTAACGGTTGGCACCCTTCTGTGGGCACTTTATTCAATTTATCCCTATGCAAGTTGGGTTAGTTTTGTAAATATCCCTTATGCTCTCTGGGGTATCTTTGCAACTATATTACAACTGACTATAACATTGGCAAACAGAAAAAATTAAAATAATTATTAAAATTGAAAAAAATATAGGAGGTTTCAATCCAAATGTATGTTCAACCTGATAGAAAAAGAATTCTGAAATGGGAAATGTGGGGAATTTTATTTATCTTCCTTATAGGTGCATCTTTCCATTTTATATTTGAACTTAGCGGAAAAAATACTATTGTGGGACTTTTTGGTGCAGTCAATGAAAGTGTATGGGAACATATTAAAATAGGATTTTGGCCAGCTTTTATCTGGGCAATCTTAGAGTTTTTTATCTGGGGACGAAAGGTAAAGAATTTTTTAATAGCAAAAGGGGTTTCATTCCTGCTTATCGGAGTTTTTATTACAGGAATATATTATCTTGTAGTATCTTTAGGGATAGAAAACCTGGCAGTCGATATCACAAATTTTTTTATATCGGTTGCATTAGCCCAAATAATTAGTTATAGACTTATGTTAGTACAGAGACACTACAAAATATTAAGTATAATTGGAATAGTGCTTATCCTGTTAAATATTGCAGCTTTTAGTCTGCTTTCTTACTTTCCTCCAGGCTGCCCAATTTTCCGTGACCCAATCTCAGGTGGATATGGTATTTTCCCAACTGAACACATGGGTGGATGGAGATTTTAGTTGAGAATGTGTG
>CAZFFH010000105.1:3054-4751 GCA_964518375.1 uncultured Actinomycetota bacterium
TAACAATCTATTTGAATGGTAAAAGCTTTTTTTCTAAAACCATAACTCTTTTAGCGAGTGCTTCAAATTCTTCAATATCCACTTTCCGTTTTAGCATGCTTTTAATCAGTTCGATATTTTCTGTATTATTAGCTACCATTTCTAGAAGAGCATTAAGTTTATGGCTGTGGTCAATCTGAACTTCAGCTATAACTTTTAATTGACTTTGGAATTCCTCAAGTAGCATTTTACTGTGTCTTTTAATTTCTTCAGTTTGTTCAATTAAAAGTTTTTTAAAATCTTTTTCTTCCATTGTTTGTTTATTATATCATGGAAATAAAAACAACTTTAGTGAAAAATTATAATTAAGGATAATTCCCCAAAAAATCTTTAACTTTTATAAGTACTTTTAAAAATTAGTTCGAAATTTCACACCCTGGGGTAGCAAAAAGATAATTGTATCAAAGATATCTAAAAAAGCTCAAATAATATTAAGTCTTATGTTGCTATTCCCTTCTTACAATATCAAATAGAATTGCACTGCTTGAGAACAAAATAATAAAATGTTTTATATTGTATTAATCTAACTCATAATATATTGGTATAATATTGCAAAATATGTGGATAAATATTAAAGAAAGAAGTATTATAATTAACATTAAAAGTTAAATATAAATTTAGAGTATTAAGGATGGAATATGAGGGTAAAACAAATACTTTCTTTGCTTATAATTGTATTAATCATCATTTCGCTCACTTTTTTTGCCGGCTGTTTTAGGACCAGCAATGAGGATGTGGAAGAGCTTAAGGGAAAAGTTGATCAACTCGAAGAAGAGTTGGCTAAATATAAGGAAGGTGAGACTACTAATGAAACCAGTCAGGATACTGAAAGTACTTCGGCAATAGAAGAAACTTCAGAAGAGGAGGAAGCTGAAGTATCCGGAGAAGAAATCAATAAGGATAAAATTTGCTTGATTGATTATTCCCTTAGTGATTTTACAAAATTTCAGACACTTGGTTATGAATATAATTTGAATCTTATAAAGGAATTTGAATCTGCTGCTTATAATGCAATAAGTCTTGCTATTTTACTTAAACCCGATGATGCTCGCCTTACTAAATTATATGATTATGTAAATAAAGGTGGAAAAGCTATCTGCTACTATTATGAATATTCCACAGGATATAACGACACATTTGAGCAATTGTTTGGTGTTTCCATTGTCGCAGAAAATGTTCTAAGGGAACATACAAATTCTATTACACTGGATGGAGAACTTTTTTCAAATTTTACCGGTGGTTTGAAGATTTCTTATATTAAAAGTTCAAGCTCTTATATGAGAATACCTACCTATATTAATGATATTGATAAGAAGTCGATATGGCATAGCGAGTTTGTAAGCAGTAAAACAAGCAAGAAGAACTATTTTGCTTTAATAAAGAACATAGGAGCTGGGCAGGTTTTATTTATTCCTCATGTATCAGAAATGATCCCATTTGATGATAAACATTATGATGACATGGATAACGCAGTGTTTGCAAAAAAAATAGTGGAATGGTCTCTTGAATAGATAGGATATACGAAAAACCAAATGCTGTTTATAAAAAATCGGACTACAAGCTCTCTTAATATCTGGTTATAAACATCCTGCTTGGTAAACTAAAAATTAAGGTCTTTTAATAAGCAACTCTTTTATATGGGCTATTTCTTTTAAAAA
>CAZFFH010000106.1:0-4732 GCA_964518375.1 uncultured Actinomycetota bacterium
CCTCTTCCTGGCAGGATATGAGTTCTTTATACCTGTCAAATATTAAATCATATTGCTCAATACCTGCAAGGTTCTTATTTTTAGTTTGGTTGCTGTTTTTTGCAAAATCATCGATTTTTATAACTTTTAAGGGGACAGTTTCACCTTCGGCGCTATCCCTCTGATTTTTAAACTTAGCGTCTTGCAGTCTTGTGGAATTAACTTCTTCAGTATCGAGATCAAAGATGAAATAATCTTCCTCGAAAGATTTTGCTCTTGCCAGGATTTTTCCTTTTTCATTGACTAACATGCTGTCACCGTCGAAAACGAGCTCGTCCTGCCCTCCTACCAGGTTAACATACATTATGTTTACCCGATTATCTACAGCTCTTGTAAAAAGAATTTTTTCTCTTTCCTCAACTTTTCCAACATGATATGGGGATGCAGAAATATTTATAATAAGATTTGCGCCTCCAAGTATCGCCTGTGATTTGGCGGGGCCCGATGAATAATAAATGTCTTCACAAATATTAACGCCGAAAGACATGCCTCTTAACTCGAAAATTAGGGTTTCCAAACCTTTTTGGAAATATCTCTCTTCATCAAAAACAGAATAATTCGGAAGGAATTGCTTGTTGTAAATTGATATTATTTTTTTATTTGAACAAATTGCTGCGGAATTGTAGATTTCAAAGTCTTTATTTACAAATCCAATTACTATAACAATGCTGTCTGATAAATTTTTTATCTTATCAAGATATTTAAGGTTCTCTTCAATAAAAGCTGGTTTAAGTACAAGGTCTTCCGGGGGATAACCGGTAATCGCAAGCTCCGGAAATGCCAGGATATCAACACCCTGATTTTTAGCCTGCTCTATGTGTGAGGCAATTTTATCGAAGTTTCCTTTAAAATCACCCACGATTGGATTTATTTGTGCTGCATAAAGTCTTAAGTCCTCTATTTTAGGTTCCTTTCAGTTTAAGCTTGAAATCCTTCGATACTTTTTTATTATGATACCTTTTTGATATTTAAGGTTTCTGTTGCATTTGTTCCCTGATTTTTTGAGAAATCATTTCAGGTGACCATGGCGGGTTCCAGACAAGATTTACATTTACTTTTCCGATTCCTTCCATTTTCTCAATTCTTTTTTGAGCCTGTGTTACCATAAAAGAGTGCATGGGGCACCCCCTGGTCGTCATAGTCATGTCAACGTCAACATTGTTTTCCCCGTCAACATCTACTTTATATATTAACCCCATATCAACAATATTTATTGGGATTTCAGGGTCATATACTTCTGATAAAGCTTTCAATACATCATCTTTTGTAATTGCTGTCATAGCTTTCTCCTCTATCTTTAATTTTTATATAGCGGTGATATTTTTCTCAAGTCTTTTATAGTTTTTTCAGTTACTTCAAGGAAGTAATCAATTTCTTCCATGGTGTTTTCAAAGCCAAGGGTGACTCTTAAAGAGCCAAATGCTTCTACGTTAGACAACCCCATCGCCACCAAAGCATGTGACGGTTTCATAGATGACGAAGAGCAGGCAGAGCCGCTGGAGACAGCAATTCCGCTAATATCCAGTTTCAGGACTATCGACTCTCCTTCTATATACTTAAAAGAAAAATTACAATTACCGGGAAGCCTTTTTTCAGGATGGCCGTTAAATCTTACCTCTTCAATCCTGTCCAGTAATTTATTTTTTAAATACTCTCTCATACTGGTAAGCTTTTTAATTTTTGTATCAATGTTTCTCTGGCCCAGCTCTGCAGCTTTAGCCAGTCCTGCGATCCCCGGTATATTCTCGGTTCCGGATCTCCTGCCCCTTTCCTGGCCACCGCCAAAAATATGTGGCATAATTCTGGTGCCCTTTCTTATATATAATGCTCCCACACCCTTGGGACCATAAATTTTGTGGCCGGATATTGACAGCAAGTCAATTCCTAACTCATCAACGAGAGTTTTTGCACTACAGAAAGTTTGGACAGCATCTGTATGGAAAATTATATTTTTTTCTTTTAATATTTTTCCAATTTCCTCAATTGGTTCAATAGTACCCACGATATTGTTTGCATGCATTATTGAAACAAGTATGGTATTTTTATTTATCGCTTTTTCAATATCGCAAGGGTCAACCATCCCAAACCTGTCAACAGGCACAAAAGAAATTTTAAAACCTCGCCTGGCCAGTGTTTTTAAAGGCATTGAAACTGCAGGATGCTCTATTTCTGATGAAATTATATGATTACCTTGTTTCCTGTATGCTTCGGCAGTCCCAAATAACGCAAGATTATCACTTTCAGTTCCACCACTGGTGAAAGTAATTTCAGAAGGGTTTGCTCCTAAAGCTCCGGCAATTAACTCTCTAGAGTTTTCAAGCACTTCTTTTGCCTGCCTGCCTGGAAGATGAGGCTCAGAAGCATTGCCATAGAATTCTGTAAAGCACTTATTAATAGCATCCATTACCTCAGGAAGAACCGGAGTAGTTGCAGCATGGTCAAAATAAATATATTTTAAGGGCTTGCCCATTAAAAAATTCACCTGGCTTTATTTAAAATAATGTTTTCACTTTAACTTGAAGTGCTCATTATCAATTAGAAAACTTATCATTAATTATACAGTGTGTCAATTAGTTGCTTTTTAAAAATTTGTCTATTGAATTATAGAAAATGGAAAATTTATGGTCTGGACCAATAAGGTTAAGAGGTTGCCCAAGGGTTTTCATATTTTTATATTAATAAGGAAAATGTGAAGCTTATAAGATGCCAGTAGTTCCAACGACGACAGAATCAGCGCAAGAATCGTGGGCAAAACCAGATACTTGCTGAATAGTCCGGGTGCTTTTCGGCTAAAAACCGGAAAGAGAAGAATGATAAGTAAATTTACGAAATAAAAAGTAAAAATTACCGAAACTGCGGACAAATAGTAATAGAAATAGTTTAACAATCCTATTTTCAGCAATGTAATAAATATTACCAAAGCATTAGCTGCAATGAAAAAAATGAACTTAAGTGGTGAAGCAAATATTCTTATATTATAAGAATTCCTGTAATACTGATAATTAAAAATAGGGTAAATGATTGCCATTGTTGCAGATCCTGATAAAAAGCCGGTGATAAACCTTGCTATATTGTTTGTTTCAATAACAGAAAAATAAGAAAGAGATCCATCAGCAACTGTTGACAGTATAAAAATAATTAAAATGATAAGTATATAAAGAGGCGGGAGATCGCTTTCCCTTTTGTTAAATATTAAAAACATAAAAATCGCACAAATAAAAAACCCGATATAGATTCCGCAGCATCTGGAACAAATGGGTAAAATAAGGCCTCCCATTTTTAAGCTTCTTTCAGGAATCTGGTGGCATACAGAGGCCCCTAAATTATTAACGATAAAATTAATCCAGTTCACTGTGCGCTTCTTTAACTAAAATATTAATAATTAAAAATTTGTATTCAAATTATATAATAATATTTTTTTTTAATAATATTTTTTTTAATTTTTATTTTTTATAGTTTTTTATCAGTGATATTGGTAAAATATTTTTAATTCCGTATCAGGTTTTGGAAAGGACCTATAAATGATTTGTGATTTTCATACTCACACTTTTTTCTCAGACGGCGGAAACAGCCCGGTGGAACTTGCAAGATATGCCTATGCTTCAGGTTATAAATACATTGGATTTACGGACCATACAAGTTATTGCAATATAGACAATCTCATAGAGAGTGTTACAAGAGACTGCAATTTGGTAAATCAATACTGGGACATACTTGCAATACCCGGTGTCGAACTTACAAACATACCCGTAAAAAGTATTAACGAAATGGCAAAATATGCCAAGGAAAAGGGTGCAAGACTTGTAGTTGTACATGGAGAAAGCATTGCGGAGAAAGTAGAGCCCGGGACAAACCGGGAAGCAGTTAATTCAAAATATGTAGATTTTCTGGCTCACCCCGGCCTGCTGACCCTGGAAGAGGCACAAACAGCGGCAAAAAATGATATATATATCGAGATAACTTCAAGGACAGGGCACAGCCTTTCAAATGGCGTGGTAGCAAAGATAGGAACACAAGCAGGTGTGAAGTTTCTAGTAAACAGTGATTCACACAGTCATTTAGATCTTTATTGGGAGGGTCGGCAGGAAACAATAGCGCTCGGGGCAGGATTTGATAAAAAACAGGTAAAACATATTTTAGATATAGATGCCAAAAGCTTTATAAAAAAGATAGGTTACTGACATAAAAGATAGGTTACTGACATATAAAACCGGCTGTGTTAGATAAATTTTAAATTAAATAAAAACTGTGCACTTTTAAATTTTAAATGACACATACAAGACCGGCTGCTGATAGAAAAGACCGGCTGCTGATAGAAAATAAATAATATATGATAAATAATAAACAATTAAAAAATAAAAAATAGAAAAGAAGGAAAGAGAGGGGTTTAAATGAATGATCAGAAACCGGAAGAAGTAAAAGCTGAGGTTGTTGGAGTTCCTGAAGATAAGCCGAGCGGTCTTGCCATAACTGCTCTAGTGCTTGGTATTGTTGGTGTAGTTTGCTCCTGGGTAATAGTATTAAATTTTGCATTGGGCATTGCGGCGTTAATAATCGGCATAATTGAATTTAAAAAAATCGGTGCCGGCACCCGACTTCCGCACTTTTTCGCAAAATTAAGATTAAAACAGGCCTTCTGTGGGCACTACAATTTCTTGATTATGTAAGGGGTTAAGTTCCTTTTAATCCTTAG
>CAZFFH010000107.1:0-4671 GCA_964518375.1 uncultured Actinomycetota bacterium
AAAACAATTTCAAAATTTAAAATTACAAAAAGAGAACTGCTGCTTGAAGATATTTTTTATTCCCTTACCAACATAATAAAGGATGCAATAATTGTTGCAGATTCTTACAGAAAAATAGTTTTCTGGAACAAGGCTGCGGTAAAGATTTTCAATTATACGTCAGTTGAAATACTCGGAAAATCGGTGGGGCTTATTATACCTCAGGACCTGCTTAATTTTAATGATACTAAATCCAACAATAAATTTAAAAATAAATTACCCGCCGACAAGTTGAGCTCCAAAGAAAAATTTATAGAAATTATAGGCAGGAAAAAGAATAACAGCCGTATACCGCTTGAGGTTTCAATAACTTCATGGGAATCCGAGAAGGGACTCTTTTTCACCCTGGTAATCCGGGATATAAAAACCCGTAAAAATGCTGAAGAGAAACTAAGATATTTAAGCTTTCATGATAATTTAACAGGCCTTTATAACAGATGCTACTTTGAAGAGGAACTGCGAAGGCTTGATACCGCAAGACAGCTTCCACTTAGCATTATAGTGGGCGACATAGACGGCTTCAAGCTGGTAAACGATGTATTTGGCTATAAGGAAGGCGACAGCTTGCTCAAGAGTCTTGCAAAGGTCTTAAAGGAATCCTGCAGGGTAGACGATATCCTGGCAAGATGGGGCGGAGATGAATTCGTCATACTTTTGCCAAAGACTGACAGCAGGGCAGCATCAGAAGTTATTTCAAGAATTGAAAAAAAGAGCAAAAGTATTGGAGACAATGAAATACCTTTAACGATTTCTCTTGGGTTTGCTTTTAAGGATAAAATCACTCTGAATATTGAAGACATAATAAAAGAAGCAGAAGTTTCAATGAAGCAAAAGAAACTTCTTCAAAGTAAAAAGATATCAAGCATGATCATATCTTCAATTGAGAAGAAGCTTAGAAATAAAAGCCAGGAATCACAGGATATTGCAGAAAGAATAAAGACCAGGGCTGTCGCCCTGGGAAAAGCGCTAAAACTTCCAAAAAGTGAAATGGATGATTTAATTCTCCTTGCATTATTTCAAAACATAGGAAAAGTTGCAATAAAAGACAGCATATTATCTAAAAAGACAAAGCTTAAGAGCAATGAGTTTGGGGTAATGAAGCTGCATCCTGAAATTGGATACAGGATTGCAAAATCTTCTTCTCATCTTGTAAAAATCGCTGATGCAATTCTTGCACATCATGAAAACTGGGATGGATCAGGATATCCCCACCACCATAAGGGAAGCAAGATACCAATCATTGCAAGAATTGTTGCAATAGCCAATGCTTATGATGTAATGATTTATGGCAGGCATTATAAGAAACCTGTTTTAAAAGAAGAAGCCATTAAGGAACTCAAGAGGTGTTCAAGAAAGCAGTTCGACCCGCTGCTGGTCAGCAAGTTCATCGAAATCCTCCATGAAAAAGAAGAGAACCTTAGCCTGTTCCAGGAAGTGTAATATTGCCTGATATTTAATGTTTGGGGATTATATTTTTTTAGGAGGATCTAATGCCTTTAGTTGATTTTAAAGAGCTCATGACGGATGCCGGAAAAAGAAGGTATGCTGTCGGATATTTTGAAAGCTGGAATCTTGAGTCACTGCTGGCAGCGTATGATGCTGCAGAAAAATTGCATTCCCCGATTATTCTAGGCTTTAGTGGTATATTTTTAACCCATTATGACCGTGTTATAAAAGACCCTCTAAAACTTTATGCAAGTCTTGCAGATGAAGCATGCAGACAGATTAAAGTACCGGCTTGTTCAATTTTTAATGAATCATCGAAATTAGATGAAGTGCTTGGTGCCATTGATATGGGCTATAAAATGGTAATGTTCACTGATGAAAAACTTTCCTTTGAAAAGCAAGTTGAAAAGGTCTCAATAGTAGTTAAAAAAGCCCATAAAAAAAACGTTGCCGTAGAAGGTGAGCTCGAATCCCTTCCCGGCATCGGAAGTGAACTTACCGAACTTCCTGATGATCTTAAATTTACAACCCCTGAATCTGCTATAAATTTTATTAACCAGACAAATGTGGATTCCCTGGCCCTAAATATCGGACAGGCCCACATGCATGGAAAAAGAGAAATACGTCTTAAACTTGATGCGTTGGTAGAAATCAAAAAAAAGGTAAAAATACCGCTTGTTCTTCACGGGGGTAGCTATATAAACCCTGATGACATAAAGAATGCAATTGAAATAGGTATCAGAAAAATAAATGTCGGAAGTATATTGAAGAAAGTATATTTCCAAAAAATTAAAGAGACGGTTGAGAATTTAAGCCTAAGCAGCAACCCGTACGATATTGTTGGTTCCGGTTTTAAAAATGATATCCACACAAAAGCAAGATTGGCTGTTCAAGCAGTGATAGAGAATTTTATGATACAATATGGTAGCAATAATAAGGCTTAAAGGTTTAGGAGGTTGATTTGGCTGTAGAAATTAAGATGCCTCAGCTTGGACAGACTACTGATGAAGTCAGGATTGTGAGGTGGCTTGTTAAAGAAGGACAGGAAGTTAAGCGAGGTGAGCCACTATGCGAAGTTGAGACCGACAAGGTTATCATGGAACTTGAAAGCGTGGAAAGCGGGACTGTTACAAAGCTTATATCTGAACCGGATTCACAGGTAAAAACCGGTGAAGTGATTGCACTGATTGAACAGCTGTCAAAAAAGGCGGTACCTGCAGTTGATGTTGAAAAACCTGGTTCATCTTCAGGAGTTGAGATATCGGTAATTGAAAAAGGCAATCTCACCGGTATTATTCAAACCACTTCAATAAGTGAAAAAGACATTGAAAAGAAAGATGCCGCCATGTCTTATAAGACTTCTTTTGATGAAGCCAACCGCCCTGCAACCGCAAAAGTCCATATCCTGAATTCAAATGAAAAGAGAAAAATCCTTTCAGAGATCGGTGCCCAAAAAGCAATCGCAATGTATGAAAGGATGATTGAAATAAGAGAATTTGAGGAAAGAATCAGGCTTCTTTTCCTTGAAGGCAAGATGCCGGGTACGATACACCAGTATATTGGGCAAGAAGCCTGCGCTGTTGGCGTTTGCCGGGCTTTGGAAAAAGATGATGTGATAGCTTCCACCCACAGGCCACACGGCCATGCAATTGCCCGTGGTTTATCGATGGATGCAATAATGGCAGAGCTTTATGGGAAAACTACAGGCTGCTGCAGGGGGAAGGGCGGATCGATGCATATTGGAGACTTGAGCAAAGGGATGCTCCCGGCCATTGCTATTGTAGGCGGCAATATTCCCATAGTCGGGGGGATGGCTCTGGCTTTCAAGCTCAGGAAGGAGCCAAGAGTGGCAGTAAGCTTTTTTGGTGACGGTGCCTCCAACGAGGGTGCTTTCCATGAAGGTTTAAATATGGCTCAAATTTACAAGGTACCTGCAATTTTTGTATGTGAAAACAATCTTTACGGTGCCTCTACTAGCATAAAGCTTACTGCAAAAGTTGGAAACATAGCTGACAGGGCTTGCGCTTACGGAATGAGAAGTGATATCGGTGACGGCATGGATGTGCTGGATGTTTACAGGCGGGCAAAAGATGCAGCTGATTTTGCCAGGAAAGGTGAGGGCCCGACACTTCTGGAATTAAAAACATTCAGGCTTTGCGGACATTCAAGGAGGGATCCAAACAACTACATGACAAAAGAGGAACGCCAGTATTGGAACTCCCGTGACCCAATAATTTTATTTGAAAGCCTGCTGTTAGATGAAGGAATTATGGATGACAGAGAGGTTTCGAACTTGCGAAAAAAAATTGAGGCAGTAATTGACAGGGCAGTGGAATTCGGGCAGACAAGCCCGGATCCAAAACCGGAAGATACATATAAAGATTTATATGTAAGTATGAAGGTGCCAAGATGAGACTCAGTATTGCTGAAGCTTTAAGGAAAGCGATCCATGATGAAATGGCAAGAGATCCAAATGTATTTTGTATTGGTGAAGATATAGGTATCCCAGGAGGTTTTGGCGGCGCTTTCACTGTTACGCTTGGTCTTGAAAAAGATTTTAGGGATAGGATGATTGACACTCCTATTTCCGAAATAGGAATTTTTGGAGCAGCCTGTGGTGCTGCAATAATGGGTATGAGGCCAATTGCTGATGTCCAGTATGGAGATTTTTTATTCTGTGCAATGGATCAGATTGTAAATCAGATAGCAAAACTTAGGTATATGTCAGGCGGTAAGTTGAAAGTTCCTATTGTGATGCGTGCTCCGGTCGGTGTTACCGGCAGAGGTTCGCAGCACGCTCAAAACCTGGAACCTTATTTTATAAGCTGTCCAGGGCTGAAAGTTGTAGCTCCGGCAACAGCTTACGACGCTGTTGGGCTCTTAAAGGCAGCAGTAAGAGATGATGATCCGGTGCTTGTGTTTGAACACAAGCTGCTATACGGCTCAAAAGGGCCCAGGCAGGAGCCGGGATCGGTTGATGCTTCATCTGAAATTCCGGACGAGGATTACATAGTACCTATCGGTAAAGGAATCATAAGGCGCGAGGGGAAAGATGCTACAATTGTTGCAAGCCTTCTTATGATGCATTTCAGCCTTCAAGCAGCGGAAATTCTTGCAAAAGAGGGAATTGATTGCGAGGTGATTGATCCGAGAACTTTATGGCCGCTAGACATTGATTTAATCTTA
>CAZFFH010000108.1:0-4647 GCA_964518375.1 uncultured Actinomycetota bacterium
ATGCTCGCAAAGTAAAATACTACATTGATATAAAGGCAGGTTCTTCTAAATTGTCCTTGTAGGAATTTAAATATATTAAGCCTGCAAGGCTTTTGTAAAGCAATCTATAATCATAAAAAAGGTGCGCTTTAGTACACCGTTTTATCAAAGTACTAAAAAACCGTACACGATACGAAGGTAAACCCAGGTTTACCTTTTTAGGCTTTATAATTAGTTATCACTTAATCTTTTTGTAAGGTGCTTTATGAAATGAGCCATTGTTTTTTACATAAAAAAACAAAGCGCCTTTTTGCTTAAAAAGCAAGTGGTCAGATCCTTGAAGAATGAAAGGTTCTGATAGCGATGGCGAAATTTGATAAAGAGGGTGGGACTGGGGGGGAGTGATTTTGTTGTTTTTTATAATGATTTAAAATAAACATTTTTTTTAAAAAAATTATAAAAATTGGAAAGTAAATTTTTATTTAAATTATTTGTCAACAATAAATATTTAAGGCATGAAATATCTGGGGTTTATAGGAACTCCGTTTACTCTAACCTCATAGTGAAGGTGTGGACCGGTGCTGTAACCTGTGTTCCCCATAAGACCTATTAGGGTGCCTTGAGTAACTTTATCTCCTACATCTACCTTAAACTGGCTTAGGTGTGCATAAACTGTAACGTATGTTGTGCCACTTTCGTTTGTTCCGTGATAAATCATTATTCTCTTGCCGAAGTTCCCGCTTGAGCCAACTGCTATAACTGTTCCGTCTGCTGTGGCGTGTATTGGAGTGCCTTCTGTGTTTGCTATGTCTATCCCATTATGGGTGTGGGTTTGGCGTATCTCCCCAAATTCTGATGTTACTATGCCTTGTGTTGGCCATATTGAAGGGATAGCCGGGCTTGATGAGAGTTCAGGAATAATATATTCGTCAGGGTCAAATTCAGCTGTTGGGTCTAAAAGGGGTAGAATTTCTGTAAGGCCGTAATACCATTGCTTGTGGTTTTCATCGAAATCTTCTGTTATTTCATCATCTGTTAGTATTAAAGTTTCTATTTCATATTCTTCTTCTTCATTAAGATCGTTAAGAAAATCAGTAACATTTTTAACTGTCATATTTCCTTCTGTGGTAGCATAATTTACTGAGTTAAGGAGTTCTTTGATGGGAGAGTATCCATGTAATTCAAGCTCGCGGATGACTGTATATTCTTTTTGGGTAACAGTTTCTGTTACTTCTTTGCCGTTTACTGTTTTTGTTATTTCCTTTTCTGTTTCTATTATTTCGTATTCTGTAAAACTGACCTTTAGTAGGTCAAAAACGCTTTCATTTGGTTTATTTTCTTTTAGATAATTATCAAGCCTTACTACATCATACGCCATAAATGAAACCCAGTTTATATCCGTTTCTTCGGTCAATGCTTTATAGGTCTTAAATTCTTGCCTGCTTACCTGTGGAAATAAAATATTAATTGCAATTGTAAATATAAGGGGCGGGACCAGTATAAGAATAAGTAATAATATTAGAAATATGTGCCAGTATTTTTTAATAAAACTGACAGTATAGGCTGATATTTTAGCTATTGTAACAGGATCGGCCATTACTATTTATTTTGGGATAAATCTTGATTTTTGCCCGTAAATTTCCTCATACTGGATTGGATCAACTATTTCAAGCTCATATTTTGAGGCTCTAACCTGAATAACTAATCTTTGAGATCCTGCTATAAAAATTCCTTTTCCTTTTGCACCGCTGCGCTTTCCGGTACTTCCTCTCAAGACTGCCAGCTCCTGATCACTAAAGTTGTAAAGTTTTTTAACAACTGGTATGTCAGTCTCTCCCATCCTGAAAAATAGCTTGAAATAACTGTTATCTATTATTGCCTGCCCGTAACGCTCTATTGAAAGAAAGTCAGGCAGGTTTTGGGTTGCAGTAACAAAACTTATTCCGTATTTCCTGCCTCTCTTAATCGAATTAGACAAGAATTTAAGTGTCTGCGGGTTGCCGGGATCGGCAAATTGATGTGCTTCGTCAACATATACCCTCTTGGTTTTAATCCTATCTGTTTTACAAAACTGCCAGGTATCTTTTAGGAGTATGTCATATAATGGCTGGGTAACCGCCTCAGGCAAACCTGATATATCAAATACAGTAAAAAAATCATAATCCCAGTTTGTCTGACCGTTAAACATATATTTGTAGGCACCACTTATATATGGTTTGAGCGATGACAGCATATTATCTCTTGCTTCACTGGCTTTAGCAGAAGTTTTACTTCCTTTAATTTTACTTGCCATTACATCTGAAAGAGTATCAAGAGTAGGAAAAGTCTCCGGTAGTATTTTACTTTTAAAATTAATGCCTTTTTTCTCGTAGCAGTCCCTTATATCTTCTTCCAGCAAAGCCTCGTCAAAGGGCTTTAAATCTTTCAGTATCCATTTAAAAAACATCATAGCGTCCATTATTTTTGTAGAAAGGTAGGTCCCTATATCTGTTGAGTCCTCTCCAAAATCGTCACTGTCAACTACTGTATTTCTTATATGGAATGGGTTTGAGATCACCCCGGAAGTGGGGCTGAACTTATATCTCTTTCCCCATGGATAGTAAAATTCACCCTCCAGGTCAAACATTATTATGTAGTCTCTGTAAGGCACGTGCCTTATTGCATCTGTTTTAATCCTGAAGGATTTACCGGATCCGGAATCTGCTATTATACATTCATGGGGATTGTTATATATTTTATTGTAGGTATCTATTATGACAAGCCCGCCTGATACAACATTTTCTCCTATAAAGATACCCTTTGGTTCCATAAGCTCTGAGGAGTCATAAGGTATAAGTGAGGCCACATCTCTTGTAGTTAAGTTCCATACATAGTTCTGCGTTATTTTATTATCAGCAAGTATTGGAAGAGTGGTTATATATGGGTCATAACCTTTATATTTTAACTCTGTTGCCTGACAGTATGCACTGGATATCTTAGAACGAAGAAGATTTGAAAGGGTATTTAAGGCTTTAATATCAGCAGCAGATATTCCTATCGTTATATTTGTATCGTATAAGCTTACATTATCACTGCCCAGCTCGGCTATCATCGCTGCAGCACTTTCCTTTTGAGCCTGGTATTTCTGTCGCAGGGATTCATCCTTGCTATAGTCAAGGGCTTTAGCTCCTATTTCATTAACGGCTTTTGAAAGCTCCCTGGCTATTGTAGCCTTATTTTTAGGCGTTAGGGTTATAGCAATATTTATATCGCCTTTTGTATTAAAAACTCTCCTTAGCCATCTGTATCGCTCAACTGTAGCCGGATATTTTATTATGGAATAAAACCGGTAAATTCGGTTTTCTATTTCAATGTGTCTTCCATCCTTAAAGATTCTTGCATTTTCAGGAAGTATGTTTTCTATTTCCCAGTCTTCCCTGCATGGCTCAACCTGGGAACTTTCCGGATTCATTCTCGCATAAAGAAGCGCTTTTATATCTTTTTTTAAAAGCTGATCTACATACATGTCGGCAACTTCAAGCTCGCCCTTAAAAGACTGGTAAGCATCATTTAAAAGTTCTTGTGCAGAATTAAAATTTGTATCCTTAACTTCAAAAACTGTATAAAAATTTAAGACATTTCTGCTTCTGCCTGCCATAGACTGGATATGCTTTTTTTGCTGCTCAAGAAGTATCAATTTAATTTCAGAGTTAAGCTCAAGTTTGGCCTTCTCTATGTTTGCAATATTGGTTTCAATATTTACACCCTCAGACTGGATATATATTCCAATCCTTCCATCAAATGAGGACAGTGCCCCCTGTATGGATTCACTTATTATCTCCAGGCTCTCATTTGACAGCAGCTCACCGTTTACAGGGCTGACTTTTAGAACTATTTTATAGATACCGTCTTTTGCCACTATCAGGTCGCCAATGCTTTCTATGGGCAGGCAAAAATTACTCTTGGCCTCTTTTTTCTTGCCTTGGTTCAAACCTAGTAAATCTTTTACTAAAGCTAACATTGCCTATATTCCTTTCAAAATACATATCTTTTGCTAATGTATACTTAATAATATCTTTAAGTATTGTAAAACCTGTTTCCCTTTGATGAAATTCAGAAAACATGCCTATAGTAATTCCCAGCAGCAGTACACCTGTAAAAAATATAACAGGACTGAAATATTTTATAACTAATGCAATTATTGTTATTGCAATTGGAAGCATTACAGAGAAGTTCTTAAGGGGCATTAGCCCTATCATTATACGTCCGTCAACATGCCTTGGGAGTTTTCTTTTTTTATCGCTTAGTTCATTCATTTATTTTATCTCTTCATCATCATGCTAATCATGCCTATTCGTCCGGCAGAACCGGCTGACGAGACCAGTGTTGATGAAGTGCCGGTCCTGTATAAATACTGACGCAGTATCTGTGGCCCCTTTAGGCCCACTGCAATTGTTCCTATGGATAGAATTATCATCATCATCATGTTTTCTACCCCTCCCATTATTGAAAGAAGTATCTGCAAGATTAAAAAATGAATTGTCTGGGTAAAAATTACAGCTATTACTTCTCTAATCCATACCTGCAACCCATCACTGTTGTTTATTACTGACAGTGCTACCAGTGGAGAGGCAAGTATTGCAATTAATGTCTCTATATAACGGATGGCCCCGGCAATACCCAGAGCAA
>CAZFFH010000109.1:0-4627 GCA_964518375.1 uncultured Actinomycetota bacterium
CCAAAACCTATTTCATAATTTTCTTTTTCAGCAGTTATTTCGACATCCACCTTGATTGAACTTATCTTATATGTAATGAAGCTTTCCTCAAACCCTTCCTGCAAGAATTTTTCTCCAATTTTTGAGACGCTATAGTACTGGCTTAAGTCAGGGAGATAGGCATCGGTATAATATATGTCATTGACGCCTACATTTTCTTTAACAAGCGCTTTTATATCATCCAGGTTAACATTTCTTATTATTTTTATATTTTTTTTCGTTTCAAATTGGTCAATATAGATTGGTACATGAGCTGTAAGTGAATTTGAAATAATTATTGAATTTTCATTCATGCTGTCAAGAATGTTTTTCCAGTAATCATAAACATAAGTATCTTTACTCACATCCATTTTCGAAAAATTGGCAGCAAAAAGATTTACAGGGAAAACCGAAATAGCCAGAAAAAATATCAACAGGAAAACTGCCCTGAATATAATATATTTATTATCAAGCCTGCCAGGAGTGCTTTTATCTCCATCTATTTTTTTAGTGTTTTGCAGGAATTTAAACCTGTTAGAAAAAAGTTTTTTTAAATATCTGTTGAAAAAAATTACAATACCTTCTTTGATCCAGTAAAGGCCGCCGGCAAAAGGCACGCATAAAAAACAAACCATGGTGGTAAGGTAAAAATGAGTTGCCGTTTTTTCATAAAAAAGGATTGGAACCAAATTCAAAACAATAAGTGAAACAACCAAAATAAAATATTTTCTCTGCCGGATTGCCAGATAAACAAGGCCCATGATAAAAATAATCAAGACTACTGCCGTAAAATCGCCCTTTAACAACCCTATATATTCCAGGAACATCTTCTTTAGCATTTCAAAGCCCTTAAACCCAAACTGTGACTTGTACCGGTCTCCCGATATGTAGTCAATGAACTTGGAAAAAGTAGTAACACCTCCATATCCCTGAAGCGACCTGATGGGAATGTAGAGGTAAAGCAGGTTAGGTGAAATTATAAGGGCAAGTATTATAAAGAATTTTTTTATTTTAAACACCTGGCGCCAGTCGACATAGACAGGGAAAATTATAAAAGCCGGGGCAAGAAACAGTGATATTGGATGATTCGTGAAACTAAGGCCGATAAGAAAATAATAAAGATATAAAAACTTATTGCTTTTTGTGCTTGCCCAGTAAAATCCCACCAGCATTATGATTGCAGTAAAAAATGTATTAAGCGTATATACCTCAAATCTGTTAGTTTGCAGCCAGAATACCCTGTAAAAACCAAAAAATACTGCCGTGATAAATGCTATATAATATTCCTTTTTAAGTAATTTTGTTATAAATATGAAAAGCACAAATATTGACATCGCGCCCCAGAATGCTGAAAACATATTGAGTCTGTAGGCCATCGTACCGATCGGGATTAAAGAAAACAATTTGCCGGTCAGGAACGCTATTGGAAAGCCTGTGGTCTGTCCGACATATAGTAGAGGAACCTGTATATGGAGCCATGTAGTATCCCATCCAAAAGATGAAGGATTCATGGTTCTAAGGTAGATAAAAAATGGTACTAAAAAGCTTAAGAAATAGAAAATATATATATAGTTTTTTAAGACGTATGATTTAAATCTATTATCATTTAACAACATTTTATTTTTCTACAATTATTGTTACCCCGTCATTATTTGTTACCCTGTAATTCTTATTTTATGTAATTATTATTCTCTATGGTAATGCCGGATTTACTTTCTGCTGCCTTCACTGTTAAGGTAATTTATCATTGTATTAAACACAAGATTTGCAACAAGTGCCCCGCCTTCGGCAGTCCAGTGCAACCCCTCAGCAGAGACATATCTTCCCGGATCACCAGACATCGGTCCATAGATATCTACATAAGGAACACCATTGCTGGCACAGACATTACGTAGCACTGAATTATACGACTGGTAACCTTTTTTTATTTCATTTTTATCTGTATTTATATAACCAATAGAATGAACAATCACAGTAGCCCCTATGCTTTTGGCCTTATTTATAAGTTCCTGGATTCCAGTGGCAAATAAAGATGTTCCGCTTCCCACATCGTTGGTACCATAACCTATAACTATTATAGTAGGATTGTATATCGCCACAGAGCTGTCAAATCTTCTTACACCCTCGTAAGCCCTTTGCTGTGGCACTCCGCTTCCGATAGTATTGAACTCAGCATGCGGGTAGCTGCTTTCAAGTAAGTAATCAAGCGAAGCGGGCCAATTTGTAACTGGTATCTGGGAATCTCCCATGCATACTATGGTCTGGAAAATAAATGATCTTACACCGATTTTTACAGGTTCAATCTGGACTTCCTGTTCGTCACCTTTTATGTAAAATTGATTTTGAACTTGACCGCCTTTGATAAAAGCGCTGCCAATCTTAACTTTAAATTTAAATGTTTTTTCCTCTCCAATATTTACCTGGTCTATGTTCCACTCTATACCATTAATTTCGTCACTCCAGGCTTCGACAGCTGGAGTTGCTGACTGGCTTACATAGGTAGTGCCCTTTGGAATGGGGCAATACAAGCTCACGTTCTCACCCGTTCTCAAGCCTGTATTTTTAACGGCAATTGTATATTCAAGAATATCCCCGGCCCAGACATCACCACCACTTATATCCGTTACTGTATTAGAAGAAGTGCTAAAATTTGGAAATCCCCATACTTTATCAGCCAGTTCAATTTCTTTATCAATTGTGCCTTCATATTCCAGCTGTGCCTGGTATTTGAATTCTTCCAGGTGCAAAAAATTATCTCCGATCTTTGCCCTGAAAGAAAAGTTTTTTATACTACCGGCTTCCAGAGAGTCAATTTTCCAAATAATCTGATTGGAACTGCTGTCAAATTCTGCTTCAGGAATTATTGAATTTTTTACCAGTTCAAATTTTTGGGGCAATATGCCAATAATCCGGATGTTTTCTGCATCCATATTACCTGTATTTTCCAAACTCATAGTGAAAGCAAGCTCATCTCCCATAGAAATTTGGTTGCCGTTTAAATCCGCAAGTTCCACAGAAAAATTTGTAAAATCAGGGCTGCTTATCACATTGTCTTTCAGGACTTCTTGTATCCTATAATTTTCTTTTTTCTCCCTGGCAAAATATTCAAATAAAACCTCCTTGCTTTTAATGCTTGTTCCGTTATCAAGCGGGTTGTTTACCTTAACAGTAAAAATAACACTGCCTCCTGAATCTGCTCCAAGATCACCAACATTAAATTCCAGAGCCTTTTTATCCGGGCCAATTTTAAAACCTTTGCTGCTTGAGATTATGAAAGTATTGTCAGGAATAGAGGTTTTGATCATAAAACCTGTAACTTTTAAATTACCTGAATTCTTGTAATATATGGTGTAGCTGATCTGGTCTCCCGGTTTGATTTCTGAGCTTATGCTTTGTGTGATTTTATTGAAATTTGCATCACTTAAGTTAGCTTTTAAATAATGAAAGAAGTAATAATAATATCCCACAGCAGCCAATATAAAGATTATAACTACAGCTGTGGGTATTGTAATCCATAGGATCTTTGCTTTTTTTTGGAAACGAAGTGGTTCTTTGTTTTCAGCCATAAATTCTCCTCGAGCTATTTTTTAAAATAATTAATTATTTTTGCAATTATATAGCTTATTTCTTTTTCTTCAAGCTCGGGATAAATTGGCAGGGATATTATTTCTTCAGACACCTTTTCAGTTACAGGAAAGTCCCCTCTTTTATAGTTTAAAAACTCATAGGCAGGCTGCAAATGAATGGGGATGGGATAATGAATTATAATATTTATGCCACTGGCGGACATAAATTCAAGAAATTTTTGTCTTTGGCTTACCCTGACTACAAAAAGGTGAAATACATGCTTGTGTTCAGGGAAAACTGACGGGATTATAATTGGAAGCTTACCTAATTCACTCATATATCTGCCTGCAATCTGGCGCCTTCTTTTGTTCCATTCATCTAGCCTTGCCAGTTTAAAGTCAAGAAGTGCTGCCTGGATTTCATCGAGGCGGCTGTTATGGCCTCGCAGTATGCTGTTGTACCTGTCTACAAATCCATAGTTTCTTAAAAGTCTTATTTTTTCTGCAAGTTCCTCGCTGTTTGTAACAACCATTCCTCCGTCTCCGTTTGCTCCCAGGTTTTTGGAAGGGTAAAAACTGAAAGCTCCACAGTCCCCAAAAGTCCCGGCCTTTTTACCTTTATATTCTGCTCCATGCGCTTGTGCACAATCTTCAATTATTTTGAGGTTGTATTTACCGGCTATCCCGGCAATTTTTTCCATATTGCATGGATTGCCATAAAGATGCACCGGGATAATTGCTTTTGTTTTTGAAGTCATTGCAGACTCAATCTTTGTCGGGTCAATATTGAAAGTGTTTTCTTCAATATCAACAAAAACCGGTTTTGCCCCTGCAGCATCTATTGCGGAAACGGTCGGGACCGCAGTATTTGAGACAGTGATAACTTCATCGCCATTTCCTATCCCAACCGCCTTCAGGGCAAGAAAAAGGGCCTCTGTCCCATTTGCTACACCAATTGCATGGTTTGCTTTAAGGTATTTGGCAAAATTCTTCTCAAAAGACTTAAGATTTTCCCCAAGGATAAAGCTTCCCTTTTCAAAAAC
>CAZFFH010000110.1:0-4602 GCA_964518375.1 uncultured Actinomycetota bacterium
ATAAGTTTTTTTTATTCCTATCCATTATAGACAAAAAGAGGGATGAGGTTTGGGATCAAAGTACTTCCTAAATTGAATAAACCCTGAAATTGTGATAATATCAAAACCAGATACTCTGTTTTTCTCGTAGCTAAAGTTAATTTTTGTGCCAACAAATTAACGTAGGAAGCTCAAACTTAGTCTGTGGCGTAAATGCCCTTAATTTTTGGGACTTATAAAACAGACAGGAGAGCACCCTCTTCGTAAGGGGACGGGCATTAAAAAACTTCTACCGGTTACGAAAAAATGGGGTATCGTTTTATAAAACCTTAAATAAAACCATAAGATAAAACTTTAAAATAAAAACAGATGGATATCAGAAAAACCTATTTAGATTATTTTGAAAAAAATGGACACTTGCAAATGCCATCCGCAAGTTTAATTCCTTCAGGCGATCCCAGTGTGCTACTAACTACTGCGGGGATGCAGCAGTTCAAACCCTACTATCTTGGAGTGGAAAAACCACCAAAAAACAGGATTGTTACGGTTCAGAAATGTTTCAGGACAAGTGATATTGACAGGGTTGGTTATTCGGATCAGCATCTTACTTTTTTTGAAATGCTCGGGAATTTTGCATTTGCTGACTATTTTAAAAAGGAAGCTATAAATTTTGCAACAGATTTTATCCTAAATATATTAAAAATCCCTATCGAAAAGCTTTCAGTAGGAGTTTTTGCTGGGGAAGGAGAAATCCCTGAGGACAAGGAAGCAACCAGGTTGTGGGTTAAACACGGAATTGGCGAGGGACGAATTTTCAAATTTGGCAAAAGTGAAAATTTCTGGGGGCCCGCCGGTGATACCGGGCCTTGCGGACCTTGCACTGAAATTTATTATGATTTTGGTAAAGAATATGGCTGTGGTAATAAAAACTGCGATCCTTTATGCGAGTGTGACAGGTTTTTGGAAATTTGGAACCTGGTGTTTACTCAATACAATTTTACCGGTAAAAGTTACGAAGAGCTGCCAAATAAAAACATTGATACAGGAATGGGACTTGAGCGCATAGAAGCGGTCCTTGAAAGAAATCCTTCAGTTTTTAAAACTATTCTTTTTAAGGACATTATCGGTAAAATAGAGGATATTTCCGGTAAAAAATTGACAACCAAAAAAGATAAAAATTTCAGCCTGGAAACAAACAAATGTATAAAGATAATAGCGGACCATAGTAGGGCCGTAAATTTCCTTATCTCTGATGGAGTCGTACCTTCAAACGAAGGAAGAGGATACATTTTAAGAAGGATCATAAGAAGAGCTATAAGATTTGGAAGGCTGCTTGGCATAAAGGATTACTTTTTAAATGACATAGCTGAAGTAGTAATACAAAATTATTGCCCAAATTACCCTGAACTAAAGGAAAAACGGGAGATGGTATCCAGGATTATAAATGATGAGGAAAAAAGATTTTCAAATACCTTGAAGGAAGGAACGAAAATTTTATCTCAAAAGATAGAAGAACTGCAGGTTTCCGGAGCGAAGTATCTTGATTCAGAGCTTGCTTTCAGGTTGTATGAAACATTTGGTTTTCCTGTAGAGCTAACAGTGGAAATTTTAAAGGAAAATAACCTGAGTGTTGATATGCAGAAGTTCAATAAATTTATGAAAGAACATTCTATAAAATCAAAAGAAAAGACAGTTTTTGACAAGAAAATTGATACAAATCTCGACCTTTACAAACAGCTTGTAAATCAATTTGAAGTAAATTTTACCGGTTATCAGGAAAACAAGTCCAGTTCAAAAATAATGGGTATTATCAAGTATGGCGGCACTAATGCAAAGACCGGCGGCCCTGGCGAAAGTGCGCCAGTCTCAATGGACCGTAGCGCCGGTGGCGCTTTTGCCAATACTTTAAACAAGGGCGAAGAGGGCGAAATAATATTGAAATCCACTCCATTTTACGGTGAGAAGGGCGGAGAAATAGGTGACAGAGGATTTATCAGAATCGAAGGAACACCAAATGTTTTTATAGTAGAAGATTGCAGGGTTCCACTTGAAGGAGTTATTATACACAAAGGAAAAGTCAGGGAGGGCAAATTTAACGTAAATGATGAAGTTACGGCAGAAATAGACATCATTCTTAGAAAAAGCATAGCCCGGAATCACACATCCACGCATTTACTTCACTGGGCCCTAAGAACAGTTTTTGGAAAAGAAGTAACGCAGGCTGGTTCTTATGTCGCAGGCGGCAGGTTCAGGTTTGACTACAATATAGCATCATCGCCAGATCCTGGAAGCCAAGAAAAAGTGGAAAGAATAATAAATGAAAAAATCCAGAAAGACGAGATAGTCAGGATTTTTGAAACTACAAAAGAATATGCCGAAGAAATTGGTGCAATTTCGCTCTTTAATGAAAAATATGGAAAGTTTGTAAGAGTTGTTGAGATTGATAATTACAGCAGGGAATTATGCGGCGGCATTCATGTGAAAAGGACAGGCGAGATAGGGATTCTGAAAATACTTTCAGATTCAAGTATAGGTGCAAACATCAGAAGGATCGAAGCAATAACAGGAATTCATGCATACAATTACTTAGTTGCCGAAGATAAAGTTTTAAAGGAAATATCAGTCTTACTTGAGGTAGAATCCTCGCAGGTGAAATCAAAGCTTGAAGATTTAAAAAATTCAGCCAGAAAGTTTGAAGAAGATTTAAATATTCTTAAGGTAAAAGCATTAAAGAAGGAAATATTATCCAGGTTTGGAATAGATATTATAAATATCGGCACCGATGCCGGTGTGTCTGCATCTGCGGGAACTCAAATAGGTGATGAGGTTACCGTTATTGATTTTGATTTTACAAGATCTGAATTTAAGCTTAAAGTTGATGCTCAAACCATGGGTTTAATAGGAGATGAGCTGGTAAATGCATTTAATGGTAAAAATATTTTTCTTATTTTTGGTAATATTATTAGCGACAAGCCAGTTTTAATTCTACAGTCTTCAAAAGACCTTATCACAAAGGGTATTAACTGTTCAGCTATTGCAAAAGATGCGGGCAAGATCTTGAAAGGCGGCGGCGGCGGAAAGCCGGAATTTGCCCAGGTTGGAGGCTCAGATTCTTCAATGCTTTCAGAAGCTATAAATTACAGCAAAAGTAAAGTCCTGGAAATTTTAAGATGAGACTATTGGGCCTTGATATAGGTGACAAAAGAATAGGGATTGCAGTAACCGATAAACTGGAAACCATTGCAAGTCCACTTACAGTTATTGCCAACGACGATAAATTAAAAGAAAATCTAAGTAAAATAATCAAAGATTATGATGTAAGGACAGTAATTGTTGGAGTCCCATATAATTTAAAAGGCGAACATGGTTTCCAGGCTGAAAAAGTAAAAAGCCTGGTTGATGAGGTTTTAAAAGAAATCTGCCCCGAAATTGAATACATTGATGAAAGGTTTACTTCCAAAATTTCATCAGGCATTTTAAAGGCTGAAGGTAAAAAAGTTAAAAAAAGTGCCGGTAATATTGATAAAATATCTGCAGCAGTTATTTTAAATGACTATTTGACAATAAAGAAGAATAAAAAAATATTTTTAGGAGTTAAATGAAGCCAAAGGGAAATAAAATTACTACAAATAAAGTAATAAGTTTTTTAAATATAGTTCCTGCTAAATTTATACTGCTTGCAGTTCTGTTAACGGTGTTGAGCTTATCGTCTTTTCTAATTTCATGCAGCAGCCTGCAGGCCCCAAAAGAAGAGCAAACCCTTGAAAAGGGGATAGAGGTTGAAGTTGAAATAAAGGAAGGCATGAGCCTGACTCAAATTGCAGACCTTTTAGAAGAAAAAAGCATAGTTGACGATAGCTTTTTCTTCAAATTGTATGCCCAGCAGGAAGGCAAGGAAAAGAATTTATTGCCTGGAAAATATAATCTACTGACAGGTTCTGAATATAAGGCAGTGTTAAGTTCCATAACTTCAGGAACTCCCGAAGTAACTTACAAAATTACAATACCCGAAGGATTTACAGTTAGCCAAACGCTCGATAGAATAGGGCAGGAAATACCATTTATAAAAAGGGCCGACCTGGATAAAGCAGTTGATATAAGCAATTACAATTTTGAATTTTTAAAAGACGTCACAAGCCTTGAAGGATTCTTATTTCCAAAGACATACGAAGTGACAATTAATTACACTGCACAGAACATAATAGAAATGCTCTTGACTCAGTACCAGCTGGAAACAGGAAAACTGGATTACTTGCCGGCGGCAAACAATAACTTTACTACATATGACATTTTAAAGATTGCATCACTAATTGAGAGGGAAGCATATGTTCCGGAAGAGCGACCCTTAATCTCAGCGGTAATTCATAACAGGCTAAAAGAAGGAATGCTTCTCCAAATAGATGCAACCGTAAGATATGCTTTAAGTAAGTGGGATGACATAGTTACTTTTGATGACCTTAAGGTTGATTCACCATACAATACCTATTTATATGCAGGGCTTGTGCCGACCCCCATATGCAGTCCGGGTCTTGCTTCGATAGAGGCAGCACTTGCGCCGGCAGATGTAGATTACCTATATTACGTAGTTACTGATCCTGATAAACATACCCACTCATTTTCAAG
>CAZFFH010000111.1:0-4569 GCA_964518375.1 uncultured Actinomycetota bacterium
TTACCCCCGGCATTTTTCAAATCAGTAGCGACGCCTTTCCAGCTTGTAACATTTTTCCCCCTGGCTATGTCAGCTTCTACAAGCATCTGGCCGCCCGGATTTAATGTGTACTGCACAGACAGAATTTATCCTAAGCAGCACCCAATCTATGGAAAATCTTGCAAGATATATTATAAGGGCGTCCTTTTCACAAGAGAGGTTAAGTTGTATAAGTGAGGCCTCTAAAGTTATATATGTTACAAGGCAAAAGGCTGCGAGATCTTTATTTCCTCTGCTACAGTATTTGGGGAAAAGGATTTATGGGATATTACAGAATACATCCTGGATAATCTTAAATCACCTAAAGCTGCTATGGACTTTATTGATGCCCTTGATAAATCTATTCTCAGGCTTAAACAATATTCTTACTCCTGCAAGTTATATCAACCGCAAGAACCACTTGAAACAGAATACAGATTTTTGCCTGTAAAAAACTACCTGGTATTTTTTGTAGTGACTGAAAATGTAGTAGAAATCCACAGGATTGTTTGTGCAAAAATGAACCTTGAAAAGCTGGTTGAATAATATTAATGGGCTCCTTGCATATTTAATAATACAGGGAGCCCATTTTAGGTGGAGGGTGGAAAATCATTAAAATTTGCTATGCAACTACAGACGAAATTTTCTGCATTGCTTCACTGCTCACACTCCGTGTTTTCTGGCCTACAAAAGGATCAGATTCCAGGGTATTTTTTACCACTTCATCAATATTATCCACAAAAACCAGGTCAAGTCCTTTAAGTATGGTCTGGGGAACCTCAGTCAGGTCTTTTTTATTTTTTGCAGGGAGCACAACCTTCTTTAAGCCTGCTCTTTTTGCTGCAAGCAACTTTTCCTTAAGGCCCCCAATTGGCATGACTCTTCCACGAAGCGTAATTTCTCCGGTCATTCCAACATCTCTTAGCACCGGAATCCCGGTCAATGCAGAAACGAGCGATGTAGTAATAGAAACACCGGCTGAAGGTCCGTCCTTTGGAATGGCCCCTGCAGGAACATGAATATGTATATCAGACTTATTGAAGAGATTATCGCTGATTCCAAATTCATGCGCTTTTGAATGCACATAACTGATTGCAGCTTTTGCAGATTCCTGCATTACTTCTCCAAGGCTTCCGGTTAATATCAATTTTCCATTGCCCTTATAGTGGGTTGTTTCAATTAATATTATATCTCCGCCTACAGGAGTATAAGCAAGCCCGGTTGCAACGCCAACACTGTTCTTATCTTCAATTTCGCTGGGCTGGATTTTGGAAACACCAAGATAATCGGAAACTTTTTTCCTTGTGACTATTTTAGGGTACTTCTTGCTTTCAAGAATTTCACGCGCTATTTTTTTAAAAATATTGGCTATCTCTCGTTCCATATTCCTGACGCCGGCTTCTCTTGTATATTCTTCTGCTAAAAGAAGTATTGCATCCTTGGCAAACTTAATGTTATATTTTTCAACACCTTGTTCTTTTAACTGTTTTGGAATGAGAAATTTTTCAGCGATATGAATTTTTTCTTCAGAACTATACCCGGGTATTTCAATTATTTCCATCCTGTCTCTCAATGCAGGATGAATTGTATCCAATATGTTTGCCGTAGTTATAAACATTACATTTGACAAATTAAAAGGCACTTCAAGATAATGGTCCCTGAATGAATTATTCTGTTCAGGATCGAGCACTTCAAGCAATGCAGATGACGGGTCCCCCCTGTAATCTGCTCCAACTTTGTCAATTTCATCCAGCATAAATACGGGGTTGTTTGTCTTAACTTGAGACAAGCCCTGAATTATTCTGCCCGGAAGAGCGCCCACATAAGTTCGCCTATGGCCTCTTATTTCAGCTTCGTCCCTGATTCCGCCTATAGACATTCTTATGAATTTTCTTCCCATAGATTTTGCAATAGACTGGCCCAGTGAAGTCTTTCCTACGCCGGGGGGCCCGACAAAGCAAAGGATAGGTCCTTTTGTAGCTTTGCCTTTCAGTTTTCTAACTGCAAGATAATCAAGTATGTGTTCCTTAACTTTTTCAAGGTCATAATGGTCGCCATCAAGCACTTTCTTTGCTTTTTTTAAGTCAAGCACATCCCTGGTTTTCTCGGACCACGGTATATCCAGCATCCAGTCAATGTAAGTCCTGATGTATGAATACTCAGGTGACATGGTAGACATTGTCTCCAGTCTTTTTATTTCCTTTTTAACTTTTTCTTTTGCATCCTTTGGAAGGTCTTTTTTACTTAACTTTTTTTCAAGCTCAGTAATAAGTTCAAAAGACTCATCGGATTCCCCAAGCTCATCTTTAATTGCCTTTAGCTGCTGCCTGAGGTAATATTCACGCTGAGTTTTTCCCACTTCCTTCTGCACCTTATCCCTTATCTGAGATTGTACTTCGAATTTGCGAAGTTCTTCAGAAAGGAAATCAGTCAGCTTTCTAAGCCGGTTTTGGATATTAGCTTCTTCAAGGATTTCCTGTTTCTGTTTTGTTTCGGTAAGCAGGTACGAAGCAAACAAATCAGCCTGAACTTCAGGTTTGGAAATATTGGTGGCCGCTACAACAAAAGCTGTAGGCAGCGGTATCCCAAGCTGAATGAATTTTTCAACCTGCATTCTTATAGTTGTATTTAAATTTTCAATTTCATTGTTAAATACAAAAGGCTCTTGTTGCAATACTTCAGTAAATACCCTGAAATAAGGCTCAACCTGGGTAAAGTATTTTATTCTTACCCGGGCAATACCTTCAACTACGCACTTAATTTCATCCTCAGAGATATTTACAACTTGTTTTATGGCACATGCGGTACCAACTTCATATAAGTCCTCTTTTTCTATCTGTTCCTTGTTTTCTTCTCTTTGAGCAACTACAACGATTATTTTATGTTCTTTCGATGCATTGCTTATAGCATCAATGGATTTTTTCCTGCCAACTACCAGTGGAGTGGCAAGAAAAGGAAATACTACGCTATTTTTTAATGCTAAAAGAGGAAGCTCCTGCGGTATTTTTACCGATGATCCATGTTCTTCAATTCTGTTTTCTTCTGCCATTATATTTCAACTCCTATATAGTTATTTTTAGAATTCCTTATTTATCTGTCAGGTCCGCTTAATTATATTATCGTCAATTTTTTAATTTATTAAAATATTTATAAATAAATATAATCGACAATTTAATTTAAATAATACCTTATAGCTATAATTATAACAAATTTTTTAACAAACAAATAAAAAATTTTTCTATTAATAATAAAATTATTTTTCACTTAAAGTGAAAAATATATTAGTAATTATAACTACTGTTTTAAAAAAGTCAAGCAAATATTGGAATGGTAAATGGTTTAGTAGCCTAGCTCATCAAGTCTATCTTCTCCAAGACCAAAATAGTGCCCCAACTCATGAAGGACGACCCTTCTGGTAGTTGTTGCAATTTCTTCCGGGCTCCTGCTGGTAGATTCAATGGCTTTTTTATATATCGTGATTTTGTCGGGTAACATATTTCTTTTTCCGGCTCTTTGTGTAATTGGCAAACCCTGGTAAAGGCCCAGAGTTATCCGGCGATCCCTTGCATTGCCCTGACTGTCAGTATACCTTAATTCGTTCTCTTCAACTACTATACTAAGATTGTCCAGCTTATTCTTAAACTTTTCAGGTATGTTTTCTAATGTTCTTTCAATTATTTCTTCAAATTCTTCTTTCTCCATTGCCTTATTATAAACTAATGATTGCAAAAAATTAAAACTTTTTAATAACTATATGATAAAATTGTTAAAAATTCTTTAAATAAATAATAATGGAGATCAATATGAAGAAATTAAACTGGCAGATCTTACTTGGCTTAATTTTAGCTTTGCTTTCAGCCATATTGTATTTTGTCCATTACCTTATCTTTAGAGACGCACATCATATTTTCATTTATTTAATCGGTGACATTGCTTTTCTTCCAATAGAGGTGTTGTTTGTTACCCTGATTATAGACAGGGTACTAAGTGTAAGGGAAAAAAAGGCAATGCTTGAAAAATTGAACATGGTTATAGGAGCATTTTTTAGTGAAGTTGGGTTGAAGTTAATCTATCTATTTGAAGAGTTTGATTTAAATGCTGAAGCAATCAAGAAAGATCTTGCTGATATTGACAAATGGAAAGATAAAGATTTTTTAAGGCAATCCGGGAAAATAGATAAATATAAATGCAATATCAACAGAAAACAAGGCAACCTGGATGAATTGAAAACATTCCTTTCACAAAAAAGAACCTTTCTTTTACGGCTGCTTGAAAATCCCAACTTGCTTGAACATGAAAGTTTTACAGCGCTCCTGTGGGCAGTTTTCCATTTGACTGAAGAGCTTGAATACAGGAACGGTTTTAAGGATTTACCGGATACTGATTACAATCATTTATCAGGTGATATAAAGAGGGCCTACCTTTTAATAATCAAAGAATACCTCGCATATATAAAACATTTAAAAACAAATTACCCTTACCTTTTCTCATTGGCTGCCCGGACAAACCCGTTTAACGATGAAGCATCGCCAATAGTAAATAATTAAGTTA
>CAZFFH010000112.1:0-4553 GCA_964518375.1 uncultured Actinomycetota bacterium
GAAACCGGTCTGCGCAAGTTTGGTGCTATTTTTGCAGATGGTGTGGAAACCGGATGCAATAGTGTCACTAGTCCCGGCAGCCTCCTTGGCAGGAACGTACTGCTTTACCCCAATGCAACCGGAAGAGGATACTACCCGCCAAACACAATTGTCAAGTTGAGGCAGAATCAAGAAACCAAAGAAAGGAAATAAAATATGAGAAAATTATTTGAAACAGATGGAGTAAGAGGAGTGGCAAACAAGTATCCGATGACATCCGAGATGGCAATGCAAATCGGACAGGCAGTAGCCTACATATTAAAAAAAGAAGGACACCGACCGAAAGTAGTAATCGGAAAAGATACCAGGCTTTCAGGATACATGCTTGAGAACGCCCTGGTTGCAGGCATAACTTCGATGGGAGCAGATGCAGTAATTATAGGACCGATCCCGTCTCCCGGTATTGCATTCATAACAACAAACCTGGATGCGGATGCGGGAATAGTGATTTCTGCCTCCCATAATCCATTTGAAGACAATGGCATTAAAATATTTACAAAAACAGGGTTTAAGTTAACGGACCAGCAGGAACTTCAGATTGAAGAACTCATATTTTCAAAAAAGATTTCTGAAAAACTCGCTCCCCCGGAGGAGCTTGGAAGAGCTTACCGGGAGGATGATGCTCTTGGCCGCTACATAGTATTTTTGAAGCAAACATTTCCCAGGAATCTTAGCCTGGAAGGCATGAAAATCGTTCTTGACTGTGCGAACGGCGCTACCTATAAAGTTGCACCCATATTATTTAAGGAAATGAGGGCAAACGTGATTCCCCTGAATGTTAATCCCGACGGGATGAATATAAACTTAAAATGCGGAGCACTTCACCCTGAAGCACTAGCTAAAAAAGTACTGGAAACAAAAGCCGATATTGGCCTGGCTTTCGACGGTGATGGTGACAGACTGATCGTTGTTGACGAGAAGGGAACCATTGTGAGCGGTGACCAGATATTGGCGATTTGTTCCAAAAATCTAAAATCTGAAGGCAAACTAAAAAATAATATTCTTGTCACAACAGTTATGAGTAATATGGGACTTTCTATAGCACTTAAAAAAATGGGGATAGAACAGGTAAAATCCAAGGTCGGGGATAGATATGTGCTTGAGGAAATGCAGAAAAAAGATGCAATAATAGGCGGAGAAGATTCAGGGCATATAATTTTTCTGGATCACCATACAACCGGCGACGGTATCCTATCCGCACTACAGCTTCTAGCAGTTATAAAAAAGGAAAACAAGCCAGTTTCAGAACTTTCAAAAGTAATGGAAGTCTTTCCCCAGGTTACAATAAATGTCAATGTTAAAAGCAAACCACCGCTCGAGGAACAGCCTGAAATTACAAGTGCAATAAAGGGTGTAGAAAAAGAGCTTGGGGACAGAGGCCGGGTACTTGTCCGATATTCAGGCACCCAGTCCATGTGCCGGGTAATGGTGGAAGGTCCGACCCAGAAAGAAACACAAAGGTTTGCCGAAAAAATAGCTGAAGTCATAAAAAAGAAACTGAGCTGAATATTGCAGGCTTTGTGGTGACCTCTTTTAAATTTTATATTAGACTATATGAATGAAATAGTTAAACTTTTAAAGGAAAAAGGTCCTTTAACTGGAAAAGAACTTCTGGAAAAGAGCCGTAGAGACGCACTATTGCTCTGGCGCTTTTGCAACGAGACCGAAGAAATCTACACAAAGGTAGTCGGGAAAAGATATTTAAGGCTTGATAAACGTATACAAGGTTATGCAAGACTTTCTCCTTCAATACTGAGGGAATTCCTGACTTATACGGTTATAGGCTTAAATACCGATTTTACTAAGATAGAGGTAAAAGCCAAAACCCTCCTGGAGAGTATAGAAAGGATAAGCAGGGAGAAGTTTGAGCTTTCAAAAGAAATAATATCACAATTGTTTCAAGCACAAAAAGACCATAAAGAAATAGAAAAAAAGACAGTCTTTATAATTGCAGGAGATGTGGTTTATAATATGGCACACAGCGAGCTCAGACCTGAGGTGTCTACCGGAGAGATGGTCAAGGGTTCAGACCTTGACATTATCATAGTTACTGAAGACTTATCCGAAGATATAATCAAAGAAATTGACCAATCCATATATAAGGAAAAATATTATCTTATTAAAAGGCCGGCTTACCGTGAAGAGATAGATTATATAATAAAAGATATGCGCAAAGTAGAAAACCAGTTACATTTTAACAGTTTCGAATTCATGGTTGCCTCCAAACTCCTCCATGAAGGAAAGTTTCTCTATGGAAGTATGCGGCTATTCGAAAACATAAAGAAAATGCTCCAGAAAAAAAGGATACCGGAAAAACTAACAAGGCTGGAAAATATGGCAATTATTGAAAGAGTAAATGCGAAATCCTGTCTTTTAAATGATCCGGATCCTCTTTCACAGGATGAATACACTAAATTATTCTATACAAAAGAAGAAGTCGAAGAAATTTTTTAAAAATTACAATGCTGCTAATACTCCCGGTTAACCAGTTTTGAGGCTGCTCCGCTGTCTAAAATAACAGTAACCTTTCCGGGGTGCATCTGTATAGCTGTTGCGGTAATCTGGGAGGTTATAAATCCTTCCAAAGCTTTTGCTATAATTTCAGCCTTTTTTTGCCCATTTGCAATCATAAGTGCATACTTTGACTCAAGAATTGTTCCTATTCCCATCGTAATTGCAAAATGCGGCATATCCTCTTTTTTTATCCCTGCTTTCTTATAGAAACTCTCATAATTGTCATCAAGAGTTTGTTTCGCTAAGGACTGAACCCTTGTTCTGGATGCAAGAGATGACCCGGGTTCATTGAATGCCCAGTGTCCATCCCCACCAATTCCCAAAAGCTGCAAATCAATCCCACCCACCTTTTTTATTTCTTCTTCGTACCAGGCACAGAATTTCTCCGGGTCTTTTGCAAGACCGTCAGGGATATGGATATTTTCTTTTATAATATTTATATGTTTAAATAACTCTTCATGCATGAAACGTGCATAGCTCTGGTCTTGTTCGTAAGATTTTGCCAGGTCTATTCCAATTCCGAGATATTCGTCAAGATTAAAAGTTTTGACCGATGAAAAATCAAGCCCTTCTTCCTTATGCATTCTTATAAGCTCTTTGTACGTTCCTATAGGAGTGCCCCCTGTCGCAAAACCCAGCACACAGTCCGATTTTGCTTTTATGAGTTTTGCAATAATGCTTGCTGCAGCTTTACTCATTTCTTCATAATTTTCCTTAATAATTACTTCCATAATTCCCCCTTCATTTATTAAAATATTTTTAAAAAAATTAATTTATTACTTATTTTATGTTTTATATTAAAATAATAATACTAAATTTTTAGTTTACTTAAATATTTTTATTTAAAAATAGATCTAATGAAAAGAAATGTAAAAATTGTAGGCATAGGCGGTGGGACAGGCCTTTCCACTCTTCTGGAAGGATTAAAGCACTGGACAAAAGATATAACAGCAATAGTTACTGTTACGGATGATGGGGGTAGTTCGGGCCGCCTAAGAAAAGATTTTAATATACTGCCGCCTGGTGATATAAGAAACTGTATCGTCTCTCTGGCAGAACCAAACTCCCTGATATCGGAACTTTTCCAGTATAGGTTTAAAGGTAAATCAGATCTTTCCGGTCATTCATTCGGTAATCTTTTTATTACAGCTATGACTGAGATAACCGGCAGTTTTGCTAAAGGCATATTAGAGGCCAGCCATGTCCTGGCAATCAAAGGCAAAGTTCTGCCCTCTACACTAGAAAATGTTGTCCTGGGAGCAAAATTTACTGATGGCACACAGGTTCTCGGACAGACAAAAATTGTTGCTTATTCTAACCCCATAGAAAAAGTGTTCCTGGTTCCCGATAATCCTCCGGCATATACAGGAGTGCTTAAAACCTTCAAAGAGGCAGATATTATAATTTTGGGACCAGGAAGCTTGTTTTCCAGCATAATCCCGAACCTTCTTGTAAAAGGTGTAGCGCAGTCCATTAAGAAGTCAAAAGCCCGGAAAATATATATCTGCAACATTATGACGCAACAGGGAGAAACTGACAATTTTAAGGTCACTGACCATCTTATTGCAGTGGAAAAATATTTAGGATGCAATGTTGACTATCTTATCATTAATTCCGGAAAAATTGCGGAAAACCTGATTAAGAAGCATGCCAGGAAAAATTCTTTTGTAGTTGTTGATGACAGCAATAAATTAATTGATAAGAATAGAATCATCAGAGAAGATATTGTAAGCAATAAAGACCATGTAAGGCACGATCCTGAAAAGATATCAAGAGTAATATTTGAATCATTCTTATAGGTATAGTGGTCAAAGAGAATTACTCTTGAACCGGTGGTACCCTGATCTATAGACATTGTGTACTTTTCCATCATCATCGCTCCATTTTTAAATATTTTTTTATCAACCTTATCAGCAGTAAAAAAGTAAGGTTGTTAACTTTAATAATCAATAAAGATTTATTTAAATAGGAGTATGTCGCCTATGTTAAGCCCTGAATTC
>CAZFFH010000113.1:0-4386 GCA_964518375.1 uncultured Actinomycetota bacterium
CCAATTACAAGTTCCCTTTGTCCCCTTCCAATAGGAATCATGGAATCTATTGCTTTAATTCCTGTTTGAAGCGGTTCTTTTACCGGCTGCCTTTCAACAACACCTGGAGCATTGAACTCAACAGGGCCAAATTGCTCGTTCTTTAATGGTCCCTTGTTGTCAAGCGGATTTCCAAGCGGGTCTATTATCCTGCCCACCAGGGCTTCCCCAACTGGCACCTGGAGAATATTACCCGTGCATTTGACGATGTCGCCTTCCTGGATTTTAACAAAGTCCCCAAGTATTATCGCTCCAATTTCACTCTTATCAAGGTTTAATACTACTCCAGATACATTGTCCGGAAATTCGAGCATTTCACCTGACATGGCATTGGACAAACCTGAAATTCTTGCAATTCCGTCACCCGCATCCAGGACTCTTCCAACTTCCTCTATAATAACTTCTCTTTTATATCTTCCAATTTCAGAACTTATAATGTCAGCTATTTTTTCTGATTTAATTTTCAGTGCCAAAATCTTCACCCCTGAGGTCCAAAGCTTTTAATTTGTTTTTTAAATCTTCCAATTTATCTTTTATGCTTAAATCAATAACTTTATCACCAATCTTTATTACTATCCCACCAATAATATTCTTATCTAAAACATTTTTAATTCTTACATCAAGACCGGTTTTTTTATCAACATTTTCCTTTATTTCATTAAGAATTTCTTTATCAAGTTCAATAACACTGATTACTTCAATTGAAACCTGGCGCTTTAGCTGGTTTGTTAGTTCAACAAAATCCCTGTAAGTCTGCTCAAAAGAATCTACGGCATCCAGTATTACCATCATTGCAGCAAAAGACTTTATGGCTTTGCTCCCGTCATCACCTAAAATTTCGAGCATAACCTTAATTTTTTCATAATTTTCTATTGAAGGATCTGTAAGATTCTTTTTAAGTTCAAGGTTATTTGTTATTTCGTCTTTTAACTGCCTTAACTCGTCTTCTACCTGGTCAACCATATTCTCGGCCCTGGCAACATTAAAAACTGCCCGGGCATAATAATTTGATTTGAATTCAATTAATTCTTTTACTTTTCCCAATTTTAAATTTTCTCCACTTCCCGAAGGCTTTCCTCAATTAATCTCTTGTGTTCTTCTTCTGACAGGCTTTTTGCAATTATTTTCTCCGTGGCAGCCATTGCAATATCAACCATTTTATTTTTTACTTCAGCAACAGATCTGTCTCTCTCTGCTTTAATCTCGGCAGTTGCCGAATCGAGCATTGCCTTTGACTTTGCATGAGCTTTATCCTCTATTTCTTCTTTAATTTTCCTTGCAGCATTTTTCCCGTCTTCTAGAATTTGCCTTGCCTCTTTTTTGGCATCATCAAGAGTTTGCTTTTGCCCTTCAAGATATTTTTGAGCTTCTTCTTTTTGCTTATCAGCGATACTAACGCTTTCCTGAATCTCTTCCTGCCTTTTTACTATCATTTTGTTTACCGGTTTGAAGACAAATCGCCATAGCACAGCCACCAGGATGACAAATACTATTATTGACCAGAAGACAGTACTGCTCATGGGATTTAATATTTTTAGTACTTCTTCCAAATTGCTTACACCTCTTTTTAAAAAATGAATAAAATAAAAACTTTTTAATTTTTTAACAATTAACTATGCAACAAATATAAGCAGGAATGCTACTACCAGAGCATACAATGCAATTGCTTCAGCAAAAGCAATTCCAATAAACATGGCGGTTTGAATTTGCCCACCAGCTTCAGGCTGCCTTGCTATTCCTTCCAGTGCTTTGCCAACAAGGTTGCCAATAGCGATTGCCGGACCTATCGAACCTATTCCCATACAAAATCCTGCTGCAAGTAACGCTGCTACTTTTGGATCCATTTATTTCCTCCTAACTTATAATAATTTTATTAATAAAGCTATTGGTGAATAATTCAATTTTAAAGTCATTACTGATAAAGTTATTTTAATAATACTATTTAATCAATATAAAAAATTTATCCTCACTAATTTAATGTTTTGGATGAACTGCTTCACCAATATATAAGGCCGTAAGTATTGCAAACACATATGCCTGGATCGCCGAAACAAATAATTCAAGAACGGTCATGGCGAGTGCAAATGGCACTGCTGCAATTGCGATATAGTAACTTTTAAAATAAGTAATCAGCCCGAGTATTACATACAATATTGTATGGCCTGCCAGCATGTTGGCCATGAGACGGATAAAGAGCGAGAAAGGCTTGGCAATGGCACCGATTGCTTCGATGGGCACAACAATTACATACATCCATGATGGCACGTAGGATGGCGCAAAGGTGCGCAAATAGCCTTTAATTCCATTTTTTGCCAGGTTAGTAATGTGTACCGTAAAAAATACTATTAATGCAATCACCAGGGTAAAAACAGGGTTTGAAGTAGGCGTATAAGCCCCCGGTATGAGCCCTATCATGTTATTTGCAAGTATGAAAATAAAAACTCCCGCCACCAGCGGGAACCATTTGTCTCCCTCTTTTGGGCCTATCATGTTATATACAATCCCCTTTTTGACAAAATTTATAATCAGTTCAATAACTACCTGTCTTTTCCCGGGGACCACTTTAGGCCTGGCTGCAAGAAGCAATAAGAGAATTAAAAAAATCCCGACACCTAAAAACATTGAAACTGTAAGGTTCGTAATAGAAATATCAAAACTGCCAATCTTTAAAGGTATAATAACTTTTTGATGAAAATGTTCCAGTACTACCAATTATTTCTCCCGGTTTCTATAAAATAATACCTTTTTATAAATTAAAAAAATTTCCAGATTGAAAAAGACAGTAAAAAAGATTAAAAAAGAAAAAAGAAACCCTAACATGTTTATATAATCAAACCTGTATATTAAGAAAAACGCCAATCCTGCAAATCCAATTTTTGCAATAAAAATCGGCAATATATATTTCAGGATATTGGGGGATTTATTCCTGTAAGCTTTGAAATAAAAAAACAGCGTGCCTATGAAGAAAATTAAAGTCAGAACCCCGCTTACCAGAATTGCAAGAAATATCTGCTTTGATGTAATGAAAAAACAAACCAGCTCAATTACAAAAAGAGCTGCTATGGATATTAGTGATATTTTTTTTATCCGGGCTAAATCTAATTCCATTAAAAAATATGGTTTTCTTTTATGATATTTTATTATACTTTATGATATTTTTTAATTTAGAACCTTGTTTTGTTCAATATTAGTTTAAAAATATTTTTAAATTATATAAGCAATAATTTTATTTTTCAAACTTTTTATTAATTTGCTGTTTAATTTCCATGATTAATTGCTGTTAATCCCCAATTAATCTTCAAAATCAAGCTTGATGAGTTCTACCCCTGCTTCTTTTAAAAGCTCCAGGGAAAGCTCATCGGGGTAATCCTTAAAATAATAAATTTTTTTAATTCCTGAATTTATTATCATTTTCGCACACTGTACACAAGGTTGGGTGGTGCTGTACACTACACTGTCTTTTATGCTGACTCCATGGTATGCGGCTTGTATTATTGCGTTCTGTTCTGCGTGAAGCCCTCTGCACATTTCGTGCCTCTGGCCCGAAGGTATCCCAAGTTCTTCCCTTAAGCATTTACCTCTCTCAAGGCAGTTCTTAACCCCTTTGGGGGCACCATTATATCCTGTTGTAAGGATTCTTTTATCCTTTACGATTATTGCTCCAACCTTCCTTCTCAAGCATGTGGAACGAGTTGCCACCTGTTTGGTAATTGCTGCAAAATATTCATCCCACCCTGGGCGTTTATTCTCTTCCATTTGATTTTAATTTGAATTTATTGCTTTTTTTTATCACAATGATTATAGCAACATTTTTTTATATTAATAATAAAAAATAATTAAATTATGCGCAGGTGTATACTTCAATAAATAAATCTTATAAAATTAATTTGCCGGTAAGTATAATTTATTAATTACTTTATGGTAATTAATAAAAAAATAATAAGAGGCAGAAAGGAATGAGGAGCAATGTCAAGAAGAGTTTATATCAGGGAAATTTATTTCTATCTTATTTGTCTGGTAGCATTGATTATAGTCATCGTCAGTCTTGTAACTATTTTAGACAGTGCAATCAATTATGTAAAACCCACAACATATATGACAAAGTCAAGTATGCTCATGCAATATCAACAGCAATACACCGACCTTTCAGATGTGGAAATTAATAAGATGCTTGATGAAGAAATAGCAACCTCTGCCGGTATTGAAAGAACCATGGCTTTAAAAGGACTGTTCAGAGGTATACTGCTTCTTATAATTGCGGTCCCACTATTTATTTTTCACTGGAAAAAAGCACAGGGTCTTTGGCATTTAAATTTAAATAACCAGGAATGAAAATTATCAGGTTAA
>CAZFFH010000114.1:0-4281 GCA_964518375.1 uncultured Actinomycetota bacterium
CATCTTCCTTGGTAAAATTTGCCAGTTCAAACTTATCTACCTTATCCCCATGTGTTTCACCGCAAATATCAACCCCCTTTAGGTGTTCAGCACCTGGAATATTTAGTACAAATTCTTTAGTATCTTTGATTAGCTTTGTTGAATATTTTTCCCCAATTATTACAATACCCAAACAGGGTGGTTTCCTGCATATATTAGTTGTGCAGGCAACTGTTATTATATTGTCATTTCCACTACCATCACAGCAAGTAACAAGTACTGCAGGTAATAAGTATATTGCATTATTTGGTTCAAGGGTCTTTTTCATTTATTTACCTCCAGTGAAATTTAATATTTATGAGCATATACCCATAATGTATTTATTTTAACACAGCAATAATTTAATTCAAATAGTCAATAAATTTATTTAAAAAAATTAAAATAAAAATGGGTCCCCCAAAGATGAATTATTCCTCTGAAATTTTATCTATTTATTGCAGAATAGAATAGGACTGTTTTGTTTTCTAACAGATGCCCAACCATAAGAATTTGATATGAGCTGTAAGCAAGCGAGAATCAATATTGTTATAAGAATAATAACCAATATTATCTTACAAATCTTCCATCATCTTTTGATTTAGGTAATTTATTTATATTTTTTTCAAGCCATCCTCTTTTTAAAATACCTGGTTGGTCAAATTCTTCAACAAATGGTTTTACATCCAGCAAAGGAGTACCTTCAATAATATCTACATCTTTTATATAAATCTTATTTTCTTTCACTTTTATTAGCCTAACCACTGATAATCCAATGGGATTTGGACGTGCAGGTGCTCGTGTTGCAAATAATCCGTGTAGCTTACTATCCATAAATGGTTTTACATCTAATGAATAATCCTTTGCCAGATGAAAGTGATATAACAGAATAATATGTGAAAAACCTTCTATATCTTTTAAGCCTTTTATGTATTCTGGAAATATTTCAACTATTCCCCTTATACCTTTTGCCGTATATGGTTGGATTGGCGTTCCCTTTGGCTCTTTAAATGGTGAATGAATAATTCCTATAGGTTTGTAGGTTATTTTTGTTTTCATTTTTTTCAGCTATATTTCCTACCCAAGTTAATAATAACTCTGAGTTTTCAGCTTTAGGATTTAATACAGTAAGGCATATATTCGAAATAAGGCTTCTATTTTTTTATAATTCATTATTTTTGATTAAAATACATATTATCTGCAACCATATATTGAAATTTTTCACCCTCTATTTCATTTGGTTTTGTATGGGTTATCAATTTAACCAAAGTTTCAGAATCATTTCTTATTTTTCTTGAAAGAAGCATGTCTATTGCGCCTGCAAGAGCGCCATTGCCAAACCTGATAAATTTAGCTTTATTAATTTTAGGTAGTAACCCTATAGCCATAGCATTTTCAATATTCATATAATTTCCAAAGGCTCCAGCTAAATAGATACTTTCTATATCATCAAGACTGGTTCCATAATATTTTATTAAAAGGTCCTGGTCGGTACGAAGCCCCGCCTTTGCAATAATTAGTTGATTAATATCATCTTGGGTAATATACAGCCCATCATTTATATAAAAATTATTGCTTATTCTTGCCTTACTGTTCATAATGCCATTTTTTAGCAGCTCTGCAAGTAAATCAATAACCCCGGATCCACATATACCCAATGGTTTCTTATCACCAATTGTCTTATAGCTTATTTTACTATTATCTATTTTAAGTTCAGTTATTGCCCCAGCTATAGCACCAACTCCGCAACTTATCTGATAACCTTCATAAGCACCACCTGCAGCACATGAAGCTGTCAGTATTCTTTTATTATTTCCAATAACTACTTCTCCATTTGTACCTATATCTATAATCATGTTTATTTGTGGAAATTTATAAATTCCTGTTGCAATAATATCGGATAAACAGTCTGCACCTGCATGACCCCCTATTAATGCGGCACCGTATACTAAACCATTGTCATTTATATCTAAACCTATTTGTTTTGATTCGACTAATATCGGCTTCTTATCAGATGGCTCAAAAGGAATAAAGCCTAAACCCCTTACATCCTTGCCAAAAAATATATTTCTCATTGTACTATTTCCAACAATAACAGTATCGTAAATAGAATTTTTAATTGAGCCCTCTTTGTATCCTAAGTTTATTTCTAATTCCTTAAGACTTTCATTTAATATTCTTACAACATTTTCTTGTAATTCCTTTAACCCTTCCCTATTGTCTACAGAGAATCCAATTCTTGAAATAACATCATTACCGTAAGCAATCTGAGGGTTCTTATATGCTATGGGACCACCGAAGTTTTTACCATTCTCTAAATCAACAATTTGCATTACAATAGTAGTTGTCCCGATATCAACTGCCAGGCCAAAAATTCTTCCACTGTATTTCCCTAACTCTTTTTCTGGGTAGTAAAAAACTTTATTTCCTTTCTTAAATACAAATGGATTTAGATCAATATCCCGTTTTATAATATCTGTTAAAATCGTATAACTGCCAATATTTGAAATAAAAACTTTAATATCTCTTGAACCATCAATTACCTTGGCCTGACATGCCAATCTTTGCCCTCTTCTTAATTTACCCAGTTTGAGAAATTTCTGTTCGTAAATACTCAAATCACTTAAAGAATCAGAACCTTGCTCAATTCTAACAATATCCAGGCCACAAACCCCTCTGCCACCGCATTCTGATGATATCTCAACTCCACCTATCTTTTTTATATGATCTAAAATACTTTCTCCTACTCTAATTTCTATGCCTTCTTTTCTACCTTTGGCGAACTGAGGGAAAAATATTTTACTCAAATTTTACCTCCAATTGATATTATTAATAATGAGCATATACCCATAAAATTTAAATTATCTTAGTATACAAGAAATATCAATAATTACCATAGTCTCTTTTTATCACAAGAAAAACTCCTGTTTACCACTATGTCTCCTTAAATTTCTTTTAATAGACTTCTTTTTTTATCCAGTTATTTATTTTTGTGCTCTAATTACTATAAATGAACCTTCTCCATATCCATCTTTTACCATCTCTACTTTATCAATCTTATCAAGGGTGTTAAAAATTGTCTGATTGAATTTTAAATTTTTAAAACCACTCTCCTCTAAAAGATCAATTACTTCCTCTGTGGAAAAGAAGACTGCTATCTTGTAAAAAATACTTTTTTCTTTATATTGCTGGTATATCTTTCCAATCATGCTGTTCTTATCGACAAATCCATTTACAAAAAATCCTTTCGGTTTTAATATTCTGTATACCTCAGAAAATGCTTTACTGGCATCATCTAGAAAACATAGAGTTGTAACCATTAAAACCAGGTCAAAGCTCTCATTTTTAAGAGGAAGATTTTCTGCAACACCATCTAATACTTTTATTCCTCTACTTTCAGCAATTTTTCTCATCTCAACTGATGGCTCAATACCAAGCTTAATTCCTAAAGGCAGTGCAAATTTCCCGCTTCCAACACCAATCTCAATACCGTTACTGAAGTTTGGTAAGATATCTTTTATTGCATTAATTTCAGACTGGTAAGCATGTTTATTTTCTTTAAACCAGTCTTCATACTGTATTGTATGTTTTTCAAAAGGCTCTATTTTTGGCATTAATCTTTATCACTTACCCATCCATCGTAAAATCTTCTTAAATGATCTTTTAGATATTCTCCCTCTTCTAAATCCTTAACTTTACCTATATCAAAAGAAATGGGATATTTCATACAATAATTCATAATAATTTTATATGCGCCATTTATTTCTTTTACCTTTTCTTCATATATTTTTTTATCTGGACTATTATTATGTCTGTCTGGGTGAAATTCCAGCAAGAGTCTTCTATATTTATTTTTAATATCTTCTATGCTTTCTGTCTTTTCAAAATCTAATACTTTTCTTGCATTATCTATATCTTTAAAAGTAATTAATTTTTTCAATTTCTATCACCTCATTTATTAAGATACAGCAATACACCACTCTCCCATTACATAAAATCATGCAATAAAAAGAATCGCTATAACAATTTTTCTTAATTAAATTAAAAAGGACAGGTTCCGGTAGGACAAGTACTTTGCTGTTTATCACTATCAGAACTTGATTTAGAACCAATACCAAAAGATGAAAAAATTCTCTGTATATTTTTACCACCACATTTTTTACAAACTAATTTTTCATCCTTTTCACTACCTTGTAAAAATAAATCAAATTTCTCATTATCAAATTTTTACAGACTTACATTTATTTCAGGTGTAACCTTAACTTG
>CAZFFH010000115.1:0-4184 GCA_964518375.1 uncultured Actinomycetota bacterium
CCCCATAAACCAATGATATCTATTTTAAGAGCATTCATTATATCTTCTTCAACCATCCCTAAAATCTGGAATGGTTCATGCACCTTGACAAGTTTGTCTTGAAGTTTTAATGCTTTTCTTAATTCATAAAGTGCTCCCGCAGCAATACCTGATACTGGAGTTGAACCCATGTCTAAAGGTATTTTTTCTGGTTGCTGATGTCTTAATGCCTTAATCAGTCTTTCTCTTGATGACTCCATATAAATCTTCCTCACCTAACCACTGAATTTAGCATAAAAGATATATAAAAATTATATGAAAATTTGTTCATTGTTGAACAAATTAACATTATAATAAAAAAAAATTCTTTTGTTGTCAATTAAAATAAGAAAAAATCTAAATATATGAACAAATGATTACTACTTATTAATTTTCTTGAATTCTTGATAATATAAGATATTAATCAATTTACGCAAAGAGGTCAGGCCAATATGAAATACAGGAAAATGGGATCTCTCGACTGGGAAGTGTCAGCGCTTGGTTTCGGCTGTATGAGACTACCATCCCGGAAGCTTAACCGGTTGAGAGCCGATACAGAATCTTCGATAAGGATAATCAGGCATGGTATAGACCTTGGTATCAATTATATTGATACTGCCTGGTTCTATCATCTTGGAGACAGTGAAAAAATCCTTGGCCAGGTTCTCAAGGGTAGCTATCGTGAAAAAGTACACCTGGTGACCAAATTACCTATTCAGATATTAAGGAAGGCAGAAGATTTTGACCATTTTCTCAACCAGCAGCTTAAAAGGCTGCAGACAGATTATTTAGATGGATACCTTTTTCATGGACTAAATAAAGGATCTTTTAGTAAGGTCAAGGACCTGGGCCTGATCAGTAAAATGGAACAGGCAAAAGAAAAAGGCCTTATCAGGCACATTGGCTTTTCGTTTCATGATACATTACCAGCATTTAAGGAGATAATAGATCATTATGATTGGGATATTGCCCAGATCCAGTATAATTATATGGATACTAATTTCCAGGCTAAAACAGATGGTCTTGTCTATGCACATTCCAAAGGTATTGCAGTGGTGATCATGGAGCCGTTAAAAGGAGGCCGGCTAGTAACCCCCCCCTGCTGAGGCACTTGAAGTAATGAGAAAAGCAAAAAATAAAAGATCACCTGTCGAATGGGCATTGCAGTTTCTCTGGAACCGTCCCGAGGTCCCTGTGGTAATAAGTGGCATGGGTTCACAGCAGATGGTCGACCAGAATTGTGATATTGCTGATCGCTCAGGCATTAATTTTCTAAGCAGGGAGGACGAAGAGACTATAGCAAAACTGGCTAAGATCTACCAGGAAAAGATACTTGGTACATGGAAAAGCTTGCAAGATATATAATTAGGGCATCTTTTTCACAAAATCTTCCAAATGTATATTAGAAGCATTATAATTAGATTGTAACAAATCTAATCTGCAAAACTTATAATCAATGCAACGTCCTGTCTTCTATATTCTCTCCCATCTATCTGGTAATCCCCATCAGTATCAAAATTTGGAAAATAATACAACTTAAAATCAACCTGGCGACCATCATTTATCCTCGTCTGGATTTCATTTTTTAAGTCACTGTCAGACCATATTATTGGATCCTGATTATATGCAAAACTTTTTCTTATTCCTACCTCTCCAAACCAGACATCTATACTTAATGGAAATAACTCAATTCTTCTCTCTAAAACAATATTTATATCACTTAATAATTCTGGGCGCGGATCCCCCCAGAATTTATATGTTTTCAGTTCCAAAGATACAGATTCAATAGTCCTTCCTGAAAAATCACTTAAGTTGCCAAACCCAAACATTCCCTGGACTTTTTGATTGCTGGTAGAATCTCCAAAAATAACTGTTTCGGTATTTACACCTGATGGCCACACTAAGTACCCTACATCTATTGGATTTATTCGAAAAGGAAAGTGGGCTTCAAAAACAGGCTCTAGAGTATCTATAGTAAAGGTATCATCTGGTGTTGCCTCTTCTTCGCATCCCCAGGTAAGTACAATTGAATCATTGTCAGTTCCTTCAGAGTTTTTTGCAACTGCAATCAATGTATAGGTGTCACCAGGATTATTAATATTGACCTGACATTTTAAATCACCCAGGGTACCGCCACTGTCATCTTTTGAAAAATCCACATCTGGGGTAGGGTTGCCTGTTATATCAGCCTTTATCCTGTAGTAGCAAACACCACTTTCCTCAGCATAGGTGGGGCCTTCGTATATGCTGAGTTCAATAGTAGGGACTTTAGGTTCATCTGTTGTTGTACCAGCTGCAGTATCAGTAGTCGAGGTTGGGTCTGCCGTTGTACCAGCTGCAGTATCAGTAGTCGAGGTTGATCTTGCCGTTGTAGATGTTGTTGCCCCGGCTGCTGTTGTTTCCTCTTCAGAAGTGGTATCCGTAGTCTCTGTAGGAGAACCGCATGTATTGCATACGGCTGCAACGCTTAAAAGTGAAAGTATTATCATTACTGAAAGTACAATAAAGATCTTTTTGTTTTTTATATTCTTCATTTAATATAGATCTCCTTTTGATAGCGTTTGTTTATTTTTTATAAACAGGTTTAAGACTCAGTTTTTTAATTACAATTCTATTGTTGGAATAAATACAGTTTTAACTTGGTGCGCATAAAACAATTTATTATTAATTTACAAAAGTTTTAGCATATCTTCTATTTGATTTTTATCAATATTTAATTATCTTAAGTATTAATTATACTCTTTTTTAGAAATTGTAAATAGCCTATATCATTATTGACAGCAATTCTGCATCTTCTGCCTATTTTCCTTACATATCTTCCATTTAATGGTTCTATCATCTTGGGTCTTTTTGCTTTAAGGTAAATTGTTTTCAATATTTCTCTTAGGCGGTCAAGATCGATTGTGTCTGTTGATCTTGCAACAGTTGAAGCTGATGGAACTCTTACCGTTATATTGCCGGCATATGAGAAATCTCTTGACTGGTTGAGGCTGTTAAGTGAGCCCAGATTTGAAAAAAGCATGGACAGGACAGAAGAAGAGATATCTGTTGCCGATATCTAAGGATTTACCCTTAAATCAGAAATATCTGAAATTAAATCAAACAGGCCAAAATATTTATTTTTTATGGAATTTATATTGACTTTAGATAAGATGCCTTAAGTTGGTAAATAGGGTGGCCGAACTGTTACAAATTTTATTTAATGAAATCATTAAGAAATCATTATTTTCTGCCGATAAAAGAATAAAGAAGGCATAGACTTTAATATGGAAAGGAGAAAAAGTGAAAATGAATAATACAGACAATAATAAAGACCGTGGAGGCAGGATGTATATAATTAAAGCTGCTAATGCCAAAGTATTTATTACTGCGGTACTGATGGTGGTCTTTATTATTGGCTCAATATTTAGCATGGGCGGGTGTTTTAAGATTTATCCCCAAGCAGAAAGAAATGCACAAGAGGGCAACATTGACCAGGAATTCAATGGAGAAGAGCCTCCACCTGAAGGTGAGCCCCAGCCTGAAGGTGAGCCTCCACAAGAGGAACCGCCGCCGGGTGAACCGCCTAAGGAGGAGCTGCAACCAAATGAACAGCATAGTGACCAGGAACCTCCACCTGAAGAGCCCAAGCCCACACAGCCTAAGGTTTCTGAACAGGAGATTAAGGAAAGATGTTTTCATGCAGCGCAGTACCAGATAGAGAATCATTCAATTTATAAAAATGTTGTTTTTAATACAAAGTTTGATGAGAACTTCATGAATAAGGTAACAGGGTTTGACTACAAGTATGAGTGTGGAATTGAATTTACTGCGCTTGATACTAATGTGAATAAGAATGGCTGGTTTGTCTGGACTTTTGTTGTAGGATATGATCCAAAAGCTGACAGTTGCTATGTCGAAACCGGAGCGATGCAGACATCAAAATACTAAGCATTAGTAACTGGTCTGTAAGCCAGAATGCAAGCTTAGACGTAAACTGAGCTGGAAAATTTTTTTGAAGTATATGAGGTAAATCCTGTTAAACATTTTAAAGTTTTAATATAATAAAGATGTTTAACAGGATTTTATTTACTTTTTATTCATTACTTCTTTTTTAAAGATCTGCATAACTGAAAGCGCTATAATATAAATGATACTATTACGCCTGCAAATAATATTGAGCAGAT
>CAZFFH010000116.1:0-1711 GCA_964518375.1 uncultured Actinomycetota bacterium
AATAAGTTTTTCTGAAGTATAAATAATTATATAAAAATAATTTAATATAAGTATTTATAGATGTATTAAAGTGGTGCCCGAGGCCGGAATCGAACCGGCACGAGGATTAACCTCAACGGATTTTAAGTCCGTTGCGTCTACCAATTCCGCCACTCGGGCGATGACTGGATTATTTTAACAAAATTATAATAGACTGTAAACAATTCCATCCAAAATATCATCTTCACTGACAAGCAATTTTTCCACATCAAGCGTATTCATAATCTGAAGCAATATAGCAGTACCGCTTATGATTATGTCTGCCCTTTTTGGATCGAGCCCGGCAATTTTTTTCCTTTCTTCAAGATTTACACTGCAAAATATCCCATAAATTTGCCTTATTTTCTGTTCTGGTAAAATATGGTGATGAATTTTATTCCTACTATACGCCAGCAACTCTAAATCTACTGCAGCTAACGTTGAAATTGTACCTGCCAGGCCAACCAGGATAGAGAACCTTAGCTTTTTAATTTTATTAACTATATCTATTAGCCTGGTTGAAATAAATTCATTTAATTCTGTCAGTTCCTGATTGCCTGGTTTACCGGCTGAATTTTTAATGAATCTTTCAGTCAGGTTAACGCAGCCCAGGTCAATACTTTGCACCAAAATAATTTTACCTTCATGACTGCCAAGAATAAACTCTGTGCTCCCCCCGCCTATATCGATTACTAAAATATTTTTTAAATCAGTTTGATGCGATAGTATATCCGTACCTCTTAAAGCCCCGTAAAAACTCAGCCGTGCTTCTTCTATGCCTGTAATCACTTCAACATTGATGCCAAGCTTTTCATCTACAAGTTTTATAAACCAGGTTGTATTTTTTGCTTTCCTTAAAGCGCTTGTCCCGACAACCCTAAAACTTTCAACACCTTCGCCTTTTATCTTTTTAAGGTAACTTGCCAGAACTTCCATAGTTTCTTCTGCAAAATGCTTTGAAATCAGGCCCGTCTTATCCAGATTTTTTCCAATGCGGGTAATTTTCATTTCCCTTGCAAGTGTCTTAAGTTTATAAGTACTGCCTGGTTTTTTTTCACAAGCGGATATCAATAACCTTGTGGAATTTGTTCCGATATCAATTGCGGCTAGTTTCATTTGAAGAAAAGGTGTGTTTATTATTAATTAAGAATTGATTGCACAATTTGTCTGTTTATTCTTTTATTTCCCTGCTATACAAAATGGCAATATTGCCCCATAAATTGGAATCCGAATACACATTTCCCAGCAATACCCGGGGTTGATCTTCTTTTATTTGTTCTTCCTCTATTTGTACAAAATAATTGGTTTCATTACCCTTAGTCATATTAAACTGTTTTCTTGCTTCAAGCTCGATTGCTTCATCCTGGTATAAGCTTTTTTCTTCAGCAAGAAGCTTTATATTATTATTTCTTGATGAGTTTAACTGTTCTTCAAGTACAATTAAATTTTCACGTTTTTTAATAATATTGGATATTTGATTTAGAGAAGAGAAAACGGAAAGCAGTATAAACACTATAAAGACTGCAATGAAAATATTTATTTTGGCCTTTCTTGACAGCCCACCGATAACTTTAATATTTTTTTCCATTTTGTTTATTTTTTAAATAAATATTGCTACGATTCTTACTGGAAAAATATTATTAACGCAATGATTATATCATACTTTAACTCTTTTTTGCAATTTCCCAGAGTT
>CAZFFH010000116.1:1811-4147 GCA_964518375.1 uncultured Actinomycetota bacterium
CTCTTGATTGTATTTCATTGGCATAATGAAGTGATGGCAGCATTTTGGGAATATTTGTAAAAACAGACAGATCGTTGCTTGATTTCTCTTTTCTTTCCTCTTTTTTTATATCTTCCCAGTTTGCCAGAACTTCCTGGCTGCCTGCTACCAGTTTATCCCCAAAGACATGAGGGTGTCTCCTGACAAGTTTATTCAAAATGTTTCGAAGCACATCATTTATATCGAATTCAGAATTTTCCCGGGCAATCTGGCTGTGGAACACGACCTGCAGTAAGACATCGCCAAGCTCTTCCTTTAATTCCTGGTAACACTCGCCCTCAATTGATTCAACGGCTTCATAAGCTTCTTCAACAAGGTTTTTCTTGATAGTCTTGTGAGTTTGCTCTCTGTCCCAGACACAACCTTTTTCAGACCTTAGCTTTTCCATGACAGCAACAAGTATCAAAAACAACTCCCCCGGATTTCTTATACCATCTAAATTGCTCAACAGTTCCTCTGTTAATTCAATTGTCATTGGCTTCTACCTCAAGTGGTCCCGGTTGTATCACTTGTGCCAGTACCCTGGATGTCAAGAAGTGCACCCTTGAGATCAGTAGGATATTTTATATTTGTCTTAAGTATAAGTTCAGATACAAATTTTTCCCATTCACCGGTTTGCATGCTATTTAAAAGATAGGATTTAATTGTGTCAGCTACTTCGCTGAAATCTTTAATATATTCATCTTTACGATCTGTAACTTTGATTAAATGATAGCCATAGGTGGTTTCTACTATATCGCTTACTTCTCCAACTTTTAATGCAAAAGCTGCATCTTCGAATTCTTTAATGGTTTGGCCCGCACTGATAAGTCCTATATCCCCGCCATTTTCTTTGCTTGCAGTATCTTCAGAATATGACTTTGCAAGCGCTGCAAAATCTTGCCCGCTTATTAATTTTTCCTGTACTGCCTTAATTTTATCATAAGCTTCCAATTTTAATTGTTCAACAAGCTCCTGCCCCTCAGGTACGATGAATTTTATCAAAATGTGACTTACCTGAATCTGTTCCGGTACCTTAAACAAGGTTTCTTTGTTGTCATCATAATATTTTTTAACTTCTGCATCAGAAATTGTTATATTTTTTGTAGCATCCGCAAAAATTTTATCTCTAAGAACCTGGCTCGAAATTTGATCCATCAGAAAATCTTTGCTTATTTTTTTAGCAACCAGGTCCTTTTCAAGATCGCTCTCAGATGGGTAACTTTTTACAATTTTCTGGTAAGCGTCGTCAATCTCTATTTGGGTTGCCTTAAAATTATTTTTATCAGCATAATTTTCAAGAACCTTTAAAACTATTAATGAATCAAGGATGTTAGCCTGAAGGGTTTTAAATTCCGGAGTATTATCGGCAGGAACCTGGGTGGGATCCTGGTTTTTCAGGAATTCAACATATGTGTCTACGGCATTCTGCTTAATGCTTGCACCATTGACTGTGGCTAAAGTTTTACTGAAATCAAATCTGTAACCAAAGTAACCGAAAACCACTCCTGCAGCTACCGCAAGCACTACAATTACACTTAAAACTGAAATTAAAATTTTAGCTGTTTTAGTTAGTCCTTTTTTGGTTTCCCGGACACTTTTGGGTTTTGGCTGGTTTTTAAGTGCCTTCTTTTTCGCTCTCTGGAACTCTTTTATTTCTTCCTTTTTATTTATTATTTCTTCATCATCCCAGTGATAAACTTTCTTTAAATCTTTTTTTTCGTTATTATCTTCGTTCAATTTACATCCTTTTTATAATTTTGATAGTGTTTAAATTTGCTTTATAATGCTCCCGGATTTTAAATAAAGCCTATTATATCACTTAAAATGCTTAATACTAAATCTAAATCTAAATTTTTAACAGAATTTTTAATAAGAATCTCCCCGCTTCCGGGTAAATATATAAGATTGGGATTTTTACTGCTCATTTTAGCAGCGTTTGCGCCGCTCATCAATATTTTTTTAAAGGATACTCCCCTGCCGGAACTATAAATAATCTTTTCAATCTTAGCCTTTTTTAATATATTTTTTATAATAGCGATATTGATTAAATTTTTTACCGGTTTTGGAGTGTTTCCGTACCTATTAGCAATGTTTGAAGATATACTCTTTATATCCTCCTCACTTTTAGCGCTGCCTAATGCCTTGTATATATTTACTCTTTCTTTTTCATTTTTTATATAATTTTTTGGAATATAAGCACTCACCGGAAGCTCTATATGCACATTGATATCTTCCTCTATTTCAATGCCTTTGAGCTTTTCAACTTCTTCCTTTATTATCTGGCAGTACATATCAAATCCTACGCTGTTAATATG
>CAZFFH010000117.1:0-4093 GCA_964518375.1 uncultured Actinomycetota bacterium
CACTTAACCCGATGATAAAAGTAATGAATCTGGTTTCACTTTTAATTGCACCGGTAATAATCAGCGTAAGGACTGCAAATCCTGTTATTTCATACGTTGCAGGCGGTATTGCATTTATTATAGTGGTATGGGCAATATGGAAAAGCAAGACTGAAAGATACCAGCCAGCTCAAATTTTTGGAGATGCCGAGGATAATATCAAAGTATCCGAAAAGATTGAGAAAAAATAACTAAAATAGTATACTTGTGATTAAATTCATATTATCGGCAAACCTATAACCCTCCATATTACTATCAATCTCTTTCTCATGTTTGGTTAATTTATCAGCCAGCTCTTTATATTTCCAGGTCATACTTACAGCTAATTTTAGCGTCTTAATCCTATCGTCTCTTGCAGATATTATATCTATGGTTGCCCATGACTCGTATTTTGTCTTGTTTAAATAATAAAAAAATTCAAGAATTTCCCAAAAATTCACCAAACCTATTACCATATCAGGATCTGAATCTTTGAAATTATCGTTAAGATGGATCTGGAATAACTTAGCATTCAAATCAAGCAGCATGAGCGATTCAGCAAGGCTCTCACCAGCCATCAAGGCATGCCCAACATCCAGGGCACATCCGACATTATCAAGACCTACCGCATTTACAAATGCCAGGGCTTTGCCCGTATCGTTTACATATTGTTTTTGCCTGGGATCTTTTGGTTTAGCCTCAATTGCAATTTTAACACTCCTGTCATATTCACCTATTTCCCTGACTGTCTCAACCAAATTTTTCCATCCATCCCTGTAATTTGACTGGAATGGATAATCAAAACCATCATGAGCTGGCCATAATAGGACACTGTCAGCCTTAAGCGCTTTGCATAAATCTATTGACTCTTTAAGCCTGTTTACAGCATCCTTTCTGACATTTTTTTCATTTGTACTGAATGAACCATTTTTCCACTTTCTATCGGCCCAGACTTCCGGTTCAACCACAGAAACCTTAAGGCCATAACTCGATATCAGTTTCAGCAGTTTGTCTGGTTCTGATGGAAGAGGTGCTGTTGGATAAAAAACCACAAGCCCTGTCAGACCTTTTGTTTTCGAAAAAATCTCCAGTTTTTTTTCAAGTTCCATATCTTCGTAATAACCGCCGGGAACATATCTTTCTGCATAAGTGCCAAGGCACCAGAGATGGGCATCAACATTAAGTTTCATTTTTTACCTCCCCTAAATAAACATATAATATATCCGATCTTTAAAAATACCTTATCATTAAAAATACCTTATCATTAAAAATTTAAATTAAAATTAATAATCGTTTACAAATGAAATATTACAATTTCAACATTCAATACTGCTAATCCAGATGGAATACTTCTTCAATCATTTCGATTTCAGGACCCAGGATTGACTTGTCTTGCTTTACAAAATATTTATCCATGTATTTCTGCCATCTTGCATTAACATCGGTCTTGCCAAGCTCACCCATTGCTTTATTGAAATCATCAACTTCAAAATAAGCAAACAGCGTTCCGTCTTTCCTGAAAAATATTGAGTAGTTACTTATCCCGACATCCCTAATAGCCTTGGCAAGCTCGGGCCAGATCTCGTCGTGAGCTTTTTTGTATTCATCTTTGAGTTCAGGTTTTATCCTGAACATAAATGCTGATCTTCCCATTGGTTTACCTCCTAAAATTATTAAAATATCAAATCAGTGATCAGATCCATATTATCAGCAAACCTGTAACCCCTAAGATTTGCGTCTATTTCTTTTTCATGCTTTAACAGTTTTAAAGCCAGTTCCTGGTATTTCCACATAAGTTTCACGCCAAGAGCAAGAGATTTTACCCTGTCGTCTCTTGGAGAGATTATGTCTATTGCACACCAGCCTTCGTATCTTGTCTTGTTTAAATAGTAGTAAAATTCAAGTATTTCCCAGAAATTAACCGTTCCAAAAATCATGTCAGGGTCTGCATCTTTATAATTTTCATTGATGTGAATCTGGTACAGTTTGCCCCAGTAATCAAGAAGTGCCACAGATTCCCCTATACCTTCTGAAGCTGCGAGCGCGTGCCCTATATCAAGAGCACAGCCCACATTTTTAAGACCCACATCATTTACAAAAGCCATTGCCTTACCAGTATCACTTATATATTGTTTTTGCCTCGGGTCTTTAGGCTTGGCTTCAATAGCTATCTTCATATCCTTTGCATATTCACAAATTTCCCTTACAGTTTCAACCAAATATTTCCAGCCTTCAACATAATTTACCTGGAATACATAGTCATAACCGTCATGGGCCGGCCAGAGCAATACGCTGTCTGCTTTGACAGCTTTACCAAAATCAACAGCTTCCTTAAACAGTTTTATCGCTTCATTTCTTATTTTTGCATCATTAGTGCAAAACGAGCCATGTTTCCACCTTCTGTCGCCCCAGCATTCAACCGCTAGATTGGAGACTTTCAGCCCGTAGCTTTCCACCTTTTTAACAAGCTTATCGGGATCATTTGGAAGCGGTGCAGTTGGATAAAATGTAAAGAGGCCTGTCAAACCTTTAATCTTAGACATTATTTCCAGCTGCTTTTCTACTGTCATTTCATCAAAATATCCCCCGGGTACATATCTTTCCGCATAGGTTCCAAGACACCAGAGATGGGCATCAACATTGAGCTTCATTTTTTACCTCTTTCTTCGTTAAAAATTTACAAATTAAGAATTAGTATCTAAAATTAATAGAATAAATCCTGCCAGCTGATATACGGTATTAATAATTTCTAAAAACTTCCATACTCAATTCCGTAAGGTGCTGATTGTAAAATATGACTTATCGCTAACAGATATTGTCAATTATTCCATTCAAACTGTTCCTGTAATATGTAAAATTTCTCCAGATGCAATCCTGTGAAACAAAATGATCTATATGGGGAATATATCTTCCGCCTTTTAAAAGTTCTTTTACAATTGAAAGCTCAAGGTCTATTTTTTCATTTGTTGAACCGGCGAAAAGCACTCTTTTATCGATTCCACCGATAATCTGGAAATCCGGAAAATTTTTCCTGATGCGCAGCAGATCATTTCCGGCAGCCTTTTCAAATGGATACATCCCTGTAACACCGGTCTCTACAATAAGCGGGATTATGTCTTCAACATATCCATCGCTATCGGTTATTATGATATCTATTCCCATTTCCTTCGCAAAATTAACCATAGCCTTATATCTTGGTGTTAAGAATTGTCTGAAGTGGGCAGGTGATATGAGTGATCCCATTTTGCCCGCCATATCTTCCCATATAAGGAGGCAGTCAATTTTTACATCAGCTGCTATGGTTCCGTAATACTCAAGTAAGAAATTTAAGAATGTTTCACAAATATCATCAATCAGCGCGGGGTCATCATACAGCATGATCATGTATGTGGTAATTCCCATGATCTGCCTTGGAAAACCCAGGAATCCCCCGTTTGTTCCGCCAAGCCTTATAGGAAAATCCCTGCCTTTTAGCCTTTCAGTTAAATTTTCCCAGTCAGGCGGCAGCCTCTTTTTAATGCTTTCCGGGCCGTAGTGCCGCTTGTACTCATTCCAGCTTTTCCAGTCTTTTACAGGATGATCCAGCTCCATGGGTAATGATGTAATATTGACATCGTTTTTATTTACAACTCCATATTCATCTTTGTAAATAATATGGGTTTCGGTTTTTTCTATGACTTCCGTTACAAACATCGGGCTGTAATCCACAGGAAACTTGGTGAGGTACTGATCAAGTCCAAAGACCGGCTGGACATTTACGTCGCCAGCCTTTTCCATCTCCGAATAAATATTCTTATTTGCCATAATGGCAATTCCATCGGAAATCTTAGCAGGTACGGGTTCTACCTGCCGAAGGCCTTCCCTAAACCAGCGCCTGATGGTCCCGGCCCAGTAACCAAATTCAACCTTTGGGATTTCCACACCACTATAATCCCCGTCTTCCATCCGCATCACGGATAAAAATTTTTCCCTGGAGTTCATGAGGCAATTTCCTTCAGAATTAGATTTTTAAAAATATCAATAAATCTGGCTATCACAGTACCTGTATTATGCTAAATACAGCTATTGTAGATAA
>CAZFFH010000118.1:0-4036 GCA_964518375.1 uncultured Actinomycetota bacterium
CTCCACTTCCAAAAATAAAAACTGCAGTTAAAATCACAATTAAAATTAATACTTTATTATTTTTCATTAAAATTCCTTTAACTACTTTCAATAAATTCTATATATTAGTATATATTACACTATCTATACTTTTTTATTAACAATATTATATTTTTAATTTCTATGATTTTCAATCCTACCTTTGGCTCTTTTTTTAATTCTTTACACAGCAATTAATCATCTTAAATAAATTTCCTCAACTCTATTGTTTTTTATTTTCTTTGTGCTATATTAATTTAAAATTTGAATAAAATTTTAGTTTGACAATTAAATATCTGTCTATCTTTTTAAGGGAATCCAGTTAAAATCTGGAGCGGTACCGCCACTGTAATTGGGTGTGTATCCTTTAGTAGGAGCCACTGGCCGCAAAGGCTGGGAAGGCAAAGGATAAAGTCCCAAAAGCCAGGAAACCTGTTGGTAGATAATTGTTATGGCTCTTCGGGTTAAAGAGTGTAATTTTTTTGTTGCCAAAAACAAGATTTAAAAAAATAAGATGAGGCAACAGCATAAAAATTAGAAAATCATGCTCCCGGCTAAAGAGTCGGGAGTTTTTTGTTTTTATAAGATGGAATATTTAAAAATTTCAAAAATAATTAATAAAAGGCCCGAATGTTCAGGCAAAAAATGAAAGGAAAAAAGATGAAAAAAGGAATTCTAAAAAGTATCATGTTAGTTGCTGCCATGCTGGCACCGATAATACTTATAACACTGACACTTTCGGCCTGTGGCAGTAAAAGTGCTTCCTCCACCGGTGATGTGGTTGCAACTACGACTGCCACAGAAATCAAGCTAACGGACGGTTTGGGCAAAGAGGTAGTTTTGGATAAACCTGCTGAGAGAATTCTTGTTTTTGCCCCAAGTGCACTCGAAATAATTGATGGCCTTAATGCAATTGATACAGTCATTGGAGTTGACAGCTGGAGTGTTGATAATAAAGAGCCTCTTGCAGAAGGGTTTGAAGGTTTTGGCGATTTCCAAACACTTAACATGGAAAAAATCACTGCAGCAACACCCGATATTATTATAGGCCTTGTCGGTTGGGCAGAAGCTGACATCCAGAAACTGGCAGACCTTGGTGTAAAGATTTATATTGTTGAAGCAAATACGATAGATGAAATTTATATGGAAATAACAAATATGGGTAAAATTCTTGCCAAAGATGCCGAAGCCCGGGAACTGGTGGATGAATTAAAGAAACAGGTAGAAACAGTATCATCAAAGGTTGCAGGACTTACTGAAGATAAAAAACCTAAAGTATTTTATGAGGTATGGAACGAACCGCTTATGAGTGCCGGTAAAAATACTTCCATCAATGATCTTATCGAAAAAGCAGGCGGTAAAAATATCGTTGCAGCTGACGGACTCGAGGGCTGGCCGGAATATAGTATAGAAAAATTGATACAGAATAATCCTGATATTATAATTGCTCCGGTTTCACTGGCACCTGATGTAAGCACTATAATTGATGACAGCCGGTTTTCCAGCATCAATGCAATTGTAAATAAAAAAGTATATGTTGTGCCTGACAATCCAATAACAAGGCCAAGCCAGAATATAATCAAGGGTTTGACTATGTTTGCCCAGGCAATTCACCCAGAAATATTTGGTGAGTTTTCGGCTCAGCAGTAGAAGGGGTTTTAATTGAGGTTTAAGTATTGTAATATTAAAAAAGATTGATGTTACTTGAGAGAATTTATAAGTAATTAATTTATGGGGGTAGTCGGTTAGCTCCACCTCACGGACAACCGTACCACTCGTAGGGCAATTATTGTGGTTAAAACAGGCTCAGTCTCCCACTTTCAGCAGCTGTAGTCGCGTTTTTAGGGACCCACGCTCCACAAGTGGAGCTAACCGACTACCCCCTTTAATTTAAATGATAGGATGAGTTTATTTTGAGCAGTAAATCAGGTATAAAAAAATCAAATAACGAATTGATGCGACAATCAGGTAAAATATATTTTCTTCTGGGCGGAGCAAGAAGTGGAAAGAGCGAATACGCAGAGCAGTTTGCCGCTTCTTTGTCTGAAAAAGTTGCTTACCTGGCAACAGCTGCCATAACAGATGAAGAAATGGAGAAGCGAGTACAGCAGCACAAAAAAAGGCGCCCTTTAAGCTGGCACACTTTTGAAATTGAAACTGAAAACATAGACCTTTTACTGATGGGCGGCATAGTAGAAAAAATAAACGCATCAGGCTGCGAAGTTCTGCTGATAGACTGTATAACCAACTTGCTTTTCAGGTTGGCTTATAAGTACGACCTTGAAAACATTGAATTAATTGATAACAAGCTTGAAAAGATTATCGAAAATGAAGTTACTTCTTTTTTTAATAATTTCCTTGCGCTTTTAAAATCGGCCCATTTCGATTCAATTGTTGTGTCAAATGAAGTTGGGCTTGGTATTGTTCCCTCATATCCATTTGGCAGGATATTCAGGGATTTGATGGGAGTAGTAAATAAGAAAATGGCAGCTGCTGCAGACGAAGTTTATTTTTTTGTTGCAGGGCTTAAGCAAAAGTTGAAATAGTACGAAAAATATTTTAGGCAAAATAATATGAAATTTTTAAATACGCTCGGTTTTTTAACAATTATAAAAATTCCTCAAAGGTTCTATCTTAAGGATGGGGAATTTTCTAAAACTCTTCCGTACTTTCCTGTTGTTGGTTTGGTTGTTGGGTTGATTTCATGCCTGTTTTTTACCGCAGCAAGTTTTGTTTTCCCGCTTATCTTAATAGTATTATTATTAGTCGGCCTTGAGATAATCATTACAGGCGGACTGCATATGGATGGCATTGCAGATATGTTTGACGGAAGGTTTTCAGGAGAAAAGGATAAAACCCGCATCCTTGAGATCATGAAAAAGGGAGATATCGGGGTATTTGGGGTCCTGATACTAATCTTTACAATAATTTTAAAAATAGGTTTTTATTATTTTCTGGCAGTAATGCTTATTTATCCTCTTCAAAAATCGGGTATCAGCGCAGGGCAGGCAACGGAAGGCTGGCTGGCAGGCAATTGGCTGACAGGATACTGGTTCGCAGGTAGCTCGGGCTTTGGTGTTTCCGGACTGCTTGCATTTTTGCTTATAGCAGCCTTTACACCTTGTTTTGGCAGGCTTAGCATGCTTTACTTATTTGAAGAATATAAACCGGCCCAACCGGGAAAGAGCCTTGCATCTGCTTTTATGAACGAAAAAAACAGCAAAATATTTACAATATCTTCGATATATCTTTCTATAATATTTGCAGCACTTAATATTTTCCTGCTTTCAAAACTGGCTTTTTCGCTCAACTCGCCAGACTCCGGCCAAACAAGCCCGACCCTTAATGGAATAATTTTATTTTCCAAAAACTTTGGTGAATTTATAGCCGGTTCTCAATATGGAAGTATTATGATGATAATCCTGATAGCAGTAAAATCTGCACTTGTTATTCTTCTGACATTTATTTTTGTAATTATAGCCGGCAAGTTTTTTACAAGAAGGATCGGCGGGATAAACGGTGACATATTGGGTGGAATCAGCATCCTGGCAGAAATTGTTTTTATTATATTAAATTTTCTGGCAATAAGGTTTTTGTAATATATTTATAATGTAAATTTATAAGATAATTTGGCTCAACAATTATGAATGATTATGAATGCACATAACCTGGCAAAAAGAACATCAAAATACCTGGTGCCATTATTTATTTTACTGGCGCTTTTTATAATTCTGGCTGCTTCTCTTGGTTCAGCAAATTTATCTCTAAAGGAAACTGCAATAATAATCGCAAAATATATCCCGGGTGTTAATTATTTTATTGACTGGCGCAGTATAAACCCTCAAAGCGCCAAAATAATAACCCAGATTAGATTACCCAGGATATTCCTGTCTATTTTTGTCGGTATAGGGCTTGCAAGTGCAGGAGTTATTTTTCAGGGAATTTTTAGAAATCCAATGGCGGACCCGTTCATAATAGGAGTATCGAGCGGAGCATCGCTTGGTGCAACTATCGGACT
>CAZFFH010000119.1:0-3955 GCA_964518375.1 uncultured Actinomycetota bacterium
TATTAGCCACTTGCCCCTCCTGTTCTAAAATAATTAAAGTAAATATTTTTTACATGAAAAAATACTTAAAACTTTTAAAGAGTAATTTTACAATATTTATAAGCATTGAGCAAATATTTTTAATAAAGAGTTTAACGTAAAAAAATAAAAATATTATTTATTCTAATAACAAGTACGACTTGAATTAAAAGAAGTATTATAAAAAGAAAATACATCAAAATTTTAGTGATTATCTTCATGTGAATTTTTTCAATTTTTGTACCGACCAGTAAATTTACCCTAATATTTATAATTCTATTATTCAGCATTTGTACCGGTGCAAAATTATAACCCTTATTTTTATATTCATGATGAATTATGGTTGGATTCTTTAGGTTTTTAATTTTTAATATTAAATTTAAAATATTAGTAGCAATCTCTTTAGACGGCTTCCCGGAAAATTCCAGCAATAATTTATCACAGGCTTTTTCTTGTTCAGTTTTAATTATTAAGTAAGTCATATAAGCAAAAGGATTGAAAAAAAGAAGATCTTTTAAAATAAGTGCTACCCAACCTATTAAATTATCCTTTCTTTTGGCATGCGATAATTCATGTTGAATTAGTGTTTCTTTTTCAGAAAAACTTATATTGTCAATTAATGCAGGAGGCAAAACTAAAGTGTTTTGCTTTATCCCGATAACAAATGGAGATAGAATATTTTTATGAGTTAGACTGACATTAGGACATTTTAGTCCAACCTTTGATATAAAATTGTCTATTATTTCATAGATTTCCGGCACATCTGTTCTATTTACTTTTTCTTCATAAGCTAGATGTCTATAAAAAATGTAAAGGTTTGTCCATCTTATTATTAATATTATTATGATGCTTGCTAATATTGCATATATAAGTATGTGATCGATGTCAGAAAAATTTATTATATCTTTTTCTAAGGGCTTTAATTGACCAAAAATAGTACCTGGCGAGGGAAATCGAAAACCCAAAACTCCAGGCCTATATTTAAAATATTCTTTATTAAAATCTATTTTTTCTATAATTATGAAAAAAGGTTTTATGAGAGGAAGGAAAAAAAATAATATTCTAATGTTAGAATCTTTAATTCGAAAAATAAATAGCAGTAACAAAACAATAACTAAACTTACAGCACTGTCGTATATAATTACAAGAATATAATTAAACAACAAAACTATAAATTCCATTAAGAATTTAAAATATTAATTAAATATTTTTTAAGTTTTATCAAGTTTTTCTATCATTTTTATGATTCCTTCAGTTGAAATGTTTTTAGAATCAGATAAAAACTTGGAAACAAGCTCATTGCTAGAATCATTTAATAATTTTTTTGCAACAGATTTAATAATACTTTGTGAAAGCTCTTTATTACCCACTGCTGCCGAGTATATGTAAGTTTTTGCACTCCTGTCCTGTTTGAGCAGGCCTTTTTCTGCAAGAATTGACATTGTGGACATTACAGTTGTGTAGGGAATAAAACCGTGTTCCTTTTTCTCCATCTCTTGCTTGAGCATTATCTCGTGAACTTCACGAACAGTAATTCTTTTACTATCCCAGACTATCTTCATAATGTCAGCTTCAAGATTGCTGATACTATTAAATCCATTTATCCCGATTTCTTCTGATTTTTTCTTTAGATCCTTTATCATTTTAAACACCAACCTTTTCTTTTTAGAATATGAATATCTTATAGCATTCATTAAAAATAATCAATATATATTTCCAATTTTTTATAATAATTACTAATAAATACTAATTATATAATGTATAAGTACTTTTTACAACATAATAAATTTTAAAAAATATTAACTAAAATATTAATCATTAATATTTTTATTATATATTATTATAACACCTCTATCATTTTTATCAACTCCAAAACAAGTCTAATATTCCTGGTTCTAAAATTGTTGAAAGTATTATTCTAACATTTTCTTTTTTAATTAATACCATAAATATTGGAGTTGAATATTTATATTTGTTAAGTATTATTGAATTATTAAATATTTATAAATATTTTATTAAAAAACACTTGACATAGTATAAGATAAGTATAATAATTAAGTAAGTTTTTTATGAATTAATATTTATGGTTAGTTATTAGAAAAATGAAAGTAATAAATTTTAAACACAATAATAATCCATTTTGAAGACATTATGTTTTGTTATTTCATAAAAATATTGACAATAGCAAAAAAAAGGAGGTCGGAAATGAGTAAGATAATGAGAATCTTATTGATTCTAGGTTCACTTATTGGAATTTGTTCTTCAGTTAGATGGTAATTTTAAGTGCCAAAATAATCGTAGCAAATTTCAAGCTTATGGATAATGAAAAAGATTCCTATATTTAAGAAGTAGCAAAGTTAAGAGGGTTCCTTTTGAAGGAAGAGGGCAACAGAGTTTTTTTATTTTTTTATGTTTTTCTGGTTTTCCTGGCAGGAATGGGATCCTTGGTTTATATACTTCTTAAATATAGGGATGTTTCAATTTTAGGTGTTATTTTATTTGGTATCCTCTTTTTTACTGCTGACAACCTTTCGGTTCCATTGCCAAAGGTGGGGAGCGTTTCTGTTATTTTCGGCATATCGCTTGCAAGCCTTATAATATTTGGTCCTGCGACTGCAATGATCGTAACGGCCATTTCAATTTTCAACATCAAGGAATTCGTAAAAAGAGTTCCTTATTATAAACATCTTTTCAATGCCGGGCAGTATTTGCTGTCGTTTGCAGCGGCAGCTATTTTTTTTGAGATGTTTTATGACAATACCCAGCAGAATTTCTTTTACGCGAGAAACATATGGGTGATTTTTCTGGTTACCTATATTTTTTTTCTGCTCAACACAATATTTACAGCAGGCGCAATATCGATTGCAAACAAACTTAATATTTTAAATGTATGGATTTTCAATTATGCCTGGCTGATACCATTCCAGTTTTTCCTTTCAGCAATGGCAATAGCCATAGCATTTCTTTACAAGCTTTACAGCCCATTTACTCTATTATTTACTTCGCTGCCTTTAATAATTGCGCAGTACACTTATCTTCTCAGAATCAAAGAAAGGAGGACGATACTTAATAGTATTATGCAGATCGTAAAAATAATGGAAGCAAAAGACATTTACACGGCAGGTCACTCTATGAGAGTTGCCGAATACAGCGAAAAAATTGCCCGTGCAATGAGGCTCAATGAGTATGACACTGAAATTTTAAAGAATCTTGCAAGCCTTCACGACATAGGTAAAATACAGATTGACCTGTCCATTCTCAATAAAACTACAAAGCTGACCGGCAAAGACTGGGATGAAATCAAAAAACACCCTGTGTTAAGCTATGATATTGTAAAGCAGATTGACTTTTTGAAGGACAGGGCAACTGCAATCCTTTACCACCATGAGAGGTTTGACGGTAATGGATACCCCTTTGGGAAGAAGGGTGACGAGCTTTCGCTGTTTGCCAAGGTGTTGATTGTCGCAGATTCATATGACGCTATGACTACTGACAGGCCTTATAGGAAAGGACTGACACCGGAGGAATCAATAACTGAGCTTGAGCGCAATGCGAGCACACAGTTTGACCCGAAAGTTTGCGAGGTGATGGTAGGCATTATAAAGGAGGGCGCGGGAAAATTTGTTCAATAATTATTATTGTCTAAAAGACAATTACTGGATAATATTTGGTAAATCTATTCTGTGGCTGGCTTTGGGAGCGACTGCAGGGTTTTTGTTTTTTTACTTTTTTAAGAACCAGAGTGTTTATTTTATTAATAAATTCAAATTCTTTCAAAGTATTTTTGGTATCAGCCAGTACAAGGAAGGAATGATTTATGCAAGTGTACTTCTGACAATTCTTGCCGGAAACCTGATTTCCACAGGAGCTTATTTTGCTCTTGGCTACCTGCGGATGCTCATACCCATAACCATAATTACAGGATTTTTTGTTGTTC
>CAZFFH010000120.1:0-3932 GCA_964518375.1 uncultured Actinomycetota bacterium
CAATCTTGGAAACATTTCTAATGCTGCAAGCCTTGCACCTGTGTATATCACTTGAACAAATTTCATGGCCATCAACTATGCCAATCCATCTTCCAAGATAGGCTTCAATCATTTTAGATCTCTTGGCTTTTAGATAGATTGATTTTAATATCTCTCTTAGACAGTTTAAATCCATACTGTCTGCCGCTCTTGCAACAGTAGATGCTGATGGAATCCTTCCTGCTATGTTGGCAACTGCTGAAATATCTCTTGATTGATTGAATTTATTAAGGGAACCAAGGTTAGAAAAAAGTAAGGATAGAATAGAAGCAGAAATATCTGATAGCCTTATCTGGGGCTTTGCCCTTAAATCAGTAATACCATCGATTAAACCAAAGAGGTTAAAGTATTTATTGGAATAGCTTATTATTCTTTTAAACATCACCCTTTTTCTTTTTTAATTTAAGATGGTTATAGTTTATCTCCGATATTTTCTCAGTTAAGTCTTTTACTTTCTGATAAGCAGAAATTTTTGCCCTTACCTCCTCTTCCAAATCCTTTGGAACATATATCATATTTCTAGCTCCATCTTTGTTTTTTGAAATGTATAGTGATGAATGTAATTTGCCTTCCAGTGCGCACTTGCAGTTTGGATTGCCGCATACTCTTTTCATGACCACAGGGCTGCCTCTTAAAAAGCTACCCTTACCTACAAGATTTGCAAGATGCGATGTTGTTTGATTTAGTTCATGCTCCATGTATTTTCTATTCATAGCTTCCTCCATATTATATGATATGTTAATAACATATCATATTTCTAAGTAAAAAGATAGTATTTTTTGAATGCGAATTTGCTTTTTTAGAAAATAGGTTGTTTTAGGTTATAATTAAGCTTGATCTTGAGTATTAGAACTCAAGATGCAGAATTGCTGTATGAGTACACTTTCCACCAATTGCATAGTAGTTCCCGTTATAGTTAACCACCAGTATATTGTTGCCCTGAACTATATAAGCCTTCATTGTTCCTTCAGTTATCTCGTTTGTTCTTCCAACATCTAAATATCCCATTTTTACCTTCTTTCTAAAAAAATATTGCTAATATATTTTTACTGAACTTAGTCGAACTGAATTTATTAATTTAAACTGGAATGATATTATTTTTGGTTCTAAATATTTGATTGTAAAAAAATCTAAATTTTTACTGCGCTACTAACTAACCTATCTCTACATTTAGAGCAACGACTCATTAATTCATTAATATTATCTTCAAGGTCAATCTCACCGTATTTAAAATCCCTGAAGAAATCCATTTCTGTAATAGGACTATTATGCTTCATGCCTCTAGAGATCATTTCGATTGCTAAATCATCGTGCCTTCAAATTAGATAATCTTGACCTATTATACCTCTGAAGCAAAATACAAGGTATATTGGCAATAAGAGCATAGGCAATCATTATTATACCAACCCACCATATATTCCAAAGAAAAAATATTGGAGCAGGTAAAATTGAAAGCCAATGAGTAAATTCTGCTCTTTTGGTCTCATAAAAAAAAGTATTAAGATATTGAGGATCACTGCTTTCCAGATTCTTTTTAGGAAAACCTCCCTTAAAAAGGCCTCCACCGTCAGGTACTATACTTCTCCATTTTCTGACTTTAAAGAATCTTTTATATACCTTTCCCATATATTCCCAATTTCTTATCCTAAACCACCACCAGTTCCTTTCAAAGAAAGATATCGGTATCTTTACACATAGATATGATATTCCAAGATGTATTATTAGCCATCCTACAATATCTAAAAATATTATCCAGAAATGTGAAAGTTGAAATACAGGTATCTTTTCCTCCTTTCCTTAAGTTTTTATTTCCCTATCTTTCCAGGTAACCCTTTTTCTAAATATGGTCAAGATCAAAGAGTAGAAAAATACTATAACAAAAAAGGCCAATCCTATCGGATAAAATACCGAAGCCCATATACTAAAGTTACCTATCCTGTATGACATCCAATATATTTGGGCTATAAATGCAACATAAAATGCTACTCCAATTAAAACAATATCAGAAATAAAAGGAGATAGCCCATCAGCAAATAAATTTAATGGAAATATTGCTCCTACAATCCAGGCAATGACCATTATTAGAATAGGTATTGAGGTTGATTTTGCTCCAGTACCAAAACCTTTAGACCAACCTTTAATCATTTCCATAAAACCACCAGGATACATCCTAAAGTTAATAGTACCTTTACCTCCTAAACATAATAGCGGTATTTTGGCTTTTATGAATTTATTTCCTATTGCAATGTTCTCCATAACTTTACCTTTTATGCTTTTATGGCCATCGATTTTATAGTAGTCTTCCCTTTTACATATTAGACAAGGGCCAAAAGCTCCTATTGGATTTATTCTGGTCTGAAACGGAGTAAATGCACCCATTCCAGCAATAAGGATTATATTGAAAAATAGCGATAGGTTTTCATATACTTTTTTTATTCTGTGGTAAGGTTGTATTGAAATTACTCCATTATATTTTTTTAAGCATGATAAAATATTTTCAATACCATTAATTTTAAGCTTGGTATCCGCATCTAAAAAGACAAAGTAATCACCAGTAGCAGCTTGAGCACCATTATGGCAAGCCCAGGATTTTCCAACCCAGCCCTTAGATAAGCTTTTTAATGTGACTACTTTGGCATTATGTTTTCGCCCAATATCAGCAGTTCTGTCTGTTGAACTATCATCTACCAGTATTACTTCTTTTACTTTAATGGTTTGAATATCAAGTGAATTAAATAGCTTTTCCAGATTTTTCTCTTCATTTCTGGCAGGAATTATAATTGAAATAGAAAGATCACTTTTTTTGCTATATAAATTGGATTTATTACAATATGGAATTTTCCAAAGTATAAAGAAACCAAACAACCAGAATACTGCGTGTACTATTATTTTTATGTAATTCATAAAATATTCTATTCTTAAGCGGGTTGCAAAGTCCCTGCAAATACCAGCCAGGCTAAAAGAGATTTTGCTACCAAGCTAAGAACAATATAGCCTCTTTCCCCATATAGATAATCACGCCATCTACCTATCTTTTTATATTGAAGTACCATGTTGATCGGGAAAAGATTAAACAGAACAAAATAAGTCCCAAATATAGCATAGACAAACCAGGGTACTTGTTCTAATACTCCTGATGTTTTTACTGCCGAACCTAAAAAATAAAGTAGAATTACTACCCAGGGGATAGCACCTGAAAAACTACCGATTATAAAAGCTGTCCAGTTGGTCTTTTGGGTATTTTGATTGTGAATCTCCATCATAAGACCTAACAAGTTCATAGTAGCATTAAGTCCCACTATTGCTACTATTGTTCCTATATCTTTGGCTCCAAAAAGCATAGAAATAAGAACTATCATAACTGAGGAACTTAGAGCATATTCAAACCACCTGAAATAGTTTATTCCTTTTTGAAGTCTTGAGTTATAGAAATTGTTTATTCGGGGAAGCACTACAAGAAAATGTGCTATTGCTGATAGAAACAGAAATACTGATACTACTACTCCGATAGGAATGGAGCCTATAACTTCTGAATCTACAAATAATTTCATCTTTGTGGTGTCAAAGGATTGAAAGTAGTAGTCCACAGGTAGTTTGAAATCTTTGATATTTGTTATGATAAGTCCCATTACCAGCATCAGCATACCCTGGATAAAGTGCAGTCCTGCCATAACACCGTTGAATTTTCTCAGATAGGGAAATGTGATCTTACTTTCAGCCATTATTACCTCCTTGTAAGGTTTTGAATTATAGCCAAAAACTATAAATATTTTCTTATTATATAATTTTTATTGATTATTTAGTATTTTTTTTAGTAAATAATTTTGATAATTATAACCAGTAAGTCTGTATTTGCTTTTTTAATTTATCTTATGGCTTCCATTCGAATACTT
>CAZFFH010000121.1:0-3901 GCA_964518375.1 uncultured Actinomycetota bacterium
GTATTTATATGAATTTTATATAAATTTATCTTGGAGAGATGGCTGAGCGGTTGAAGGCGCACGCTTGGAAAGCGTGTGAGCGGCGTAAGTCGCTTCGGGGGTTCGAATCCCCCTCTCTCCGCCAGTGCAACCAATTCGAACTTTTATATTTGTCATCATAGAATAGGACAATATAGCATAAGGATAAATGATCAGTGGCGTATATGTTTTATATGGAAAAACAATGATTGCTATAATGTTGAGATCACTGATTATCACTAATTAGATTGGAGGAAAAGTATAATGAAAAAACTAAAAAATATTCACCCTGGTCAGATTCTGAAAGAAGAGTTTTTAGAACCGCTCAATATTTCTGCTTATAGACTTGCAAAAGAAACTCTTCTGGACCAGACGCGTATTTCAGAGATAATCCATAAAAAAAGGAAAATAACAACTGATACTGCCCTTAGACTTGCAAAATTTTTTGGTAACACCCCGCAATTTTGGCTGGGTCTGCAGAACGATTATGATATAGAGGAAGAAAAAACAGGCAAGGATGCTGAGTTGAAGAAAATCCGGCAATTACAGGTGGTATGACCCTTTTGAGGGCATTTAGAATTAATGAGCTGCGATGGCATGGAAATAATAAATCAAAACATGATAGCGTATTGCGGGATGAATTGTGCTCTGTGTATTCGCAACCAGACTCCATGGAAGAAAGATCTGAGCCGACCTTCCTGTCTTGGCTGCCGCGAACAAAACAAGAGCTGTGCTTTTATCAAGAAAAAATGCAAAAACATCACAAAATACAAAAAAGGGGAGCTGATTTTTTGCTATGAATGTGATATTTTTCCCTGCGATGCTCTCTCGAAGCTCGATTTGATGTATACGAAAAGGTATGATTTTAGTATGGTTGCCAATCAGAAAGAGATTAAAGAAGCCGGTTTGGAAAAATTTATCGAAAACCAACAGGAAAAATACACATGTCAAGTTTGCGGCAGTTTGATCTGCATCCATGAGAAAAGATGTTTGAAATGTGTCTTAAAAATACTTTGAGTTTGACATTGATTTTTTTTGACTTGGCAGAACTTTTTGATACAGCACCGAAAAATATAATGTTTCATCTCAAAAATATCTATGTACAGGATAGTTAGCTAAATGGCAACTTGTAAGGATTTCTTACAAGTTTAAAAGGAGGGGATCCTTTGGAAGAGCTTTTTTATAAAATATATGAATCTTTGCCGAGGCAGGGGCCGGGGGACGCCAAATCCTTGCAAAAAGCCTATAAAAAGCTGCAAGGACTGCCCGCTCATCCCAATATATTGGATGTCGGGTGCGGAACCGGAGGCCAGACTCTTGAGCTTGCTTCAATATCGGTCGGCAATATTACTGCCATTGATAATCACAGACCGTTTATCGAGATATTAAAGAATAATGCTGTTAAAGCCGGTTATAAAGAAAGGATTAAATGTATTGTCAAGGATATGAAAGTTATGGATTTTGCAAAAGAAAGTTTTGATCTTATATGGTGTGAAGGTGCAGCCTATTTTATGGGAATCGGTAATGCTCTTTCTGCTTGGAAACCGTTTTTGCGCACAGGAGGGTATGTTGTCATAAGTGAACTTGTGTGGTTTAAGAAAGATGCACCTCGCGAGGCCAGGGATTTTTTTCAAAATGAATATCCTAAAATGAAATATTACAATAACATTTTTCCTGTTTTTAAGAATTCGGGCTATAAAAAAATTGCCTATTTTGCTCTGCCCAGGCAATCATGGTGGGTTAACTATTATTTGCCTATCATGAAAAAAATTGAGGAAATCAGCCCTGATTACTCTGGTGATAAAAACGCCAAAAAGGTTTTTGATATTTTTCTCCTGGAAATGGATATGCATAGAAGATATTCTGAATTTTATGGCTATGGTTTTTATATTATGAGAAAAGAATAAATACATACTATGGTTATAAAGCAAGAGTCTTTAATTGAAAAACCCTGAAAACCATTTTCCATGCACTTTTGCCGGATACGCCGTGGATCTACTTTGAGTTTGGTGAATAACTATAGCAAAATATGCAATAGTTATTTATCATTAATAAAAACGGAGAGATGGCTGAGAGGTTGAAAGCGCTCGACTCGAAATCGAGTAGGCAGATAATATCTGTCTCGAGGGTTCAAATCCCTCTCTCTCCGCCAGAAAGTTAAAATTTTAAGGTAAACCTAATAGGAAAATAACATGCCGGTGGCATGTTATTTAGGGATTTGAAAGGACGGAGCGAACGAAGGTGAGTGAGTCCGCGGCTCTGCAGCGAGCTTAGCAAAGCGAGATATATCTTGAAGTCCATAGATTTTGGAGTCGACTTAGTCGTATATTATTGCGCAACTAAATTTATTGGAAGGATACAGTCCTTAGATGCAGCCCTGCAAGCGAATGGCTGATTGCACAATGGAAAAGTCCGGGGTATTTTAATGCAACCCAAAACAAAAGATTCCAGAAGTATTTTCTTCCACGGCCCCTTACTCCAAGCAGCCAGATGGAACCGAAAAGTGCCCTTACTTCGAATTTCTGTATTCTTCTTCTGGCAACAACTTTTTTTGCAGGTTTAAATTCCCTCAGGAAAGTCTTTATCCGCTCATAATAATCCTTGGGATTATAGATCGTTTCAAGAATCCTTGTATACCCGCTAAAAAGTATTTTTTTATCCATTTTAGGAATAAAGTTTAAGGTTGAAAAAAGTGTATTGTTTGCTGAGGATTCCTTTATTATTCTATTATTATCCTCAAGCCGTTTATGCAGTTTGGTTTTTGGAAGAGCCGTAAGGAGACCCACCATTGCAGTCACAATACCGCTTTTTTGGATAAACTCGATCTGCTTCTGGAAAATAGACGGAGTGTCGTTGTCAAAACCGACAATAAAGCCGCCTTGGACCTCGAGGCCAAAGTTTTGAAGTTTTTTGACGGCTGATACAAGGTCCCTGTTCCGGTTATGGAATTTGGCGCATTCTTCAAGGCTCTTTTCATCAGGTGTCTCAATGCCGACAAAAACCGTAGTAAATCCTGCATCAACCATGAGTTTTATCAATTCATCATCATCTGTAAGGTTTATGGATACCTGTGTATTTAGAGTGAAAGGATATTTTTTACTTTTCTGCCACTCTATTATGGCGGGCAGGATTTCTTTCTTTAATTTGTATTTATTGCCAATAAGATTGTCATCAACAAAAAACAACCCTTCATGCCACCCGAGCTTATAAAGCGCATCAAGCTCAGCAATTACCTGGTCTTTTGTTTTCGTTCTCGGGATCCTGCCGTTTAAAACTACAACATCACAGAATTCGCAGTCGAACGGACATCCCCGGGAATACTGCAGACTCATAGAGTGATACCTGAAAATATTTATCAGATTCCAATCCGGTACAGGAACGCTTGAAAGCGCCGGAAAATCCGCTGCCCGGTAGACTTTTTTAAGCGTATTTTCTTCTACGTCTTTAATGAAATCATTTATAGTGTTTTCAGCCTCACCCAGAAAAAAATGGTCAACAAGCGGGAAATCTTCACTGCCGGTTGTAAAAAGCGGTCCTCCTGCCACTACAGGCTTATTGAATTGTTTTACTCTTTCAATAATCTTAAGAGCTGATTCTTTCTGGACAATCATTCCGCTGATAAAAATGAAATCGGCCCAGATTATATCTGAAGAATTCAGGTTATCCGTATTGACATTAACCAGCTTTTTATTCCAGTGGCCGGGAAGCATTGAAGATATGGTAAGGAGTCCCAGCGGGGGATAAGCAGCCTTCTTGCCCAAAACTTTCATTACATTTTCGAAACCCCAATAAGTCTTTGTGTGCTGCGGATAAATAAGCAATATATTTTTACTGTTTTTTTGCATAAAAATTAAACCTCAAATCAAATTAATTTTTTTCAAAT
>CAZFFH010000122.1:0-3891 GCA_964518375.1 uncultured Actinomycetota bacterium
GCCGAGTTGAACTGAAATTACTAAAAAAATATTCTTGTAATATTTCTTTCCCATGTTTCGTGATAAATTCACGCTAGCAGCCAATTTTACGGGGTTCGTGCTACTTACGCTGATACTATGTTTACAATTTTGCCTTTGTTGCTGTTTGCCAGGAATTCAACAACTCCATCAGCTTTTGCAAAAAGAGTATGATCCCTGCCTATGCCAACATTTATGCCAGGCCTGAATTTGGTGCCTCTTTGTCTTATTATAATGTTCCCGGCAACTACTTTTTGGCCGCCGGACATCTTAACACCAAGGAACTTGGGTTTGCTGTCTCGTCCGTTTTTACTGCTTCCAACACCCTTTTTACTTGACATGGTTAAACCTCCACTACTTTGTACTTATCTTTTCCATATGAAGGAGAGTTAATAGTTGTCTATGCCCAACTTTTCTTTTATATCTCTTCTTTGCTTTAAACTTGAATGCTATTACCTTATCACCCTTAAACTGCTTTTTAATTGTCGCCTCAACATTAGCTTTTTCAACATTTGGAGAACCAATTTCAATATTGCCACCATCACTTACCATATTAACTTCAGGTAAATTAATTTTATCTCCTTCTTTGCCTTCTATTCTTTCGACAACTATGTCTTTATTTTCCTCAACTTTATACTGTTTTCCACCAGTTGTAATTACAGCGTAAATTTTGGGCCTCCTTAAACTTCTGTTAAATCTAATGATTTAAATCAACTATTATTTTTCTTTTAAAATCGCAAATGGCAATACTAACATAATTTCAGCAAATATGTCAATACTGTTTGATTACTGTCTGATTACTGCCACAGCGCTCGTTTTAGAAATAGATTTTATTTCAACCTTCGTGCGAGTTCCTATATATTTTCTTCCATCAATTATTTGGACAACATATCCTTCAACCCTGGAAAGCGCATCATTTCTATTATGTGAATAATGTTCTTCCACTTCCAGGTCCAGTATATCTCCAATCCTGAAAGGTTTCGCAGCTTCTTTGATATCATTTGCCAGACCTTCTGACATAACTTCAAATGCATCAAGTGGCAGGTTCTCATCACTTTTTATAGCTACGTATTTTTTTGTTATATACTCAAGATTGGCTAAATTCTTACCGCCTTTACCAATAACCAGAGATGCTATGGTTGGATTTAACTTTATCAGGAAAGCTTTTGAATTACTTTCCCTGGCAAGATTCCTGATTTTTCTTTCTATTTCAAGCCTTACGGTTTCTTCTGACTTTATGTAACCCATGCCACCACAGCAAGGGCAAGTTTTACATAAAGTGCCTATAATTCCATCGGAAACATTTTTCCTGGTCATCTCGAGCAGGCCCAGTTTTGAAAATGTCAGTACTTCTGTTTTAGTCTTATCTTTCTCAAGACATTGCTTAAATCTTGAAAGAACTCTATACCTGTCATCTTCACTACTCATATCAATGAAGTCTATAACTATTATTCCGCCGATATCTCTTAGCCTCAGTTGATTCGTAATTGCTTCTGCGGCCTCAAGGTTTGTCCTTAATATTGTTTGCGTTGAACTTTTGCCGGATGTAAATTTTCCGGTGTTTACATCTATCGTTGTGAGTGCTTCTCCGTAGTCAATTACAATAAAACCGCCGGATTTGAGCCAAACCTTTCTTTCAAGCGCGCTTTCTATCACTTCATTTACATTAAATTCTTCAAAAAGTTCATTTGTACCATGATGAATAATAATATTATTGAAATTTACTCCTATGCTGCGAAAATAGTGAATAATTTCATTTTTTATTATTTTTTTATCAACATATATGGTACCAAAATCCTCTGAAAATATATCTCGAAGCAGCCTTATTACAATTGAATATTCCTGGTATATGAGGGAAGGCACTCTTGAAACAGCAGCTTTTTTTCGTATTATGCTCCAGAATTTAATTAGTTGCTTTACCTCTTTTTTAAGTTTTATTTTTGTTGATCCCCTGGCAGCGGTCCTTATAATCAAACCACAATCTCTTGGCTTTATCTCCGCTGCTGCCAATTTGAGTTCTTCACGCTCCCTGCCTTCAAGTTTCCTGGAAACTCCGACACCTTCATTAAAAGGGGCAAGCACAAGATATCTTCCGGGAAGGGAGATATAAGTTGTCAGCCTGGCACCCTTACCTTTCATGGGGTCTTTTGTAACCTGCACTAAAATCATCTGATTGGGTTTAAGGATATGCTGTATTTTGCGGGCTATTTCTTCCCTGTCTTCAAGTTCTACATCATAAGCAACTTCATTTATATAAAGAAAAGCATTTTTTTCTTCCCCTATATCTACAAAAGCTGCATCAAGGCTTGAAAGCACATTTTCAATTTTACCGAGGTATATATTTCCTACAAGAGACTTACTTTTTTTCCTGTCAAAATAAAGCTGCACTACCTGTTTTGATTCCAGGATGGCAACCCTGGTCTCGTTCTTATCGGAACTTACCAACATTTCAATTCCCAAATTTTTATCTCTCCTAATAATCCTTTATACTACTTCAAGGGGGTTTTTTAAAAAACCATTCTGCAGGATGTACGTCTCCTGTTTTATAACTGAATCTAAAATAAACTCAAATTCTTTTAAAATTTCTGAAAAAAAACTAAGAAAATTATTAAATTTAAAAATAAAATTATTTACATCTTTTAAGATTTTAGCATAACCAAGTATTTTAAGGAAAATAATATTTTTGTCAGTATATTCTACATCAATTTTAAAAATTGATTTTGAAAAATTGGTTTCACCTTCGATTTTTTCTTTCAATTTAACGACCTTTTCATTTTCTGCCATAAAATTTTCGCTAAATGTACTCCCGGCTATATTTATTTTAAAAACATAAAGTATCAAATCTATATCGGCCATGAGGCTTGGCACCTTGTAAGGAACCCGTTTGGCTGAAATTATTTTCACTTGTTCGGGCAGCTGCAAGTTGACACTGGCGGTAAACTCATTTGCGCTGGTATCATCTTCCAATACCAGGTCACAATATTCTGCCAGACTCTCGACCCCAAGCGGTATTGGATTACTGAAACTGATTTTAGGTCTGGGATTAAAACCTTTGTCATATTTAACAATGATGCCTGATCTTGATAAGGCTCTTGTCATCAACCTTAATATGTCAAGGTGAGACAAAAATTTATATTCTGCCCTTTTCAAGAATTTAAATCTTATTATATTTTCAGTCGTAACTTTTAACATATTTGCTTATAGTTTCTTTGCCGCCCTATATTCTTTCAATAAGTATTCTTTTTTTACTCCAATATCAATCATATCCCACGGGAGAACTTCGTCTGAGGGAATTTCTCTTGTGGCATAAAAATCTATGTCACACCCTTCTGCTTCAAATGCTCCCGTCCAGAGATCAAAATTAAAATAATCGGTCCAGTTATCAAACTTTGCACCTCTTTTCCATGCATTTTCAATAACATCTCCCAAAAAAGTGTTTCCTCTTGCAAGGGCACATTCAACTTTGCTTTTTTCAGGGCTTGTCCAGTTAAGCTTGACAAACCTTCTTGGAATATTTTTTGAAATATAACCGAATTTATTTTTAAGTTTGGCGATATTGTCCTGAGGCGCCCACTGAAAAGGTGTAAATGGTTTTGGACAGAAGGCATTTATACTTACATTTACCTGAAAGCGTCCCATTTTATTCCCTGGAATTATTTCCATAGCTTTGTCTATTACCTTGTTGATAAGTACAATTATTGCTTCTATGTCTTCCTGTTCTTCAAATGGCAGTCCAATCATGAAATACAGCTTTACCTTATCCCATCCTCTGCTGAAAGCTATTTCCATACAATTCAGCAGATCTTCCTGGCTTATATCTTTTTTTATTATATCTCTTAATCTCTGGCTGCCTGCTTCGGGAGCAAAAGTCAA
>CAZFFH010000123.1:0-3824 GCA_964518375.1 uncultured Actinomycetota bacterium
ATTAGAAAAATCCCATTGTATTTAGATTTCAAAAATGTGGGTTTTACTCCTATTGCATCCATTAGTTTTTTCACACTTTCAGTGCAGCTGGATATATGGGCCGGATTATATGTTACTATAAGACTTACATTCATAGTTACTCCTGTTTAAAGTAATAAAATTTCAATATTTTCATTTTGTCCATTTATTTGTTTGTCCTGTTCTTGTCTTTGAGTTACTGTGGCTTCTTTATCTATTTTATTGCAGCCGTTGCTTAATGTGAATGATGAGATTAGAAGGACAATAATAAATAAAATAAATAATATATATTTAAGAAGTTTCTGGTTCATAATTTAGATTATAAATTATTTATAAAATATTGGTAATAAAATACTATAAAATATAAAATTATAAGAGAAAATTTAATGGTGATCTTTCATAAGGTTCATGTAAGATGTATATCTTAAATGATAGAAATAAAATAAATATTTCCTTATTTCTGATATCATTTTCAATATTTTTATACCAGGTATGTTTGCTAAGAATCATTTCAGTATCTGATTACTATCATTTTGCATTTTTAATTGTAAGTGTTGCTCTGCTGGGTTTTGGAATTAGTGGAAGTTTTTTATACTTTTTCATCAACAGATTAAAAAGTCCTGACCTGATAAGGCTAATTTTTGCGTTGAGCTTTTCTGTATCAATTTTTACTAGTTTTATTTTGATCAACCATATCCCTTTTGATTCTTTTAAAATTGCCTGGGAAATAAAGCAGATCTTTTACCTTGCAGCATATTATTTTTTCCTGCTTTTGCCTTTTTTCTTCGGAGGATCATTTATTGGTTATATTCTGCACAGCCAGGAAAAACCAGGGGTCACATACTTCTACAATTTAATAGGATCAGCATCAGGTGCAATCACATTTATATTCCTTGTTCAACTGTTAGGCAAAACAGGGATAATCATAACTTCATCGGTAATTGGTATAATTGCAACATTTTTCCTGCTCAATAAAAAATATTTAAAGACTTTCTTATCTCTCAGTCTGGTTTTTTTAATTTTCATGACAGCAATGCTGCTATTTTACCCGAAAGCTTTTGAAATCAGGATGTCCCCATATAAAAGCCTCCCAACAGTACTGCGCTATCCTGATTCTAAAATAATATTAAGTAAAGAGAATCCATATTCAATTCTTAATGTTATTGATAGCCAGAGTATAAAATCCGCACCAGGCATCAGTTTAAAATATGATAAAGTGCCACCCAGACAGCTGGGATTGACAATAGATGGTGATAATTTATCTGCAATAACACAGGTGAAAGAAGATATAAAATCACTTGATTTTATAAATTACCTCCCCGGATCGCTTACATTTGAATCTAGGCCAGAGCCTAAAAATATTCTTATTATAGAACCAGGAGGAGGGCTCGATGTCCTTGGAGCTCTTTATTTTTGGCAAGAAAGTAATATTTTTGTTATACAGAATAATGAATTAATAGTAGATTTACTGAAAAATGAAAAAAGTATCTCCCAGTTTAGTGGAAATTTATATAACAGAAATAATATATTTATCTATGAAATACCCAGTAGAAATTTCGTAAAGACAACCGGGGATAAATTTGATTTGATAGTAGTCAGCCTTTCTGATAGCTTTCACCCAATTTCGTCAGGCGCTTATAGTCTTAATGAAGATTATCTTTATACAGTTGAATCAATTACTGAATTAATGAAAGTTTTGGATGAAGACGGGGTACTCGCAATTACGAGATGGGTTCAATTTCCACCGAGTGAGGATTTAAAAATCATATCGACTATAACCGAGAGCAGTAATAGACTTGGGATAGATGATTTACCCCAGAAAGTTTTTGCTTTCAGAAGCTGGTCAACTGTGACAGTATTATTTAAAAAGGATCAGTTCAGCAGTGAGGAAATAAGTTTATTGAAGAGTAAGCTGGATGAATTAAATTTTGATATTGTTTATTTTTCTGGAGCAAAAAGTGATGAAACAAATATCTATAACCAGTTTGATAAACCATATTATTATGATTTTTTCAAAAAAATAGTAGAATCCGGCAAGCAAGAAAGAGATAATTTTTATAAAGATTACTATTTTAATATAAAACCTTCTACTGATAACAATCCATATTTTTATAATTTTTTTAAATTAAGGCAGGTTCCTGACATTATAAAATTTTTTGGAAAATCTACGCAACCTTTCGGAGGTGGAGGTTATTTAATACTTATAGTTGCTCTTATTATTTCTATTGTTTTATCTTTTTTATTGATTCTCCTTCCTTTAAGGCTGAAGAAAATAAATATAAGTTTTAAAAGAGATTTCAAATTTTTAAGTTATTTTTTTGTAATTGGTTTTGGATTTTTTTTCATAGAGATTCCTTTTATTCAGAAATTCATTTTAATTTTAGATAAGCCGGCATATTCACTTGCAGTAATTCTTTTCAGCTTGATGCTATCTGCAGGGTTGGGGAGTTATGTAAGCAGCAAAGTTGAAATTAAACTTAAGTGGGTTGTTCTGGTCCTTGTGATTTATATAATTTTATTTGTAGCAGGATCCGGCTTTGCTGTTGATTTTATAATAACAAAAGACCTGTGGCAGAGATTTCTTTATACAGTATTGCTTGTAATACCACTGGGCTTTTTTATGGGTATGCCTTTTCCAAAAGGAATTGCTGCAGTTAAAGAAAAAAGAGGTGAAATAATCCCATGGGTTTGGGCTATTAATGGTTGTGCATCTGTTATTGGTTCTATTGCAGCTGTCATTATATCAATACATTTGGGTTTTCTGGTCGTGATTGTTCTATCGGCAGTAATGTATGTACTGGCACTGGTTTCATACAAATATTTTTAAAATTTTGGGATATCAAAAATTTTTATTTATGTTCTCCTGTTAGAGGCACAAATGATACATCAATAATTTTCATAGTTTTTACGTCATCCTTTTCTTTTACCACCTTCCATAATACCTGATTCCAGCCAGGAGGACCTACGGGTATTACCATAATTCCACCATCTTTTAATTGTTCTATAAGTGGCTGTGGAATATGGTCAGGTGCTGCGGTGACTATTATTCTGTCAAAAGGCGCAAATTCTTTCCAGCCATAATATCCGTCATGGTTGCTTAACTTAACATTTGTGTATTCGGCAAGTGGTTTTTTTGCTCTTTCATATAATACTGGAATTATTTCAACTGTATAAACCTGTTCAACAATCTCGGCAAGTATCGCTGCCTGATATCCTGAGCCTGTTCCTATTTCCAGGACCTTTTCTTTTCCTGTAAGTTTAAGGCTTTCTGTCATAATGGCCACAATATAAGGCTGGGATATAGTTTGTCCCATTCCTATTGGAAGTGGATAGTCATTATATGCACTGTCCCACTGACTTTCATCCACAAATAAATGGCGGGGCACTTTTAACATAGCATTAATCACTTTTTCATTCTTTATATTCCTTGCGATTATCTGCTCTTCTACCATTGCTGTTCTCATAGTATCATATTTATCCAGGCTGGCAGCATCAGGGCTTGCCGGTTTATTACAGCCGGTAGAAAAAATTGAAAGAAAAAAGAACAAGGATAGGACCGGCACCATTAAAAGTGCCTTTATATTAGTGTTATTTATAATCCTGCTATTCATTTGTAATATTTAATATAATTCTAATATCAGTACCGAAATTATCTTATCACAACTTTAAATAAATATTTTAAGTATTTTTAGTCTATAACGGCTTATAGACTAACTTCACAAAATGGTGAGGATAATACCGGCAAAGTAGTGTAATGGGTAGAATCAAGCTGCTTGATATTGAATTTCCAAAAAAATATCTTGAAG
>CAZFFH010000124.1:0-3803 GCA_964518375.1 uncultured Actinomycetota bacterium
GAAGTTCTCTTACCAGATCAGAAAGATAAGATACATTTTTAATGTTTTTGTAAATAAGGCTTTAAGTAAAGCTTCATGGGGAATAGGTGGGCTGTCGGTAGAAGGATACAGTATCTTTAAGGGTGAAGTATCAAGAAAAGAGAAAAGAATCTCGTATTTCTCTAAAGGTCTTAAGTTGAAAACAGTTTCAGCTTTAAAAAGAAGTTTCTGGTTTGCCTTAAATCTATTCATGGTATTACCCTCTACTTTTCTGAAAGTTGCTCTAACTAAAAAAGAGCATCCTGACAAGATTATAGGGTAAAAGGTAAGTGGAGGTGAAGAATAAAATAGAGGTACTCTAAAAGCCTTGCAAGACAAGGGTTTCAGAGTTTTCTGAAAGGCACTATATAAAAAGATAAGGAGGTGATTCTTGTGTAAATATTAGAATAAAATTTATTGAGCTTCAAAGGAGGTGAAATAATCAAATAATTAGCAATTTCTGAGAGTTTTACGCTTTCTAAATTTTTAATTAAAAGAGAGGTTAATATAATGAAAAAATTAATGATTGTAACAGTATTAATAAGTATCTTTTTGCTTTTTAGTGTGGCAAGTTTTTCAGCATCAGAGAAAATAATACTTAACTTTATTGAAGTTCAAACTAGTCCGGATAGAACAGAATTAATAAAGAAAATCATTTCTGACTATGAAGAGCTTCATCCTAACATACAAATAAATTTAATTTCTCCACCCTATGAGCAGGCTGAACAAAAGGCTACTATGATGTTGAATTCAAACCAACCTTTGGATATAATTGAGGTTAAAGATCTTCAGCTTAAGCAGTTTGTTAGTAGCAAAAAGCTTCTCAACCTTGAAAGCTATTTAAAATCATGGTCAGGTGCAAAGACTCTTCTTCCATTTACTTTGGAATCAGCAAGGGTTATTGATAATACAGCATATTATATACCTGAATTGTTTTACCTTAAAGGACTATTTTACAGAAAAGATATTTTAGAAAAAGTAGGAGTAAATGATATACCAAAGACTTATACCGAGCTTTTTGATGTATGCAAAGAGATTACAGATCCTTCAAATAATCAATATGGATTTGCTTTTAGAGGAAAAGCGTGGGAGTATGTATATTCTGATTACATAATTAGCACTTTTCTCGATGACATCGATGTAAATAACATATACAAAAAAACTAATGGTGAGTTAGTTTTTAAGGATCCACGTTATTTAGAAGGACTTAAGCTATACCTCCGTTTCTATCATGAAACTGCACCAAAGGATTCTATTAATTGGGGATCTAATGAGATAGTTAATGGTTTCATATCAGGTACAGTACCTTTTCTTTTCCAAGACCCCGATAATGTTGTTGTTTTTAACAAAATGCTTGGAGAAGATAAATATGGAGCTGCTCCATTACCTGTAGGTCCATCCGGAAAAGCATATTTTGGAATTAATGTTGCCGGACTGAGTATTCCTAGTTATTCTGAACATAAAAAAGAAGCTTGGGAATTCATAGCATACTTTTTAAGTCCAGAAATCAATTCCTATTTCCTTAAAAATTATGGCGCTCTCCCAATCCATTCTGTAACTTATGAAACAGATCCTTTCTTTAGTACAAAAGTTTACCAATCTTGGATGTATATGATGAACCATCCAGAAACGCATGTTTTAGTAAAGTATCCAATGGATTCTTTAAAATATGTAGGATGGGCAAAAGTACACGAAGCTGATATGCAATCTTTATTGTTAGGAAAGGTGACTATAGAAGAAGTCTTGAATAAATGGACTGAGTATTGGCAATAATTTCGTTGATAAAATTAAGGTTGGGGTAACTACATCCCCAGCCTTAATTTATAAGATAAGCATAATAGGTGAGCGTAATATATGAGAAACAAAAATTCTAAGTTTTTTTTAATAATGTTAATCCCTACTTTTATTTCAGTGATCTTATTAACATATATCCCTATTTCAAAGGGACTTATTATGGCTTTTCAAAATTACAATCTTTATGATTTATCCAACATTCATTTCATAGGTTTTAAAAATTTTCAAGAAGTATTTAGTGATACTAGTTTTAACTTTTTACAAATATTGTTAAACACATTTTTGTGGGTTATAGGTTCTTTATTTTTCCAATTTGTTTTAGGTTTTGTGCTTGCTTTACTTATGACAAAGCCATTTAAAGGCAGAGGGTTATATTCAGGATTAGTATTTTATCCTTGGGCTTTATCTGCTTTTGCAATAGGACTAATTTGGGCTTGGATGTTCAATGGACAGTTTGGAATTATAAATGACATATTAAAAAAAATTGGTTTGATACATCAAAATATAGGATTTTTATCGGACCCAAAATACGCCTTATTATCAGTGATAATTGCAAATATATGGTGTGGAATTCCCTTTTTTGCCATAATGTTGCTTGCCGCTTTGCAGTCTGTTCCTTCAGAAATTTATGAAGCAGCGGAAATAGATGGTGCGGGGTACTTTAAAAGACTCTTTCACATAACAATACCATATATAAAACCAACTATAATAAATACAACTCTTTTACGTACCATCTGGATAATGAATTCTCCAGAAATAATCTATGCAATGACGAGCGGAGGCCCCGCTAACAGTACAAATATCCTTGCAACTCAAATGATAAGCAAAATATATAATTTCTACGATTATGGACAAAGCTCTGCTATAGGGGTTATGATAATGGGTATTTTGATTGTTTACACAATAATATACTTAAAGATTACTTCTTTGAAGGAATTTAGCTTATGAAGATAATAGGAAAGTTTTTAAAATTTATTGCCTTGATGATGTTTCTAATATTGGCTCTTGTTCCACTTTATTGGGTAATAATAACTTCTTTGAAAAATTCAAAAGAGATATATACTTTTCCTATAAAATATTTGCCAGAACTTATAAGTTTCGAAAGTTACAGAAAATTATTTGCATTTACTAACTTTGCAATTTATTTTAAGAATAGCTTAACGGTAGCTTTAATTGCTTCTTTTGGTGCTTTGCTTATATCAATGTTTAGTGGTTATGCAATATCGCGATATAGCTTTAAGTTTAAAAAATATATCTTACTTAGTTTGTTCTTTACGCAGATGATTCCAATCTTTATGGTTATGGTTCCACTATACGAGATGTTTTCGAAAGTAAGAATGTTAGACAAGTTAATCACACTAATAATACTCTATACAAATATGATGATCCCATTTAGTACAATAATGGCGAAAGCTTTTTTTGATAGGATACCTGTTAGTCTTGAAGAAGCAGCAGAAATAGATGGATGTAGCAAGCAACAAGCATTATTTAAGATAGTTTTACCTTTAACGTTACCGGGACTCGCTGCGATCTTTAGCTTTTCCTTTATCAATACTTGGAATGAATTATTCCTTGCTGTTATGTTTATAAATTCCGATGCTAAAATGACGATACCTGTAGCGTTGAATTCTTTTGTTTCGAAAATGGGGGTAGGTTGGGAGTTAATGAGTGCTGGGATAGTTATAGCTCTGTTACCAACAATAATTGTTTTTGCTTTTGCCCAGCGTTATATAGTGTCTGGGCTTACAGAAGGTGTAATTAAAGGATAAAGTATTTAGGAAGAATAAATATTATGAGTTAGAAGGAAATAACCAATATATTAAATCATTATAAAGAAGAAAATTTTATTTTTTGTGAAAGTGAGTTTGCCGATATTTTAGACTTCTGTATTTTCTTTAAAATTATCTCAAGATATTTTCTAAGGTATCGAATGATAAAGGTTATCGTTGTGATATAACAAGAACTTTTATAGTAGGGCAAGCTACCGCAAA
>CAZFFH010000125.1:0-3650 GCA_964518375.1 uncultured Actinomycetota bacterium
GAATCAGGTTCCCTGTCAAAAAAAGCCCTGTATAAAATAGTTACAAAAGTTTCATTATTATAATTTTTTTCAGTAAACTCTGCGCTGAAAATAAACCCTTTGGCAACATCTGCTCCTGTCTTTGTGCCATCGAGTAATGAATCAACCCACTTGTTCAAGCCATCCTGGTCAGGCTGCCTTTCCAGGCAGACCTGGTAAAAACGTGAAACGAATTGCTCCACTTGTGCGCCGCTCCCGGCATTGACATAAGATGGTGAAAGAAGTGCAACAAGCACCAGGACACATACAAAAACAAATATATATTTTATTTTACCTTTTATCTTGCTGCTCAATCCATTTTCCTCCTTCTGTTTTTATTTTTTTAAAAATAATTTTTTTTTATTATACCTGTTATTTAGAATATATGAAAATATATAATTTTATTTCAATAGCAATCTGGCTTGTTTGTGGCATGTATGCCAGGCCTGGTTAAGGCAAAATCATATTTAACAGGGTCTTCGGGTGAAAATTTTTTAAAGGCCCTCGTTATCTCAAGAGCAGTATTGAAATCTGCCTGTTTTCTCTCAGTTAATTTATATGACAACGAAATCCTGTGCATGTGTGTATCAAGCGGGATTATAAGTTTTGAGGCAGAGATACCACTCCATACACCAGGGTCAACCTCGTCTTTTCTTATCATCCATCGCAGGTATAAGTTCATTCTTTTATATGCGCATTTTCCACTTGGGATTGGAACAAGACTGTTATAGCAATCGCATTCACCTGCCCGCAGTTTTTTTATAAAACTCAAAATGGAAGGCAGCATTTCTTTTGACTCGTCAAATTCCGCCATAAAGCATGAATTAATAGAACCATATTTTCGGAGTATTTTGCCTATATTGAAAAGAAAGATTGCCAGTTCCTCTCCGGTGGTAAATCTATGTTTGAAGCCTGCAAATGTCTTTTTCAACGTCAGGCCCGATGCACCGGCAAGTACTGATGCAGGACCTGGGGAAAGTTTTTCCAATACCAGAGTTACACTTTTTAGAATTTGGGTAACTTTTCCATAGGCCAGAGAGGAAGCTATTAATCCCACGACTTCCCTATCAAGATTGCCTTCATAATTGTATAAAAATTCTAAAGGATCGGGATGAATATATTTTTTATCATTATATTTTTCATACAGTTCTTCAAGCCTGGCCCTGTCCATTTTTAAAGCAAACCTAGTCCATGATGTTTTGATTTTATCTTTTCAGCCAGTTCATCAAGAAGTACAAAATCAGGGTCTTTTGGATAACCTTTTACGATTACAGGTTCGATTATTTCAGCATTCAAGCTGCCAAGCATTTCTGCAACCTGCTCAACTACTTTGGTTCCCCATCCATACGAACCAATAAGCGATAAAAACTTTACTTTTGGCCTTAAAACTTTTACAAGATACGCTGCAAAAACTGCTTTTGGATGAGGTCCTATCAGAACTGTCGGTGTTCCAAGTACAACAGTTGCTGCATCAACAAGTGACATTGCGAGTTCACCTATATCGGCATCAGCCAGGTTAAATGACTCAACTATAACCCCCTTTTCAATAAGTGAATTTATAAAATACTGTGCAATTTTATCTGTACTTCCATGCATTGAAATATAAGGAACAACGGCAACATTCTTCACTTCTTCTGAGGCCCAGTCATTGTAGCAGCCTATGATGAAATCCTTACTTTCATGCAGCGGGCCATGGCTTGGAGCTATAATTCTTATATCAAGCTCCTTAATTTTCTCAAGATTTTTTCTGATACTTGTCCTGAAAGGCATCATAATTTCAGCAAAATAACGCTTTGCAGGTTTATATATTTCCTTTACATCTTCCAAAAACAGGTTGTCGGCTGGATAATGAGCACCCAGAAAATCACAACTAAATAATATTTTGTCTTCCGGAAGGTAGGTCAGCATGGTTTCGGGCCAGTGCACCCATGGCGCGAAAATAAATCTTAGTGTTTTATCGCCAAGAGAGACCTCCTCACCATCCTGGATAACAATAAATTTATCTTCAGATATTAAAAGCAAGTCCATCAGCTCAGACTTGCATTTTGCATTTGTCACTACTTTTGCCATAGGATATGCTTTTAAAACATCTGGAATTGATCCGGAATGATCCTGCTCTCCATGATGAGCTATGATATAATCAATACGTGAAATATTTAGATCCATAAGATTTTTAAGAATTACTTCAGGCATTGATGCATCAACAGTATCAATCAGCGCTATTTTTTCACTGCCGATAATAATATAAGAATTATAGGTTGTACCGTCAGGAAGCGGGATCAGCTGATCAAAAATCCTCCTGTCTTTATCTGCCGCTCCAACATAAAAAATATTGTTTTTTATCTTTTTTTCTGGCATAAGTTTCCTTTAAGTTAATTGGATTTCCATAGACCGTGAAGATTGCAATATTCACGGGCAATTATTTTTTTAGAATCTACGCAAAATGCAGCTTCCGGCGATTGTCCCGGATTTAAAAACTGCCTGTATGATTTAACATCATCAATAATTTCAATCCACTCGATGTAGTGGCTTTCTTCCATTGGATGAGCAATGCTTCCAATTTTTACTGAGAATCCATTAGTGGTTTCGCTAATAACCGGAACGTGTTTCTCAACAACAGCATCGGTTGAATTTTCTTTGAAAAGTTTCATTGGCTGCCCGCAGCAGATCATCTCACCTTTGCCCCCGTGAAGCATTTCAACAATATTACCGCAAACTTCACATTTATAAACCTGTAATTTTTCAGTCATTTTTTTCTCCTTGCCTATTTTTTTACCTTATAAATATTTAAAAAGTTTTAGCTCGATTTCATTTATCCGCTTTGGCCACTTAATTCCATCAGTGCAAAAAGGACCATCAAAAAAATTTGTTCAGTATAAATTAGTAACCGGGAAAATAATCTTTTTTAATACTATCATCTTCTATCCCGGCGGTGCTTAGTGCATCTTCTATTGATTTAACCATATTGATAGGGCCGGAAATATAATAAATTTTTTCTTGAAAACCAGGTATTGACTTTTTTATAAGCTCAACATTGCAAATTTCCGGGCTTATTACATATCTTAACTTTAAAATCGGGTTTTTTAAAACCAGGCTATCCAGTTCTTCTTTAAACGCAATATCGTTGTTTCTATTGCTGTAAAGTAGGAATATATCCATATTTCTAAGTTGCTTATTGAAATCCAAATCAAAAAGAATAGACATGAAGGGTGTAATACCTATGCCACCGGCAATAAAAACATAGCTTTTCGTAAAATCCTTTACTACAAATTCACCCTGAGGTATTAATGCGGAAATGTTCTGTCCAATTTCCATTTTTAATAAGGCTTTCTTAAAAGTACTTGAAGCATCACCGGCAAACCTCGTTGTTATCATTATGTTTTCTTCAAAAGGTGCTGACGATATTGTAAAAAACCTGCGGTTGCCTCTGTCATCCGGATTATCATGTGACAGCGTGAACTGCATGTACTGGCCCGCTTCCCATTCAACAGGAATTTGGGGTTTAAAATAAAATGATGTTATATCTACAGTTCTTGGAACTTTATTAAATAAAGTAAGAATCATCAAAGTGCCTTTCTATAAAATATTACTTAGTGGATATTTTATAACAATTTGACTCTAATAACACTAGT
>CAZFFH010000126.1:0-1922 GCA_964518375.1 uncultured Actinomycetota bacterium
TAGTCTGTCAGCGGCAGAAGGATAATAAATTCATCCCCGCCCCATCTTGAAACAATATCTGATTTTCTAAAGCACTGCTTTAAAATTTTTGCAATTTTTACCAGTAGCTCATCGCCCCTCTCATGACCATACATATCATTTATCATCTTAAGGCCATTAACATCTCCTGAAACTATGCTCAGTGGCAGGTTTCTCTCCACATTCAATCTGGCTAACTCTTCTTCAAAAAAAGCCCTGTTATATAGACCTGTAAGATAATCATGAAATGACATATATTTTATTTTATTTTCATATTTTTTCCTGTCAGTAATGTCTTTCATGATCAGTAGCTTTCCTGCTATTTCCGTTTTATTTCTTTTAACCGGACTTAATGACACGTCAAAATATTTTTCTTGCCTGCCTGTGTTAATCATTATATCTTTTTTGACCTCTGATTTACCCTCAGTAAAATTAAGGTTGTAATCAGGCCAGAAAGAGCTGATATGTTTTCCCATGAAGTCAGAGCCGGCAGAAAATAAATCATGTGCAGGCTTATTTAAAAAGGTAACTATATTTTTATTGTTTAATACCATGACACTATCATTTATATTCTCTATTATTGACTCGTAGTTTATTGGTATAATTTCGCCCATTCTTAGATATCTGTAGCCAAATATCCAGTAAATAATAGCAGAAAAGCATAATAAAAATGGGCTTAGATCTACTGATAAAGGTAATATTTTCAAAATATAAAAAAATTCTAATATACTTACAAATATTACGGATAAAAGAAGGATAAGGGCCTGGCGCCTGAAAAATTTGTGCCTACCTGCTAAAACTAAAAATAAAAATACCAAACTCGCAAAAGCCATAATAACAAGATAGCCGGTCCAGATCCAGAAAGCAATCCCATAGTCTTTTACAGAAGTCACTCCCAGTATGCCATTTTGCAGTATTACTACATTTTTCATCATCAGTCCATGTATAATATTTGTTTGAAATAATACTGTTATAACTACTGGCACTACAAATAAAATAATTATTATGTTCTTTTTAATCAGCTTCGTAAAATCAGCTATTTTTACTGCTAACAGGAATAACATCACATTAACTGAACCTATTCCAAGATGTCTTATGCTCCCAAAAATGGTTTTTCCTGTAATTGTTACATTCATCATTTCCAGAATAAAACCCAATATCCATACAGCAATGGCTAGTGTTAAAAAAGTTGAGATCTTCAAATCTTCGCTTGACTTGAGCCTGAAAAGAATTATTACAAATGTCAGAATTAACGGTAATATAACAAGGTAAGGAATTAAATATTTACTAAATTGAATTAACATAATTATATAAAATATATAAATTTATAAATGAATATAAAAATAATCAATTATTACATTAAACTTTTTAAAAATCTTTGTGTTTAATAATATAATGCCCTTTAACTTATTATCGTTTAATTAAATCAAAACTTTAGAGGCGATATCAGAACCCGGAATTAAGTGGCACATTTATCAGTTATAAACTTTTTAACAAGAAACACAATCAGAGTCTTGATTATGTTTGTTTTAAATAATAGGGTGCGTCTTTGTCAAATAAAACTCTTGCATCAGCATCAAAGTTAAAAGTGAATATTTTATAATTTAGAGGTGAACTTGGGTTAAGTAAATAATAGATATCTTATAAATTATCTTTGAAATAAAATTAATGGTCAAAAATTTCTTTAAAATTGGAGCAGGTTTTTTAAATCAATCAATTCTTTTAAAAATTTGTTCGAAATTTCACACCTTGGGGCAGACAATAATTTTTATTTGGATCTCTAATATCGATCGTCATCCAATTTCTCAATTTTATTTTTTTTAGAATTTTATAGAATGCTGAAAAATAATTTTTTTTAATTTAATTGCACTCAATGAAATAAATGTAATATCGTATTAAAAATG
>CAZFFH010000126.1:2022-3610 GCA_964518375.1 uncultured Actinomycetota bacterium
TTTTTTTTAATTTAATTGCACTCAATGAAATAAATGTAATATCGTATTAAAAATGATATTATTAATTCGAAGAGAATATTAAAGGTGAAATAAGATAACTATAAAGAAGATTCTAAAAAAATAGTTGGAGTTAGTATTGAAAACGATTTAACCACAGCAACTTATACGGCAGATTTTGAAAAAGCTGAAGATGTCAGTGCCGAAGTTACCTTTAAGAAAATAAACAACCAAATGAAGGTTGTTGGTTTGTGGTTTAAGTAGTTTGGTGATAGAAAGAACTTTAAATTCAAATTCCCTTAATTATAATCTGGGTTATTTTATTTATGCTCTGGCTTACAAAAGTTTTCGGTATACACAAGTACCTCTTCAAAAGGTTTAAAGAAAGTTGTATTTAATTTTATGGAATTAGAACGTAAAAAATACTGGCTTCTTCTATACGGATTAATAATCGGAGCATCATTCGATATTTTTTTCTACAATAAGACACTGGGGATTTCCTATCCGGTTTTTATTGTCCTGATCCTGGCGGTACTTTTAGTTAGTTTTTGGGGTACTTTAAAAAAATTAAATAATCTGACATGGTTATTTACAGTTCCTGTATTACTGCTTTCTTCAACTTTCTTCATCTACTCTAACCAGGTACTCAAGATTTTAAATTATGTAATTGTTCCTATTTTAATAATAATGCTTAGTTCCCTGGTAGCAAATTTGAATAAATCAGATTGGTCGGATATAAGATTTATAGGAGATATTGCAAAAAGGGTTTTTGTACCTTTTAGATTTATACTTAGGCCATTTTTAACATTATCGTCACTGGCTGACCATAGTGGTAAAGATAGTAAAAGCAGAGTTCTGCCAAAAGTGATTATAGGCATACTGATTTCAATTCCACTTCTGGCAATTATTTTATGGCTTCTCTCGTCTGCAGATATTGTGTTTAAAAATATTTTTATAAACATACCCCTTTTAAAAATATTCAAGCACTTTTTAGTAATAATTTTAGTTTCAGTTTATGCGATTTGTTTTCTATGGACTTTACTAAAAGCCTTTGATGAGAGAAGGCAGTCCACGTATAATACTACATATAATAAAATGCAGTGGAAATTATTTTTGGATCCTGTAGTTTTATTAACTATACTAATTCTAATAAACGCAATTTATGCCATATTTTCTTTTATCCAGTTTACCTACCTTTTTGGTGGAAATTCTTTTATTGCCCCTTCTTCCTTCACTTATGCAGAATATGCAAGAAGAGGTTTTGCTGAACTGATTATCGTAACTATTATTAATTTTGGAATTTTAATTTTTGGTATTACATTTGTAAAAAAAGATAATAAAAGAATTTTCACAGCACTCAGAGCTTTTCTTACCTTACTGGTAATTTTTACTTTCATTTTACTGGTATCAGCATTTTATAGAATGACAGTTTATGAGCAGGCCTATGGGTTTACATATCTTAGAATATTTGTTCAGGCTTTTATGATAATGCTGTTTTTTTTGTTTATTATTAATATTATTTATATTTGGTACCGCAAGCTGCCTATAATTAAATCTTATTTTATAATCTCACTTGCAATTTATATAATAA
>CAZFFH010000127.1:0-3594 GCA_964518375.1 uncultured Actinomycetota bacterium
TATAGGAAGATTATTCATAAAAGCATAATAGCATAAATATACATTTATGTATATTAAAAATATTTGCAAGCTAAATAAAAAATAAAAAAAATACTTACAGTGACTTTAAAATAGTCAGCCAACTTATCCCATACTGATTTTAGGTCTTCTTTTATACTTCCAAATTTCACAAAGATACTTCGTATTGGGTGTGCATAAACGAAGTTGTTCGGTTATTTTAAGTTATCAGAAATTGCAATCAACACATGCAAATTATTTGATGTAAATGATGTAAAAAAGAGCAATTTAATTTATAAATATTGATTATATTTCAATATTTGGTATAATTTCAGCAAACGTTGAAACTATATAAAATAATGAAATCATGATAACAGAAAAAGAAATAATTAAGCAAATAAAAAATAATGTAATAGCAGTATTAAATAGTACCGGACTTATAAGGATTCTAAAAGTTGGCGAAAATACATCTTCTGGAACTACACTGCAAGTACCGGATTTATCAATTGACGTACAAACAGGTGGCGGGTCCAAATACACGCTGGTTTTTGAAATAAAATCCACAGGGCAGCCAAGATTTGCCAGAATGGCTGTAAATCAACTAAAGGAGATGGTTTCTAAAAATAGTAATTACTATGGAGTATTTGCAGCTCCTTTTATATCAGAGGAATCAAGAAAAATATGCCAGGAAAATAATATAGGTTTTATAGATATTGGGGGAAACTGTTTTTTTAAATTTGATAATGTTTATTTAAGCATAGAAGGAAAATCAAATCTATTTCCAAATACCAGACCCTTAAAAACACTTTTCTACTCAAAATCAAGCAGAGCACTTCGTGTGTTATTATATAATCCTAGACAAAACTGGTTTGTAAAAGATCTTTCTAAAGAAGCAGATATAAGTATTGGACAGGCTTTTCTTGTAAAAAAGAAATTACTTGAAGAAGAATTTTTAGAGGAATTACAGGTTGATGATCAAAAAAAATTTAAGCTTATAAAACCCGATAAACTTCTGGGTGAGTGGGGAAAAAATTACAATTATAAAAAAAACAACATTAGAAATTATTACTCACTTGATGACATTAAAACTATTGAAGACAAGATTGCAAATTACTGCAATGTAAAAAAAATCAATTATGCATTTACCCTTACTTCCGGTGCTTCTTTGGTTGCACCCTTTTTAAGATATAACAGAGCTTTCGTATATATCCTTGATAATATAGAAAAAATTGCTAAGGATTTAGATTTCAAAGAAGTACCGTCCGGTTCTAATATTTCAATACTGCAGCCTTATGATGAAGGTGTTTTTTATAAGGGACAGGTAATTGATGGAGCCAAAGTAGTCTCTGATATCCAGCTTTATTTGGATTTAATAAGTTACAGGGAAAGAGGCGAAGAAGCAGCTAAGTTTTTACTTGAGCAAAGGATTAGTAAAAGTTGGTAACTAAGTCAAATTATAGTAAAAAAGAAGTCAATACCTGTTTATCGGTGATTGTTGAGGTAATGACAATTCTTGGAAGTTATCGGGACAAAATAGTATTAATCGGCGGTTGGGTACCTTATTTTATTCTTGGTAAGCAAGGTAAAGATCATATTGGAAGTATAGATATAGATTTGGCACTGGATTTTCAAAAGATCTCAGATGAGTCTTATAGGTCAATAATTAAGCTTCTGGAAAAAAGAGGATATATACAAGGCAGTCAACCATTTATCTTTAACCGTAATATAAAAAATGAAAATGGCACGTCATATTCTATTGAGGTAGATTTACTCTCTGGAGAATACGGTGGAACTAATAAATCTCACAGAACACAGAAAGTTCAGAATATAAATGCCAGGAAAGCGCGGGGTTGTGATTTAGCATTCCAGTATAATATTCCAGTTTTACTCAAGAGCATTATGCCAGATGGATCAGAAAATGAAATAAATATTAAAGTAGCTTCTGTTGTACCTTTTCTTGTTATGAAGGGAATGGCTTTATGGCAAAGAATGAAAGAAAAAGATGCATATGATATTTACTTTACAATTCTTCATTTTCCAGGGGGTATTGATAGTCTGGTAGAAATCTTTAAACCAGTTACGGATAATAATTTAGTTAAGGAAGGATTGGGAAAGATTCTTGTTAAATTCAATAGTATTAATTCCATTGGACCAACTTGGTTAGTAAAATTTCTATATATTGAAGAACAGGATGAAAAAGAAAGAATAAAAAGAGATTCTTTCGAAAGAGTCACAGCCTTAATGGAAAAACTTGGAATAAAAGAATTTGTCGAAGAGATTAAAAAGAGATAAATTACTTCTCCTATACATTTTGTAGTCAGTTATATACAATTTGTAGTCAATTATCAATAATTATAATTTCAATTTTAAACAGTGAGCAGTAAACAAAAGATAGGATAAAAATAAAAGAATTTTATTCACTGGATTTTGATTTTGCTATTATTTTAGGTAAAATATAGCAAGTTACATAAACTAATTATAAAAAGTTTATTTTTAAAGAAAATACATTTCTTTTAAATTATTTTCTCAATACCAAAAGGGACTGTAACAAATTGGGCTTGTTGCTAAACTACCCATAATCCTATATTATATAGTTAATTAACTATATATTATAGGAGAATTTATATGGGATATCCTGCAAAGATACAACAAATAACAAGAAAAGATTTCAATCAATACTACATAAATTTCCCTCGTACTATAGCATTGGCGATGAACTTCTCCAAAGGAGATACAATAGAATGGGAAATAGTTGATAAAGATACCTTAATTCTTAAAAGAAAAGAGGCGGATAATGCAGGGTAAAAAAGAATTTAAGCAAAGGATTTATTATGATTTTAGCTTGGAATCTTTAATTCCAGGCAATCATCTGCTAAAAAGAATAGAAAACGTCATTTCATTTGAATTTGTAAGAGAAAAAACAAAAAGTTACTATTCTTATACAGGAAAACCTTCAATTGACCCAATAGTACTGATTAAGATGCTGCTTATAGGATATTTATTTGATATTCGCTCTGAAAAAAAACTTGTTGAAGAAATCAATTTAAATTTAGCATATCGCTGGTATACAGGCTATGACCTAGACGAACAAGTTCCAGATCACAGTATATTTTCCAAAGCAAGAACTATATTTGGAAAAAAACTTTTCTGTCAGATATTTGAAGAGATTTTAAAAATAGCAGATAATTTTGGTCTTGTATCCAAAGATACACTGCTTATCGACAGTACTGTTGTTAAAGCCAATGCAAGCATTGATTCTATAGTAGAAGTAAATTTATCTCCTGAGGAGTACTGGAGAGAACTTGACGAGTCTGTAAAGAGACAAAGTAAAAGAGGTGCAAAACCAAAAGAAGACCTGTCCCAGTAGGTGGGAAGTTATTTCAGTGGTAATCCGGATAAGAGAAAAATGGTCAAGGGTAGAAGAGCAAGAAATGCATCTTATTTAAAGAAACGCTCATCTACTGATCCGGATGCTACAATGTTTTATAGACCTGGGCAAGTAGGCAGTCTTTCATATAAAGCGCATATTGCAACTGAAGCAAATGGATTTATTACTGCAATTTCTGCAAGCCCAAGCTCCCTTCATGATACAGGGGC
>CAZFFH010000128.1:0-3574 GCA_964518375.1 uncultured Actinomycetota bacterium
TTCTTAAATTATTTTATTATACTTTTTAGATATTAATATTTCTAATCTACATATTGTGAGAATAAGAATTGTAAAACCTGGAAGAACATTCCAACCATAATCAGAAAAACATAATACTTGTATAAATATACCATATAATAAAGCTGCTGCTAAACCTATAACACCTTTATAAAGTTCAAAACAGTTAATTGTAAGTTTGAATATATAGTAAAAGGTTATAATTATCAACGGTAAACCAATTATGCCTGATGAAAAATAAATAGATAATAATAATCCACTTGGTAAAGCACTTGGTAAAATTATTCGCGTAGGAACCCCTAAAGGATATTGTTTAGCAATCACCAAATAATTAGCAATAGATTGGATTCTTACTGTTGCTGAATGGTATTTATTTAGTACAGAATAGTTTCTGGATAAGGGATTCAAGAATTGCAATATTGTCCCAACAAAGTTAGGAATATCAATTTGGGAAATAAAAATAAAAAACATTAATACGGTAAAAAAAGGTAGAATTGAAAGTAATGAAATTTTACCTTTAAATAAATAAAATAGTCCGCAAGCTATTATGCCTAATGCAATTGATATCCAAATTGTACCAGATTGGACTAAAAAAAGGGAAAAAAACAAGATAGGAATAGAAAGTAATTTGGTGCCATCTTTATAACTTAAAGCCAAAATACCAGGAATTAAAAATGAGTAAACTAGAACTGAGGGTTCTGCAGCGAAACTTCTAAACCTTGTGATATAATATCCCAAAAAATTAAATTTTTCAGCTGTAATAAACCCTAATAATTCTATTGGATGGGATATTATTATTTTATTAGCACCAGTTAAAGATCCATAAGATTCATAAGATTCATACCCACCTTTAAGGAGACCAATAAATTCTGGTTTAAAAAAAATAATGATAGCTTGAACAATAGCCATTATGGAAAAAATGGCGGCTCCAGCAATAATAAATTTTAATGCTTTTTCACTATACTTTTTACTTAAAGATAATAAAATCCCGCCGACTAATACTGTTGCTAAGCGATCAAATATATTTATAACATTTTGCATTAACATGCATTCAATAAGAAAGTTAACAAGTATTATTAAAAAAATTGGTTTTCTTAATAATTTTGGTAGGTTTTTCAAAATCACCGGACTTAGTAATAAAAGACTTAACAATAAAAGTATTTGTACCTCTCTCCTAATTCCAAAAATATTTAATAAACCAAAACTTCCTGTAGCATAAAATAAACAGCTAATTATCAACATACAAAAGCTAATAAACATAAACTCAGATTTATTACCTATTAAGTAAGTTGACTGAATTTTGTAATTGTAGTTCTTTTTTTTTAAAAACATCTTTTTTACCCTATAATAATAATCACAACTTTAAAAAGGTGGCAGTTATGTCAACATACTACCGTCTGTTCCAATTTGCTGGGAACTTATTCTCATCTCTACATTTACATATGGAGAGTTCTCGCGAAATTAAAAAATTCTCAATTAAATTCCGATTTAGAATATTTTTTTGCGTATATCAAAGCTCTAAAATGATGAAATAAAAAAAGTAGCACTCTCAATAATTCAGTTGGTAGTATAGAAAAGAAATACCAGATATATATTTTTAACTTAGTCTTAAAATTAGATGAATATTTTAAAGCTTCAATAAAATATTTTTGACTTTCAGAATCAGTTATCCGAAGTAAATTTAAGGCTATTGAGAAATTAATATTTGCTTTTACTTTATTGATATCATCTTTTGTTATCCGTGTAAGATGTAAATGTTTTTCAAGCACATAAAAACATCTTTTTGATATCTCCGCTGCTCTCAAATTTTTTTCAGATTGGATTCGATAAACTATAAGTTGTTCTCTAAGAATTCGAAACTTTCCCATTTGCGCTACTCTTAACCAAAGTTCCCAATCTTCAATACATATAAAATCTTTACATTCATCAAAACCTTTAAGATTTAACAGAATATCTTTGCGAACAATCGTTGAAGAGCAACTTGCGTAATTATGAAACAGAAAATCACGATAAGTATAGTCAGTATATCTATTCTTTCTATTTAAACATTTCCGAGAAATTAAAGAACCTCTAATTAATAAAGCTTCTGTGCCTACTGCTGCAATCTCCTTATTTTTGAACTGGCAAATTTGCTTATCAAGCTTTGAGGGTAACCATAAATCATCAGAATCTAAAAAGGCAATATATTCACCTTGTGAATGTTTTATTCCATAATTCCTTGAAGCAGCAATAATGCCATTATTTCTAAATTTTAAATATTTTATCCTATTATCTTTATATGAAGCAACTATTCTTTCTGTATTATCTTCAGAGAAATTATCGATGATTATTAATTCAAGATTAGTATAAGTCTGATTTAATACAGAATCTATTGCTTCACCTATAAATCCTGCATGATTATAGGTAGGCATAATTACAGATACAAGTGGTTGTTTAGTATCAATTTCTTTCATAAGACAAATTCCTTACATAAATCCATAGTTTTATCAATTTCATAAAACATATCACCTTTTAAAATAAACCTTGTTCCCATAAGCTTTTCGATATCATATTTTACAGGTTTTGAAACAAATAAATTATTATCATCATGTTTCGTCTTTATTTTTATTTCCTTTTTATATTTTGTTCTATACACATCTGATATTTTTTTAGCTACTTCTAAAATAGACATAGAGCAATTCCCCCCCAAATTATATAAACCATCCCCCCACCTATCAGGGATAATAAAAGCAAAATGATGAACAGCTCTTGCCACATCATGCAATGAGATAAAGTCTCTATATTGCCTACCCGATGATCTTAATAAAATTTTACCTTCAGTCACTACTTGCTTACAAAGGTCATTAAATACTAGTGTCCACCTATTAACCTCTTTATGCATTGGATAACCATATCCATTTGATAACCTAAATATTAAAGTCTTTATTCCATAATAATGCTTAAAATAATTTACAAAATCTTCAGCAGCTCGATGTGTTATCGCATAGGGATGAAAAGGTCTGGTTGGTGTTTTCTCTGTAATAACAGACTCTAAAACATCCCCATACACGTGGAATGTAGAAAAATAAATAAGATTCTTTATTCCCGCGTTACATGCTAAATCCAAAAGTCTGTAAGTTCCTTTGGTATTTACTTCCAAAGCCGATTTCGGATCTTTCATCGAATCTATTTCATTTAACGCTGCCAAATGTATAATAATATCAATATCCTTATCCCTTAGACAATTAAAAATAGAAGATTCATCAAGAATATCCATCTCTAAAATAGTAAACTTTTCAGTCCACTGAGGCAGTTTTCTATTCATATTTCTGGTTGTAAGAAATATATGAGTATGAGGTTCTTTTTCTTTAAGGTAATTTGCTATTCTTCCCCCAACATATCCTAATCCGCCGGTAATTAATATTTTTTTCACATTTTACCCCAATTATAGTTTATTTTGTCCAATTCTAAACGAATTATTTCTTTAGGGTCATGTTCTATATCTGCCAAATTTAATAATAAATTTAAATCTTTTCCTAACCCTTTAAATCCAAACCAAAGATTAGGAGAAATTGTT
>CAZFFH010000129.1:0-3552 GCA_964518375.1 uncultured Actinomycetota bacterium
TTTCTTATTTCAAAAAACAAGGTTAGAAAGAGAACTAAAATAACAGTAAAAATAGAAAATATAAGAATATAATAAGGTTTTAAAAAAGCTTTAAATGAAAAATTTTTATTTTGCTTCAAAGTATTTTTATATACTTGTTGTATAAATCGTCCCAAAAACCTGTATTTGCGGGCAAATAATTTTTCATGGTTGAGGAATTAAGGGAAACCTGGCGGCCTTCTTCAAGATTCTTTATTTCTCCGGAAGCCTTAAGCTGCATGAGCAAGTTTCCGATAGAAGTTGTTTCAGTTGGGCCCGCGTTAACCGGAAGTCCTGCTGAATCAGCGATCCACTGGCACAGAAGAACATCTTTTGTTCCCCCTCCAACCATATGAATTAAATCCAGCCTGGTTCCAGTGATTTTTTCCAGTATTTTGAGATTATGTTTTACTTTTAACGCCATACTTTCGTAAATAACTCTGGCAACCTGGCCAATACTTTCAGGGATTTCCAGACCTTTTGATTTACAGAGTTCCCTGATTGCCTCTGGCATATTTGTCTGGTTAAGCATAAAAACAGGGGCATCTACATCAATAAACGCACCGGTTGATTCAGTATTCTTTGCAGCAAACATTATCTCATCCCACGAAATTTCTTTTTGTAACTCTTTGACCCACCTGTCGTGGCACTGCTGTATTAACCACATACCTATGAAATTCTTAAACAGCAAAGTCAAACCTTCCACTCCAACTTCATTGGCAAAACCTGATTCAAATATTTTCCTGCTGACAAGAGGTTTTTCCATTTCAATTATTGTAATTCCCCACGTGCCAATGCTTATAAATACCTTGTTCCCGTACTTGTCGACAACAGGAATTCCTGCAATGGCTGAAGGTGTATCATGACTTGCGGGGGCAATTACTGTAACAGGTTTAATACCTAATTCATCACAAACACTCTTCTGTAACTGCCCTACTTTTGTTCCGGGCTGGATAATATCACAGAAAATATTCCCTGGAAAACCTAGCCTGTCAATAATTTTATATTCCCACTTCTTGTTAAAAGGACTGCACATGAGGGTTGAGTGCGCATCTGTAAATTCATTAAAAGTATTCCCTGTAAGAAAATAGTTGAATAAATCAGGCATCATTAAAAATTTATAAGCTTCCAGGTACTCAGTCGCATCCTGCGTTTTTAATGAATATAAATTGAAAATACTATAATAAGATGCAAGCGCACATCCGGTCAGATTGAAAAGTTCTTCTTTTGGTATAACTTTAAAAACTTCATCACTGACACTGTTGCGTTTTGCATCCCTGTAGTGTATGGGGTTTGAAATCAATTTGCCATTTTTGTCAATTAAACCAAAATCAACGCCCCATGTATCTATACCCATAGATTCAATGTTGCTAAAATTCTTAAAAGATAATGCAAGGCCTGTTTTCAATTCAGAGAATAATTTTAAAAAATCCCAGTAAAGTGTTCCTGTTGCATAAACAGGAACATTATCAAACCTGTGCAGGACCTCGAAATTAATTTTTTTCCCATCAAAATTTGCTATTGATACCCTGCCATTGCTTGCACCAAAATCAAAGATTAGAAAGTTCTTTTCCGCCATAGTTTCCCTTTCTTTTTGTATATGAGGTTTTAAAATTTTTTCTTATGCTTGATTATTGCTTTGCCCCCATAACTTTTATAAATTCCTTGGCTGCACTTGATGCATCAGGAGCATATATCTCTATGCCATACATATCGGCAAAATGCTGCGTAACCGGGGCACCACCAACGGCCAGGGCCACGCTCTTTCTCAACCCGGCATCCTCTATAGCCTTTATATGCTCCGGAATATTAGCAAGTGTTGTAGTAAGTAAGCCTGAAAATGCAACAATGTCCGGCTTGTACTGCTTTATTGCATCCACAAATACGCTGTAATCCACATCTATACCTAAATCTATTACCTTAAAGCCCTGGCCTTCTGCCATAGTAATAACAAGATTTTTTCCAATATCGTGCATATCTCCTTTTACCGTACCTATAACAACGGTCCCTTTTTCGGCAATATGTTCAGACCCCTTAAGAAGAGGCTTAATCACGTCCATTGCAGTTTTCATTGCTTTTGCGGCAAGCAGCATGTCAGGCATGTACAGTTCACCCGAACCAAACTTATCTCCCACATCAATCATGGCGGCAGAAAGGGACTGGTTTATTATTTTGTCCAGGCTGATGCCCTCGTCTATTGCCTTTAAAACCAGGCCTGTTATGTCTTTGTAATTGCCTGCGGCTACTGCAGAATATACATCTTTTAAAGTTGACATTATCCTTCTTTTCCTTTCTTGCTAGATAATTTTAATATATTCCATATTTATGAATTGCATTTATGTATGCAATTACATTTTCAAAATTTATGTAATTTACAACTGAATGCGAAACTGTTGCAACATAGCCATAACCTGGCTTTAAAACATCCATATGCTCTTTTACATCAGCATCTACATCTTCAGGGGTTCCTTTTGATAAGGGAAATTCTATATCTACATTTCCAGACAGGCAAAGTCTTGAGCCATATCTTTTCTTATAGTCCCTGTAATTTACTCCATATGGATCCATGGGATTAAGGCAATCTAACCCCATTTCAATTAAGTCTTCAACTACATCATCTATCCTGCCGTCAGAGTGAAACATTATTGGTATCCCTGCATTTACTGCCGGCTCAAAAATTCTTGCCATTCGCTTTACCCAGATATCCTTAAAGATTTTAGGCGGGATAAAAAGGCCTGTTTTAAAGGCTACATCATCTGCGGGAAAAATGAAGTCTACACCTTCAGCCACAACAGCTTTTGAAAGATTTACAAAATGTACACATGATGCTTCAAGCATTTCCTCAATAAGCTCCCTGTCTTCATAAACCATCATCATAAAGTCATTCATACCTACAACAAACTCATAGAGTGTTTGACTCAAGCAGCCAAAAATTACTGAAACTCCCACTTTTGAGTTTCTGCGCTTTATGGTTTCCTTGTATTCCCTTATATATCCTACCGTGCTATTTATATTGGTTTCTGAATCAAGCACCAGCGACTCATAGTCTTTCCTGTTTTTTACTTTTCTGTTATAAGCAGGGACAAGGTTTCCTTTTTCATCATGCCTTTTAAAGGGCGTCCACAGTCCTCCATCAAACATTATCGCATCCTGCCCAATTAGTTCACACAGTTCGATATAATCATCGGGATACATGGGCCTTCCCTGCTCCGCGTCTGCACCTTTAGCCGGGTCCCCTCCGTATGACAGCGTATTTCCGGCATATTTTCCCAGAAGCTTTTCAACATGCTTGTCTTCGTACAGGATTTCAAAATTGGGAACCCTGTCCACCGGTTTTCGCTTAAATGCTGCAAGCAATCTTTCCTTATCAGGTCCACCCTTGAAGGGTTCTATTGTTTTTGAATTTATCATTTTTTATGTCCTCCTTTAAAAATATTAATTAAAACAAATCAACTAAAAAAAGAAAATAATTATTTTTTTATTATCTTTAAAATTGTTTTTCAAAGTAGTATAACTTATAAAAGTAAAAAATTA
>CAZFFH010000130.1:0-3529 GCA_964518375.1 uncultured Actinomycetota bacterium
CATGTTATAATTTAATTGCCGGGATTATAAGCAAGGAAACAGGAAAAAAACTTTCCGGGATTACACCTTTTACATCCAGGCCGCCTGTCAGGCCTATTAAGATCAAAAGCTGGTGAAATAATATTTTATTTAAAGAAAGGGGAAAACTATGGAATTCAAAGATAAATATTTTTGTATAAATTTGTCATTTTGTTTGTTGTTTTGAAAGGAGAGACAATTGCTTGGAGAAGAGAGAAGAGAGTACATATTAAATCTCATAAATAAAACCGGCAGCGTAAAAGCAATTGATGTCGCTAAAACTTTGAATATTTCTGAAACTACTATACGAAGAGACTTAAATAAGCTTTCCAAAAAAGGCCTTGCAAGAAGAACACACGGTGGAGCAATAAATAGCCTGTCTGTTGGCCATGAAATGAAATTTGATATTCAGAAGGAAAAGTTTATTGAAGAGAAAAAAAGGATAGCTCTTGCTGCAGCGGCTCTTATTGAAGAAGAGGATGTAATTTTAATTGAAGCAGGAACTACAGGGCTGCAAACTGCGTTAAATATAACCAATAAGAAAAAATTAACTGTGATAACAAACAGCTGCGATATTGCTGTTTTGCTGGGAAAAACAAATCCGCAATATACCATAATCTTAAGTGGTGGAATTTTAAAAAATGAAACTCATTCCCTGGTTGGTCCAATTTCTGACTGCTCATTTAAAAACTTGTTTGTTGATAAAGCATTCATTGGAATTAGCGGGCTTGACCTTGAAAAGGGTATAACTGCAGCGGACCAGATTGAGGCACAAACCAAGAAGAGCATAATTAACTGTGCAAAAACCGTTATTGCTCTTTGTGATCATTCCAAGCTTGGCAATATTTCAATGAATTTTGTTGCTCCTATAAGCGATATCGACATCCTGATAACTGATACTGAAGCAGATAAAGAATTTCTTGAAAAAATTAAAGAACTTGATATCGAGGTTATAATAAAGTAATTAAATATTATTACGATATTTTCAAGATTATTATATTTTCAAGGGTAGCTCAACCCATCTTTTTTCTCTATCTGAAATAACTGCCGCTTCAATTACTTCCTGCACCTTATAGCCTGAATACATGTCAGATTCCGGCTTTTTTCCGGCAGCAATATTGGAAACAAAATCGTATGCATTTCCGGCATGATACCTTATCCAGCCGATTGAAAATTTCGGTCCTGGAAATGCCTGTGCCGGTTTTGGATATCTCTGGACCGTTTCAATTGCCTTATAGCCCCGGCTGCCTCCAATTGGTTCTTCTGAATCTCTTGTGTCATAAACTTCAAGGAAGTTTGGCTGCATGCTGTTAAACCTTATTGCTCCTTTTTCCCCATGGATTTCAATTCTTATTTCATCATTTGCACCAGTGGCAACCTTGGTTGCTTCCAATGTTCCAAGTGCTCCATTTTCCATTTCGAAGAGAAGAAGAGCGATATCGTCTACATCAACATCACACATCTGGCCGGACTTTTCAGGCAGAGGTCTTTGCTTAACAAAAATTTCAAGTTTTGAAAATATCCTTTTAAAATCACCAAGCAAAAACCTTGTCAAATCTATTATGTGCGAGGCAAGGTCATACGATGAGCCGCCGCCGCAGTATTTCTTTTGTATCTTCCAGTATGTAGGACGGTTTGGATCAGAATTTCCTGCATGAAGATATATTACTCTTGCGCTGTATATTCTTCCAAGAAATCCTTCATCAATAAGTTGCCTTGCCCGCATTGCCGGAGGGAAGTAACGATATTCAAAACACATTTGAGAAACAAGACCCGGATGAGCATTGGCGGCATCCAGGATTTCTTTTGCCTCTTGTAAATTCATTGCCAGTGGCTTTTCACAGTTGACATGTTTCCCTGCCTTCAATGCCTCTATGATTATGTCTTTGTGGATATAATTGGGGGTGCATACCTCAATGATGTCAATATCATCCCTTCTTATCAGGTCCCTGTAATCTTCTGTGGCAAATTCAAATCCTGCCTGAGAAATTCCTTCTTGGGCATCCTGAATCGGAGTTGAGCATACTCCAACCATTTTTAATTTAGCAGGTACCGGTTTATAGTAAAAAGGAAGGTTAAGATAAGACATAGCATGGACTTTTCCGATAAATCCATAACCTGCCACTCCAACACCCAAAGTTTTCATATTATTGAACCTCCATTTGTATAAGCAAAATAAAAGTTAAAATGAATATCAATTATTTAGAGTATAACATTATAGTTTCATATTAAATGCAAAAATCATGTATATAACAGTTGCTTTTATTATTTTACATATATCCCAATTCCTTCTCTACAATTGTTATTGACTGGTCTATTATTTCAAGCGCTTTTTCTGCTATTTCCTCTTCCATTATAAGAGGCGGCGACATTCTCAAGTTCTGGTTTGCCGGTATCCAGGCAAGCCCCTTGGAAAAAGCCACCTGGTAGACTCTTTTCCCTGCTTCAATAAAAGGTTCCTTTGTCTTGGCGTCCTTTACAAGTTCCATGCCAAGCAGGCAACCCTTGCCTCTTACTTCACCAATGATCTTGTGTTCATCTTTCATTTTTACAAGTCTCTTCATTATGAAATCTCCAAGTTTTGCAGATTTTTCAACAATACTTTCTTCTTCTATTACTTCGAGTGAAGCCAGGCCGGCAGCGGCAGCCATCGGGTTTCCACCGTAACTTGTGGAAGCAGAAATTTTATCCATTACTTCAGTGTACTCTTCCCTGACTGCGAAAGCCGTGCATGGAAATCCATTGGCAAGTCCTTTTCCCATAATAATAACATCAGGTATAACATCGTAGTGGTCAACACACCACATCTTTCCGGTCCTTGCACAGCATGTAAGGACTTCATCTACAATTAAAAATATTCCAAGCTTGTCGCATAATTTTCGTAAAGCGGGTAAGTAATTATCCGGGTAAACAATGGACCCATTCCAACCCTGGATAGGTTCCAGTACTATTCCTGCAATATTTCCGGTTCCTTCAAGTTTTATTTGTTTTTCCAGTGCATCAACACAAAAAAGCTTGCATTCCGGATAAGTTTTATCAAAGGCGCAGTGATAACAATGTGCACCTGGTGCCAGGTGGTATCCGACAGCTCTTGGCCCGGAAGTAAAATCAGCTACCTGTGTAAGGGAAACTGCAGCCATGGTTTTTCCATGAAAATCTCCATAAAAAGAAAAGAATTCATATTTTTTTGTATAAGCCCTGGCGGCCCTCATTGCAGCCTCAACAGATTCACAACCTGCACAATACATCTGTATTCCGTTTAAATTACCCGGAGTGAGGGAAGCAAGTTTTTCAAGAAACCGTACCTTAACCTCTGTTGTGAAATCGTGGCAGTTCATTAACCGTGCTGTATGCTTTTGTATATATTCAACAACTTTTGGATGGCAGTGACCCAGATTTGTTACATAAATTCCTGAAGAAAAATCAATATACTTATTACCGTCAGCATCAGTCAGGGTAACTCCATGCCCGCTCTCAAACGATACAGGAAATAGCTTTACCTGGGAAGAAT
>CAZFFH010000131.1:0-3527 GCA_964518375.1 uncultured Actinomycetota bacterium
CACCCGAGCTCCAGAGAAGTGTGCTGATGAGCCCCATGTGATTGTTCTTAAAAATATTTGTTATAAAATTAGCAAAAATTTTAATTGCTCCGGTATGTTCCAAACCTCCCACTACTATAAATAAACCAATGAAAAATAAAATAACTTCATAATCTATCTTAACTATGACATCTCCAGCTTTTTTCCCAAGGAATACCAGCATGACAAATGCGGGTATCATTGCTGCAAGTGGAACCGTAAGCGGGATATGGAAATATTTTTCAATATATATATGTGTAATTAAAAACAATACTGCTACGCCAAAAGCAGCAAGGGCTATTTTTAACTGCTTTCTGTCAACAATTGCATCGTTTGGATTCATCTGATCAAGCTCTAATTTCGATACTTCTTCTTTTGGAACCAGCTTTTTCCTGCTTACCATATAGCAGTAAAACAGCGTTGCCGCACCTGCAAGAATTGCTGTGGGCCCGTTATGTATTACAAAATCATTAAAATAAAATCCAAGCTTTAATCCCAGAATGACATTCGGTGGATCACCCACAAGTGTTGCCGAACCACCGATATTTGCAAGAAGCACCTCAGTAATGATAAGCGGGGCAGCCTCTATCTTTAACATCCTGCAAAGCTCGTATGTAAGAGTAGCAAAGAAGAGCATGACTGTTATGCTGTCCATGAAACCTGCAAGCAGGCCGGTAACAATTGGAAAGAAAATAAAAATTTTAGTTGGAGAATATTTGAGCCATTTAGCAATGACAAGCGCCAGGTATGTAAAAAAACCTGCGCTTGACAGGGCAGTTACTATGACAAACATCCCGAAAAGAAGTCCTATGGTTTCCCAGTTAACAAAACCGATTGATTCATTAAGGGTAAATATTTTAAATATGAGCAGTAGAAGAGCTCCCATGAATGCTACAACTGTTCTATTTACCTTTTCAGTTATTATAGTTACATATGTCAGAATAAAAATTACAAGCGCTATTATAGTATTGTTCAATGCCTGCCCCTGCCTCTATTTTTAAAGTTAAAAAAAAAATCAAAAAAAATCCTATCACCAAGAAAATAAAAATTCAATCTATTATTTTGGTTTGGCATCTTTTATTTTAACGGTAATTATGCGTTCTCTTTGATTGTAATCTTTGTCTATTACAACAAACTCAGTGCTTAATTTTTTTTCTATCAGGGTTTTAAGTTTACCGGCTGTGTTCGGGTCTGTTTCAAAAAACAGGTAGCATAGCTTCGGGTCAATATGGCCCTTTATTTTTTCCAGGATTTTTTCATAAATTTCAAGCCCTGTAGTGCCCGCCAGAAGCGCTGACTTGGGCTCATAATTTCTCACTTCATCAGGCAGATTCTCATAATCCTGCATAGTAATATAGGGCGGGTTTGAAATAACTATATTTATTCCTGACTTGTAATTTTTATTAAAAGCTTTATCCAGGTCAGGAATGATGTCACAATTTATAAATTCTATATTTTTTATTTCACTGTCGCTTAAATTTTTCTTTGCGTTTTTTTCAGCAATTGCTATGGCTGATTTCTCTATATCCGTAGCAATTATATGCCACAAAAAATTTTTTATCTCGGAAGCAATACTTAAGGCAATATTACCGCTTCCGGTTCCAATATCTAAAATATTAAGGGTTTTATTGGCCGATAATATAACTTCCTTGTTTTCTTTTAAGGTGAGGAGCAGCTTGTCAACAAGTAGTTCAGTTTCCGGTCTTGGAATCAGGACATTTCCATCTACATAAAGTTTTAAATTCCTGAAAAAAGCCTCATTTAAAATATATTGGACAGGTTCATTTTTAAGTCTTCTAAGTATATATTCTTTAAATTTTGCAAGTTCTTTTTCTTTCAGGATATAACCAAAATTTAAGTAAAGCTGCATTCTTGAAAGGCCAAGCACTGAAGATAAAAGTAGTTCGGCGGATAATTTAGGTTGGGGAATTTCTTTGGTGTTGAAATATTTTATGGCCCAATCAAGGAGTTTTCTTACGTCCCATTCTTGCTTAGAAGCTTGCAACTAAAGCCAGCCTCCTAAATTTTGAGTTTTTCTAATTTCTTTTCCTCGTCAGCGATTCTCAGGGAATCTATAAGCTCTTCAATATTTCCTTCAACTGTTTCGTCCAGCTTATATAAGGTAAGATTAATTCTGTGATCGGTGATTCTGCCCTGCGGGTAATTATAAGTTCTTATCCTTTCACTCCTGTCTCCTGTTCCAATTTGCATCCTTCGGTTTTTTGACTGCTCATCTATCTGTTTCTGCTCTTCATTTTCCTTCAGGCGGGCCCTGAGTATTTTGAAAGCTTTTTCCTTATTTTGAAGCTGGGATTTTTCATCCTGGCAGCTGATTACTATTCCTGTGGGAATATGTGTCATTCTTACTGCAGAATCAGTTGTATTTACAGATTGGCCGCCAGGCCCAGTGGACCTGAAAACATCAATTTTTAAATCTTTTGCTTCAATTTTTACATCAACCTCTTCAGCTTCAGGCAAAACTGCAACTGTTGCCGTTGATGTATGTATCCTGCCGCTTGATTCAGTAGTGGGAACTCTCTGAACCCTGTGAACTCCTGATTCATACTTCATTTGCGAATAAACGCTCTTGCCTTGAATTTCAAATATTATTTCTTTCATCCCGCCAATTCCAGGCAGGCTTGAACTCAGTACGCTGTGCTTCCATCTTTTGCTCTCAGCATACCTTATATACATCTTATATAGGACTTCTGCAAAAAGAGCAGCCTCATCACCGCCCGCACCTGCCCTTATTTCAATAATTACATTTTTCGCATCGTTTGGGTCTCTGGGAGTCAGGAATACTTTTAGCTTTTTTTCCAGCTCTTCCAGTTCAACTTTATTTTTTTCGAGCTCTTCCTTTAAAAATCCCTTCATTTCTTCTTCTTTTTCGTTTTTAATCATCTCTTTTGCTTCAGAAACAGCAACCTGGACTTCCTTATATTTATTGGAAGTTTGAACAATTTCTTCAAGTTCTGATATTTTTTTGCCATATTCTTTAATCTTTTCATGGTCAGCAGAAACTTCTGGGCTTGCCATTTTTTCAACAAGCCTGTTGTAATTATCTTCGTAAGTTTTTACTTTTTCCAGTATTGTAGACATTTTAAATCACTTAAAATCATAAGTATTTATTATTCTGTGTAATTATAAAACATTGGGCCGATAATTGGCAGGAAAATTAATTAAAAACGAAAAGATTGATCAAGCTAAGCATTTACCGAAACATCGTCCCGGACAGTTATAATTTTATCATCACCGGGCTCATTCTGCTCGGCTGTTAAAACTTCCTTGAAGGAGCTTATGGCAACTTCGATCTGCGAGTCATCGGGCTCTCTTGTAGTTATTCTTTGTAATAATAGTCCGGGATAAAAAATTACATTAATTATTTTAAACCTGCTGAATTTTCCGGCAAGCCTGATCAACTCGTAGGAGATCCCGGCAATAACAGGTAGGAGCACTATTCTTGATGCAATCCTCCAAATTATTGTTGAAAGTATTCCCGACGATGGTTT
>CAZFFH010000132.1:0-3526 GCA_964518375.1 uncultured Actinomycetota bacterium
TAAATAAAATTTTCTTCGAAATCTTTAAGTCTTCCATGTACAGTATGCGGCTCAACCACAATTGGATAATCGCTAATTGCATCAAGAAATTCAAGAAATCCCTGGTTTCCATCTCCCATGCCTCTTTCATCAACATATTCATATAAACCATATTCATGCTCAATATGAATAACATAGGGATCTAACTTTTTGATCTGTTTAACAACAGGTTTCCACCAGAAACGATTTTCAATATCAATTAAAGGAAAAACGCCTTCCCCGGCTCCATCGGTGTGGCTGATAACCAGTACATCTCTGACCGGATATATTTTTTGAATGAATTCCCTGGCTTCTTCTACAAAAGTAGCAATACCACATAATCTTGGCCCGTAACTCGATATCAATACAACAGGTTGTCCTTTGCCCATATTTTACCACCCGATTTAATTAAAAAATCTATACTTAAAATAAATATTTCTTTATAAAAACTTAAAACTACATTTTTATTTGCCAATTTTAATTAGCACATTATATCATTCTTTGCCAGTCATTGTACCAATATATTATTATAAATCAGCATTATATCCATTGCTAAAACTCTAAATTTAATAGAAATTCGCTATAAAGTAAACATATATATTGTGCCGGGAAACCTTTATTTAAAAAAAGAATGAATAAGTTATAATACCTTTATTATTAAACGAAGTAAAAAGAAAGCTACCTTATTCTATGTCTGAAGAGATTTATATAACAATAATCGGCGGTGGAGTAATTGGATGTGCCATTGCATATGAGATTTCAAGCAAGTCCAAAAGAAACATAGTTATTATAGAAAAAAACAACCAGATTAAAGGGGAAAACCAATCCTCAAGAAACTCCGGTGTTATTCATGCAGGTGTTTATTATCCTAAGGATATAGAACCTCTCAAGGCAAGATTGTGTGTTGAAGGAAATAGCCTGATATATAAATTTTGCAATAAATATAATATTGCCAATAAAAAAACAGGAAAACTTGTGGTTGCTACAAATCAGCTTGAGGAGGAATATCTTGAGGATACATACAGGATAGCTCAAGAAAATATGGTTCCGGGAGTTAAAATCATAGACTGCAAAGAAGTTAAAAAACTTGAACCTAACGTAAAAGCATTATCTGCTCTTTATGTACCAACTTCCGGAATCATAGATTCCGTGAGTTTAACAGATAGGCTTTACAGAATAGCAGAATCTTCTGGAGCAATATTTCTAGTGGGAAATAAAGTGGTCCAAATCGAACCATTTAGAGATGACTTTCAAATTACAATTAAGTCAAATAATGGAACTGAGGTATTCAGGACAAAGATTCTTATTAACTCGGCAGGCCTGTACTCCGATGAGGTTGCGAAAATGCTCAATTCCGGCAGCACTTATGAGATGAATCCAATAAAGGGTGAATCTGCCAAATTTTACCGGACCAAAAGAGAAGATATATCAATAAATGGCCTTAATATCTATCCCGTGCCCTTTGGCTACCGGCCAGATGGCCAGCGGTTGAATGTCCATTTTAGTCAATTTCAAAAGCTATACCATGAAGGTAAAATAAATAAATCTGTTGGAGTGCATCTCACACCAACCCTGGATATTAAGGGTAGCAATCATTCTATTGGAGATACGGTGACCATTGGACCTGCTTATTCAAAACCTGATGGAAAAGAAGACTACAAGCCAACCAGAGATGAAAAATATTTTTTGAATATGATTAATCCCCTTTTCCCATATTTGAAATTAGAAGATATAAGTTTACATCAAACAGGAATAAGAGCTAAATTAAAAGGCCGTAATGATTTTGTTATCGAGAGAGACCCAAAATACCAGAATTGCGTCAATCTTATTGGTATAGATTCACCGGGGCTTACTTCTTCTTTAGCCATTGCAAAATATGTAAAAAAGCTATTGGAAAAATAATAAAATTTGGGCAGTACAAGCTTAAAAATATCCTTTTTTGCTAATATTCCTATGCAGCAATTTCACAAAGGATAAATTATTTTCTTATATTATGCCTATTTTAAGAGTATAATTTAAGACTATTGAAAATTATAGATGAATAAATCCATTTGGAGTAGGGAGATAAAGTTTTAATGAAAATTTTACTAATTTATCCTGAATATGAAGATACTTTCTTTAATCCTAAAAAACTCTTCAAAATATTAGGGAAGAAAGCTGCCTATCCGCCACTTGGGCTCTTGACTGTTGCGGCAATGCTTCCCGGTGAATGGGAAAAAAAATTAATTGATTTAAATTGTGAAAATTTAAAAGACGGCCATATTAAGTGGGCCGACTATGTTTTTATAAGTGCAATAATTGGCCAAAAAAAATCAACTCTTAAGATTATAAATACGGTTCAGAAAATGGGTAAAACTGTTGTGATCGGAGGGTCTCTTTTGGCTAACGGTTGGGAAGAATTTTCCAATGTAGATGTTATTGTCCTGGGAGAAGCAGAAGATATCCTTCCGGTTCTTATAGATGACCTTAAAAATGGCACCCTCAAAAAGATATATTCCAGTGAAAAATTTCCTGACATCAAAAAAACTCCTATTCCACTGTGGAATCTGGCAAATTTATCAAACTATAATTCCATATGTATGCAGCTTTCGAGAGGCTGCCCGTATGATTGTGAGTTTTGTGATGTGGTGCATCTCAATGGAAGAATCCCGCGTTTAAAAAGCAAAGAGCAATTAATTGCGGAACTTGACTCTTTATATGAATTAGGCTGGAGGGCCGGGGTATTTTTTGCAGATGATAATTTTATTAGCAAAAAAGCCATTATTAAAAATGAATATCTGCCCACAATAATTGCATGGCAAAAAAAGAAAAAATTTCCCTTTGTTTTAAGCACACAAGCAACAATCAATCTTGCTGATGATTCCACACTAATGGAGTTAATGATAGATGCGGGTTTTGCCACAGTTTTTGTAGGTATAGAAACACCGGATCCTGATGGCCTTGAAGAATGTGGTAAATACCATAATAAAAACAGGAACATGCTTGAATCTGTAAAAAAGATCCAAAACATGGGCTTCGAACTTAATGCAGGATTTATACTTGGCTTTGACAGTGATAAAGAAACTATATTTCAAAATCAGATCAATTTTATTCAGAAAAGTGGAATTATTGTAGCAATGGTTGGACTTCTTAATGTATCTCCAAAAAGCAGGTTATATGAGAGATTAAAAAAAACTAACAGACTGGTTGAAAAAAATCCAGGCAGTAATGGGAAACTGTCTGAATTGAACTATATTCCTATAATGAATGCCAATAAGCTTACTGACGGTTATAATGAAGTATTAACTACCATTTATTCCCCAAGGTTTTATTATTCCAGAGTAAAAACATTCTTACAGGAATATAGGCCTAAAAAGCTAAGACCTCCAAGGGTTCGTTTTTATCATGTCAGGGGTTTATTTTCCTCATTATGGTTTCTGGGAATAAGAGAAAGCGGCAGACATTATTATTGGAAGTTAATTTGGTGGAGCATATTTAAAAGACCGGGTCTCCTGCCCTATGCCATAGG
>CAZFFH010000133.1:0-3491 GCA_964518375.1 uncultured Actinomycetota bacterium
GCAGCTTCATAAAAAATAAAAAAAATATAATTATTACAGGACCTACTGGGGTAGGATATGACAAGTATTTGGTTATGTAAAGTTTTCGCTGGTAATGAGATTAATAACAGTATATTTCCAGCAAAAAACTTTACATAATATTTTAGGATTCATTTAAAATATACTCCTTATCATATTAAAAAAGGAGTGTTGTCAAATGACAGATCAAAAAACAATTAATGAGCTGATTGAAATCGTAGGCATGAAGATGCGCGAGCTGGAGTACTCAGAAAAAACCCTTGTATCGTATGAAAAAGTCTGGAAGTCATTTAAGGCATTTGCTGAAAATGGAAACATCGAATTCTTTACAACCGAAGTCGCTCTTTCGTTTTTAGAGCAGAGGTGCAAATTCATTTCCAAGTACCCAATAAAATATACTATGCAGGAAAAGGTAAGAGCAATCAATAGAATTGACGAGTATTACAAGTATCAAATAATTTCAACCAAAAGATCTCATCGAAAAGAATATACTTTTCCGGAGGAATTTAGGGAACAAGTTCACTCATATATAGTTCATAGAAAGGCAGAAGGCTTGTCAAAGAGCCGCATTCAAACCATCAGTTCCTACATGGAGCGATTTACTAATTATTTGCATGATATTGGACTGAGAAAGCTTGAAGAATTGGATGCTTCTCATGTTAATGGTTTCACCCAATTTTCAACACAGTATAGCGCAGCAACGGTCAGGGATACCTTTACATGCCTGCGTGGTTTTTTATCTTTTATTCATGACAAAGGCTGCACGTATAAGAATTTATCGTTTGTGGTTCCATCAATTAGACTAAGCAGAGAACATACGATACCCTCTGCATATTCAAAAGATGAAGTGGAAAAGATCCTTAACTGCATAGACAGATGCAATATAAAAGGAAGGCGCGATTATGCTATGCTCCTTCTTGCCGCAAGACTGGGACTGCGTTCTTCAGATATCTGCGGCTTGACTTTTAGTAACTTGAACTGGGAGAAGAATTTAATCGAAATAGTCCAGGAAAAAACAGAAAAATCATTGCAACTGCCGCTTTTAAACGAAGTCGGTGATGCAATCATTGATTATCTGCGTTTCCGTCCGACAGTTTCACTCAAATATGTCTTCTTAAGGATCGAAAATCCTCCAGGAAAATTGCACAATCATTCTCTTTACGAAATTGTTTCTAAATACATGAGAAGAGCTAAAATTCACATACCGCAAGGCAAAAAACACGGTCCTCACGCATTAAGGCATTCTCTTAGCAGTTTAATGTTGGAAAATAGAGTTCCTCTGCCGGTAATATCTGAAATATTGTCTCATACAAGTACGGAGACCACCAAGGTATATTTAAAAATTGATGTCTCCCACTTAAGAGAATGCGCACTTGATGTACCTGAGATTGGAAATTTTTCTATGGAGGTGAATTATGGACAACATCAAAAATGAAAATATAGCTTTATTAAAAAAGATTCTTTTGCAATTCATATCCTACAAGCAGGCACAAGGCTATAAATACAAATCAAACGAGGAAAGCTTAAATAGGTTTATCAAGTTTTTAATCGGCTTTGGACTTACAGAAAATAAGCTCTCAAAAGAAGTTATTCAAGAATATTCCAGTAAACGCCCCCATGAGACACCCAAGAATAATGCAAACAGGGTAGGCGATTTAAAACAGTTTGCAATATATTTAAATGAGAAAGGCTACGATGCATATATTCCGACTGTGGCCAAAGCTTCAAAATGCGCATCGAGTTTTGTCCCATACATATTTACACACGATGAGATTTCAAGGATTTTTAAAGAAGTTGACAGACTAAAACCAAATTCCCTCTACAATAGCGCTGTTGTTTATCCCGTATTGTTTAGAATGCTATACGGTTGTGGTTTGAGAATATCTGAAGCTCTTAATTTAAAAGTTAAAGATGTAGATTTGGCCAAAGGTGTTCTTACCATAAAAAAATCAAAAAATGATAAGGACAGGCTTACCCCTATGTCAGAGTCTTTAAATTCTATATGTAAGAGATTTCATAAGCAGATACACAGGAACTCATCAGAGAATGACTACTTTTTTAAAAACAAAAACGGCAGCCAGCGAAGTAAATGTACAGTATACTCCAGGTTTCGTGAGATTCTTTGGTCAAGCAAAATACCTTACGGTGGAAGAGGAAAGGGACCGAGGCTTCATGACATTCGTCATGTGTTTTGCTGTCATTCATTAAAAGAAATCTCTGATAAGAAAATAGACCTCTACTGCGCATTGCCAGTACTCTCAACCTATCTGGGACATAGTTCAATAAGAGCAACAGAAAAATATCTTAGGTTAACAGAAGAATTATATCCCGATATAATCAAGCGCACCGGCAACATCACTTCATATGTTTATCCGGAGGTGTATAAAGTTGAAGCCTACTGATTTCGCATATTACCTTACAAACTTTCTATCGAAATACCTGCCTGGCATTGAAGGTTGCAGTGCAAATACGATTTCGGCTTATAGGGATGCTTTCAAACTGCTGCTGTTGTTTGCAAGGGAAAAGGAAAGTATAAAAGAGCAAAAATTAAAGTTGTCTGTAATTGATAAAGATTTTATATTGCGTTTTTTGCTATGGATTGAAAATGAACGAGGCTGCGCTGTTATTACAAGAAATCAAAGGTTGGCAGCGATTCATAGTTTTTATTTGTATCTTCAAAGGGAAATGCCGGAGAACATGTACCAGTTTCAGGAAATTTTATCAATACCCTTTAAAAAGCATCCACAGAAAACAGTGAATTTCTTATCGACAGATGGAATTAAAGCGCTTCTTTTAAAACCTGATACAAATACAGAAAGTGGCCGAAAACATCTTGTGCTTCTAAGCCTAATGTATGCAACCGGAAGTCGTGTGCAGGAAATAGCCGATCTTAGAGTATCGGATGTCATGTATAATGATAGTTCTCTTGTGAAACTTACAGGAAAAGGCAGCAAAAGCAGGTTTGTACCATTGGAGGCTCCTGTTGTTAAATTACTTTGCCAGTATCTTAAAGATTTTTCTTTGACCAGTTCTTCTAAAAGAATGGAACTTCTATTTACAAACCATTCACATAATAAATTAACCCGGCAAGGCATAACCCATATTCTAAAAAAATATGCTGATATGGTTCGAGAAAAGCAACCTGGGCTAATACCAAAAACCGTTTCGCCTCACTGCCTAAGGCATTCCCGTGCGGTCCATTGGCTTCAAGCTGGAGTGGATTTAATATATATTAGAGATTTACTGGGACATGTCAGTGTTCAAACCAGTGAAATTTATGCCCGTGTTGACGGAGAAATGAAAAGAAAAGCTTTGGAAAAAGCATCTTCATATGCTTTTACGGATGAAATACCTTCATGGCAAAAAGATAAACCTTTAATGGAGTGGTTAAAAGAATTGAATTAAATAGGTTGAATAGTTATGTAAAGTTTTTTGCTGGAAATATACTGTTATTAATCTCATTACCAGCGAAA
>CAZFFH010000134.1:0-3475 GCA_964518375.1 uncultured Actinomycetota bacterium
AATATTTACGTAACTGCAGCCAAAAAGATAGTATTCGGCGCCGTGGGAATAGACAGCCTTGCGGGTCCGAGTGAAATTACAATTATTGCTGATGGCCAGGCCAATCCGGCATTCATTGCAGCAGACTTGCTTTCACAGTCTGAACACGATACGGACGCTAAAAGTATTTTACTTGCAACAAACAAAAAGATAGCGGAAAATACTATTACAGAAATTTACAAGCAAACAGGTGAGCTGAAAAGGCTATATGGCGGCAGGTTCAACAGGGATTTGATTTATGAATCACTTAAGAAAAATTGCAGGATCATCGTAAATAAAGATTTAAATTTCCTGGTTGAAATATGCAATATTATCGCCCCTGAGCACCTTGAACTTATGGTAAGTGATTACGGGACGGTTTTAAAATCAATAAGAAATGCAGGAGCAATATTTTTAGGCAGCTATACTCCGGTTGCAGTAGGGGATTACATATGTGGAACCAATCATGTCATCCCTACCGGCGGCAATGCAAGATTTTCTTCGCCGCTTGGAGTTTATGATTTTTATAAAAGAAGCAGCGTTGCCTGCTACAGTTATGACATGTTAAAAAAGGAAAGAAAGCATGTTGAAACTTTGTCAGATTTTGAGAATTTATTGGCACACAATAATTCAATTAAGGTAAGATTTAAAGATGACAGTAAAATTTAAACCCTGGTTAAACCAGCTTCCCGAGTATGTTGCGGGCAGGACAATAGAAGAAATAAAGAAAAAATATAATTTGGAAAATGTTTACAAGCTGGCTTCAAATGAAAATATTTTCGGTCCCTGCCCCCAGGTGAAGGATTTTATAAAAAATAGCGCCGGGCAAGATGTAAATTATTATCCGGACAGCGACTGCAGGCTGGTAAGGGGAAAAATAGCATCCGTATTTGGCATTTTATCCGAAAATGTAATCCTGGGTAATGGGACCGACCAGATAATTGAAATGATCTGTGACTGTTTTGTAAGCAAGGATGAAAATGTTGTTATTGCTGACCCCACATTCTTGATTTATGAAAAAGCTGCACTCAAATGTGGTGGAAGTGTGATAAAGATTCCTCTCAAAGACTTCAGGCAGGATATCGTTAAAATGGCAGACTCTGTTAATGCAGGTACCCGCATACTTTTTCTTACCAACCCCCACAATCCTACAGGCACCAATATTACTAAGGGAGAATTTGAAAATGTGATGGACAAAATAAGCAGTGATGTCCTTATAGTCATGGACGAGGCTTATTACGAATATCTGCCTGAAGGTGACAAGATTGATACGGTTGCATATACCAAAAAATATCCGAACCTGATAACTTTAAGGACTTTTTCAAAGGCTTACGGATTGGCCGGGCTGAGGATAGGCTATGGGATAGCATGCAGTGACATAATTTCCGGTTTGAACAAGATAAGGCTTCCATTTAATGTCAGCTCCATAGCTCAAAAAACAGCAGTAATTGCTCTTGAAAATAAAGGATATGTAAATGATATCAGGGATAAAATATTAAAGGAGAAAGAAAAATTCTATTCTGTTTTTGAAACTGAGGGCATAAGTTTTATCAAATCTTATTCTAATTTTATTCTTGTCAGATCGGGGGAGAAAAACACAGAAATAATAGAAGAACTTTTAAGAAATGGTTTTATAATAAGACCTGGCGAAAATTTAGGAATTCCGGGTTATATAAGGGTGACCATTTCAATACCGGAAATTAATGACAAATTTTTAAATGCCTTTATCAAAATATATAAAAATTATTACAGCTAAATAATAAGTATAATAATTTTAAACAAATTAACCGTAAAAAAAAGAAAACACAAGAAAGGATTTGCAAAAATGCAGACAGTAGTTACAGGTAAAAATACTGAAGTTAGATTTGGCCAGGGTTTGCCCACAGTTATTATTGCTGAAAGGATAAACCCTACAGGCAGGAAAAGCCTTGCTGAAGAATTAAAGCTTGGCAAGTTTGATATTGTCCAGTCAGATGCAAGAAAACAATCTGAAGCCGGGGCTCATATAATAGATGTAAATGTTGGGGCAGTCAGCGTTAATGAAGTTGAGATGCTGCCTGCGGCCATAAAAAGGGTCATGGCAGTTTGCGACAGGCCCATTTGTATAGATTCTGCAAATCCAAAAGCAATAAAAGCTGCGCTTGAAGTTTATCCGTATAAGGCGCTTATAAATTCTGTTAATGGCAAAGAAGAATCAATGGAAGAAATATTGCCTCTGGTTAAAGAAAGCGGTTGTGCAGTGGTTTGCCTTACTTTGGATGAAACAGGTATAAAAAATGATGTTGAAGCAAGATTTAATGTTGCAAAAAAAATTATAAACAGAGCGGAATCAATGGGAATCAAAAGGGAGGACCTCGTTTTTGACTGCCTGGTTATGACTGCATCAACAGATTCAAATTCCGCAAAAATTACTCTTGAAACCATGAGAAAGGTGGTTGCTGAGTTTGGAGTTTCAACAACGTTTGGCGCATCAAATATCAGCTTTGGAATGCCAAACCGGGAACTATTAAATATTCATTTTCTTACTATGGGAATAATATATGGACTGACAGCGCCTATAACCGATCCGCTGATTGAAGGTTTGATCCCTGCCATGAAGGCTGCAGATTTTCTTGCAGGAAGAGATCTATATGGCATGAACTATATTTCCGATTATCGAAAAAAATAAAGCAAGATTATTTTTAATTTTTAATAAGTTTCTATTAAAAAAAAGAACAAAGGAGAGACACAAAATGGCAAAGGTTGTTTTAAAAGACCTCACCAAAAAATTCGATGAGGTAATCGCTGTAAACAACATGAACACGACTATCGAGGACAAGGAGTTTGTGGTATTGGTTGGCCCGTCTGGTTGCGGCAAAACGACAACACTGCGCATGATCGCAGGGCTTGAAGAAGCCACCGGGGGTGAAATCTACATTGGAGACAGGTTAGTTAACAATGTTCCTCCTAAAGACAGGGACATTGCTATGGTTTTTCAAAACTATGCGCTCTATCCCCACATGAATGTCTATGACAACATGGCATTCGGACTAAAACTTAGAAAAACTCCAAAAGCTGAAATAATATCAAGAGTTAACGATGCTGCAAAAATTCTAAAGATAGAGGAGCTTCTAAAAAGACGTCCCAAACAACTCTCAGGCGGCCAGCGCCAGCGTGTAGCGCTGGGACGTGCAATAGTGCGTAATCCAAAAGTGTTTTTAATGGACGAGCCGCTCTCAAACCTTGATGCAAAACTGCGTGTCCAGATGAGGACCGAAATTGCAAAACTGCATCAGAGACTAAATGCCACAATAGTCTATGTTACCCATGATCAGACAGAAGCTATGACTATGGCAAGCAAGATCATAATCATGAAAGACGGACTTGTTCATCAAACCGGAGATCCCCAGACAGTCTATGATCATCCGGTAAACATGTTTGTTGCAGGTTTTATTGGAAGCCCTGCCATGAACTTTAC
>CAZFFH010000135.1:0-3424 GCA_964518375.1 uncultured Actinomycetota bacterium
CAAAAGCAGATCGGGCTACAGGCTCTCATGGCATTTGGTGGTGCCATACTTGTGGGAACTTTACTCCTCATGATTCCACAAATGACTATCAGTGGAAAGATTAGCTTTATAGATGCCCTTTTTACTTCAACTTCTGCAATTTGTGTTACAGGCCTCATTGTCCAGGATACGGCAAAATACTTTACCGATATAGGCAAGACCGTAATACTGATTTTAATTCAGCTTGGCGGTCTGGGTATAATGACGGTAGGTTCTATTTTTGGCCTGATATTGGGAAGAAAGATTCTAATAAAAGACAAGTTCTATATCGATTCAAGCTTTGGTCCCAGGCAAAAATTTAGTGCAGGGAAATTCTTCTTAACAATTGCCGCAGTAACAGCAGCAATTGAACTCGCCGGATTTGCATTAATGGCGCTGGTGCTTCATTTCAAATATGCCTATCCTATAAAACCTTCTTTAACTTTCAGTTTTTTCCATAGCATAAGCGCCTTCAACAATGCAGGATTTTCAATTTATTCGAATAATCTTGCAAGTTATGTTTCGGATTTTTCAATCAACATAATAATAATGTTGCTTATAATTTTAGGTGGAATAGGCTTTCCTGTAATTTCTGAAATATTATCCTACAGGAAAACCAGGCGTTTTTCACTTCATGCAAAAATAGTATTCGTTATGACTTCCATATTAATATTTGGCGGTGCTCTTTTATTTTTTCTCTTTGAATTTAAAAATCCGGCAACCATTGGTACAAAACCCCTTGCTACAAAAATAATTTCAAGCTTTTTCCAGGTGGTAACAGCAAGGACAGCTGGTTTTAGCACATTAAGTACAGGGAATCTCACGCAATTTTCATTATTTTTCTTAGCCATACTTATGTTTATAGGAGCATCTCCTGGAGGCACCGGGGGTGGGATAAAAACCACAACTTTTGCGGTTGTTACTGCGGAAGCTTTACGCTCAATCAGAGGAAGATCTCAGGTCGTTTTATTCAAGAAAAAACTGCCCGGCAATTTGATAAGCAGAGCGTTGACTGTTACTTTTACAGCTATGGTGTTTATAGTCCTATCCACAATAGGTGTACTTATTTTTGAAAAATGTACACTGACCCAGGCTATATTTGAAGTAACTTCTGCTTTCGGTACCGTTGGTTTGAGTACCGGCATTACATTAGGACTCACCTCTGCAAGCAAAATAATATTGATTATATGTATGTACATTGGTAGAATTGGCATCAGCACTTTAGCATTGGCTATTGGGATGAGAAGTTATTCTGATAGAATAATCCACCCCGAAGAATCTGTAACAATTGGTTAAATAAAAAAAACAATAAAAAAAATGAAAAAACAATTTTTAGTAATAGGACTTGGAAGGTTTGGAGCAAATGTAGCAAGAACTTTAACAAAGTTTGGACACAGTGTTGTTGGGATCGATCAGTCTGAAGACAGAATACAGCGAGTTGCTGAAGAAATATCTGATGCAATAAAATGTGATGCCACAGACGCTGAAATACTTGATTCGCTTGATATCCCGAATTTTGAAGCAGTAGTAGTGGCTATTGGTGAAAAATACATTCAGAACTCTATACTGGTCACATTGATATCCAAAGAAAAAGGCGCAAAGAAAATAATTGCAAAGGCAGGAACCCAGACTCAGGGCAGGGTTTTATCGAGGGTTGGAGCAGATATAATAGTATACCCTGAAAAAGACATGGGTGAAAGGGTAGCAAGAAGTTTAATAAGCTCAAAAATGATAGATTTTCTCGAAATAAGCCCGCAAATAAGTATAATTGAAATTATAGCTCCGAAAATATTGGTTGGAAAAAACCTGACCGAGCTGAATCTGAGGCATAAATATGGCATTACCATTATATCTGTAAAGAATAATAAAAATGAGATCAAGTGCTCTCCGGATATTACTTACAGGTTTCAGCCTGATGATATAGTCACACTTATAGGTGACAATCATCAACTGAAAAAATTAGGGTTTACAGAACAATAGGTTTCGGTTAGCATGTTGATTTACTACGTGTATTAATTATTTATAAAATGTTAAAGAAAAATTTTTTTTAGAGTGAGGATTGGTGACAAAAAATATGGAAAATAATAGCACTGGCAAAAAATCTTCCCTTAAAGAAGCCCTTCAAAAAGGAGAATTTGCAGTAACATGTGAAATAGGTCCACCCAAAGGAGTAGATACCGGGGAGATTTACGAAATAGGTGAGACGCTAAAAGGTCTTACTAATGGGATAAACGTAACGGACCTGCAGAGTTCTGTAATGCGATTGGGCTCACTTGTAACATGTCATTTGTTAAAAGAGATGGGGCATGACCCGATTTTCCAGGTTACATGCAGGGATAGGAACAGGCTTGCGCTGCAATCTGATCTGCTCAGCGCTTATGTGCTTGGAATAAGAAATGTACTTTCACTTACGGGAGACCATGTTACTGTTGGAGATCACCCGCAGGCAAAACCTGTGTACGACCTTGATTCAGTTTCTCTTCTATATGCCATGGGAAAACTTGAATCAGGATATGACCTTGTGGGCAATGAGCTTAAGGGGAAGCCGGATTTTTTCAAAGGCGCAGTTGTAAACCCCGGGGCCGATACTGAAGCAGCTTATTCCCTTCAGATGATAAAGATGCAGAAAAAAATTGACATGGGTGCTCAGTTCTTCCAGACCCAGGCTGTTTTCGATACCAGAGTGGTTGAAAAATTCATGGAAAAAGCTGACAAAATGAATATGAAAGTTCCGGTGCTTGCCGGTGTAATTCTCTTAAAATCTGAAAAAATGGCAAATTATATGAACAAGAATGTTCCGGGTATTTTTGTACCAAAAAATATCATAGAAAGAATGGCAGGTACAACAGATAAGGTTTCAATGTGCCTGGAAATCCTTTCAGAATTGATAACTGAGATCAAGCCATACTGCGCAGGTGTGCACATTCAGGCTCTCGGCTGGGAAAAACATGTTCCAAAACTAATAAAAGGTTTGGGGTTATAAAAATGGAAGAAAAAGAAATCATAAAAGGTATTAAAGAAAAAATTAAGGAAATCAAAGGTTTAAGTAAATTCAACAGCAGGGACTTCAAATTCAAAAGCTGGCATGTCAGCACCTTGAATTTGCTCAGGAGCCTGCAACCTAAGCATTCAAGGGAAATCAATGCATTTAAAAAGCTTTCGTTTGCAGACACAAAATATCACAGGGATATGAAAGCTTCCACTACCGAAGATTTAAACAAATTCGCCCAAGATTTGGAAAAGGCAGAGGAAATACTTAAAAGTATCTCTTCCAGCCAATGAGCATGACCAGAGTAGAAATAGACCTATCGTTAGAACTATATAATTAAAATATTAAAAAATTAATACCCGATTATATCTACCTCAGCAACCTGTCCTGTAAATTGCCAGCCAAATCCATACACCC
>CAZFFH010000136.1:0-3407 GCA_964518375.1 uncultured Actinomycetota bacterium
CCGGGTCCTGGAGTCTACAACCTATGGGCATCTACAGAGGGACCTGGTTCAATAACAAACCCAGGCTTATTTGTTATTAGTCCAGGCCAATCACTAAATTACTTAATGACTCCTGATGGCGGTGCTTCAATAGCTGATGTTCGTGTAAACGGAGTTTCTGTTGGAACAGCATCTTCTTACACTTTTGTAAATGTAAATTCCAACCAGACCATACATGCAATATTCTCAGGTGGAGGCGGTGCTGCAGCAGTTACAGTGGCAGCATTAACAGAAGAAGGAACAATTGAAGTACTTGCTTTAACGGGAAATAATATGTTGTTTTATATTATTGGTTTTGCTCTAATGGCTATCGGTGTCGCATTTGGCAGCTTTTTTCTTTCAAAAACCTTAAGAAAGAGAGCAAACTAATTTAACGGCAAAAGCTTAAATTAATCTAACAGAAATTAGTTAATTCAAAGTGCGAAATATAAAAAGGAAGGGTATCTTAAAAGCTTAGGTACCCTTCCTTTTCATAGAGAAAATATTTTGCGGTTAAAAATTAGCGTTAAAGAATTAGTATTATAAAAATTAATATCATAAAAGTATTCCAAAATGTCTAAAAAACTATCCAGAAAAATAAAAATTTTAATAATCATAATTTGCAGTGTATTAACTATTTCCGGTATTGTCCTGGTTCTTTACCCTAATATTACAAATATTATTGTAAATTCAAAAAAGCAGTCTGTTTTGCTGCAATGGAATGATTTAAAAAATGCTGCCATTGAAACAATTCCAGATCATAGCCCAACTTCAAATACCGCTGAAGGTTTAACAGACAATAAAAACGATACTTCAAATTCGGATAAAAGCAACTTAAATAGCATAGGAATGGATTTAGGTAATCCAAAACCTGGCCCAGCTGAAATTTCCGTTGAAGACTTTTTACCTCTTAAAATTACTATTCCAAAAATTGAGATTGAATGGATTGTTAATGAAGGAACTGATCTCAAAACCCTGAAAAAGGGCCCCGGTCATTATACCGTAACTGCTCTTCCGGGCGAAATTGGAAGATGCGCTATAGCAGGACACAGGACAACATATGGGGCACCTTTCAATAAAGTTGATTTGCTGGAAATTGGGGATTTGATTTATCTTGAGACAAAAAATGGTTTTTTATTTACTTACTCTGTAACAGGCAACCAGGTAGTAATGCCGGAAGATGTATATATACTTAAGGGCTCAATTAAAAAGGAATTATTGCTTACAGCTTGTGAGCCTAAATTTTCAGGAGCCAGACGGTATGTAATTTTTGCTGAATTAATAGAAATGTTTCCTTTAGAAATAGCATTTAATTAGTATATTCAATTAGCATTTAATCAATGAAAAAGATATTTTTAAATTTATACGAAAAAATTATTTTAATAATATTAATAGTCGGTATATTGATTGGTGCCGGCTTTTACGTAGTTTCGGTGGAACTTGCAAAAGTCCAGTCACAAAAAATCTTAAGTAAAGTTTCAGAAGCCGTAAAATTTAATGAAGAATTAAAAAAATCAAAAATTGAGTATTTGAAATTAAGCCAGGAAAAAACTGTAAGAGAAATTATAAGTTTTGATGATAGTATAGAAGTTTTAAAAAAAGAATTTAATGAAAAAATTAATCTCCTACCCTACAAAATTGATACAAAATATATAAATATCCAGGAATTAAAGAAAATAGCAGTAAGTGGACTAAATGCTTCTGTTGATTTTAGAAATAAATTAAAAAATATTGTTTATATTCCTAAACCACTAAACGACTATTACAATTTACTAATTACCTATCTTGACAACAATATTAGAATTAACAATCTATTCCTGGCTTATTTTGATAGCAACAATTATTCTACTTTTGATAACAGCCAGATCAAACAGTTATATGAAGAAAATGATGCAATACTTAAAGAATTAGATCAGGAAAGAATAAAAATCTTTAAAGAAAATAATATCGATTATTTACTCCAATAATTAGAGGAGATTTAAGTTTAAGGCTCTATTTGTTATGAAAAGTTATATAAAGTGCTATAAAATTATAAAAAAATTCATAAAAATTTATAAGAAATACCCTGTTGCGTCATCTAAAAAAGTATCTGAAATTATTTAGAAAATTTTAGATAAACTCCCTATATTTAAACATATTATCTACTTCTTTTAAATAGATGGGATGAAAAGGATGTTATCAATGAGGCATAAAAAAGCAGTTACTACTGAGGTTAAGAAAAGATATATAAAAGAAACCAAGAAGGGTAAAACTACAATTTTGGATGAATTTATAGCACTTACCGGCTATAACCGAACATATGCGGCAAGGATTCTAAGCCTTGCTGCAGGAAAAGTAATAGGATACAGCAGATCGTGTGGCAAAAGAATAAAATATGTGATAGGTAAAGACAAAAAAACTAAAAGGAAGGCAAATAAAATTTACGGGTACGACGTATTTTTAGCACTGAAAAAGATCTGGGCTATCTTTGATTTTGTCTGTGGCAAAAGACTTGCCCCATTTATGGCTGAAGCCATAAAAAAACTTACAAAACATAAAGAGATAGAACTGAGCCCTGAAGTAGCTAAAAAACTTCTTGCCATATCTGCCTCAACCATAGATAGATTACTTAAGCCTGAAAAAGACAGGTTCAGGCTGGGCAAAGGAAGATCCGGAACAAAGCCTGGAAGTCTGCTAAAGAAAGCAATACCTATAAGGACATTTGCAGACTTTAGATGAGGCAAAACCAGGCTTTGTTGAAGCTGATCTGGTTGGCCATGATGGCGGAAACGGCTCTGGAGACTTTGCCTAAGAGCTTAAATTTCATAGATATTGCAACAAGCTGGGACGTGACTGTAGCATGCAAAAATAAAGCGCAGGTGAACGTATTTGAGGCTATCAAGACAGCCTCTGAGAGATTTCCGTTTAGGATAGCCGGAATTGATTTAAGATAATGGATCTTAAATTTATCAATGCTCATATGCTTGCCTATTGTATAGAAAATAAAATTACATTTACAAGATCAAGATCATACAAGAAGAATGATTGCTGCTATGTGGAGCAGAAAAATTACTCCATGGTAAGGAGAGCCGTAGGTTATCTAAGATATAACACAGAAGAGGAGCTTTCCATTTTAAATGAGCTTTATGTATATTTAGATTATTATACAAATTATTTCCAGCCGGTTACAAAACTTGAATCAAGGGCAAGGGTAGGAAGCAAGGTTACTAAAAAATATGATTTGGCTAAAACTCCATTTAGAAGAGTTCTTGGATGCCAATATATTAATGATAAAATAAAGGTAAAGCTTGAGAAGCAGTATGACATCCTAAATCCGGCAGAGCTTAAAAGAATGATTTCAAGATTACAGGATAAACTGTTAAAATTAAATTCTTTAAAGAAAACATTAG
>CAZFFH010000137.1:0-3388 GCA_964518375.1 uncultured Actinomycetota bacterium
GAAAGCTTAAAAGATAAACTAAAAAAAATTCTTCCTCCCCATGTCTCCTTAGGAAATCCTTTCGACCTTCTGGCTTATGGCGGAGCTGAAAATTTTGCTCAGGTCAGTAAAATTATTTCCTCTGAATATGATGCCATAGTTGCCATATTTGTTCCGACTGCTTCTATGGATTCTGTAGAGATTGCCACTGCTTTAGGGAAAATAAAAGAAGAGATAAAAATACCTATATTTGCTAATTTTATGGCTGGCAGATTAGTAAAAGAGGCGATTGGAGAATTAAAAAAATATGGAATTCCCAATTATGAAACCGGAGAAAGATGTGCGAGAGTTATTCAGAAGATATATAAAAATAGCCGCTAGCGAATACAGTAACGAGTGATAAGTAAATAAGATAGAATAATTAGGAGCCTAAATGTAGGGGCACGATGCATCGTGCCCACAGGAGAAATTAGGCGATATATATGGCGAGGGCACAATTCATTGTGCCCCTACAAAATATGATAAACAAATATGTAGCATCACGGCGTTGCCATAATGAATAATAACTTTTTTAATTGGCAACTAAGCAGAAGGAGTGAAAAGTGCATAGAATTATCGAGAAAGCTAAAAGAGAAAAAAGGTCTTTATTGGAGACAGAGGCAAAAGAATTGTTGAAGGAATATGGAATTCCTGTTCCTGATTTCAAATTAATAAAGAGCGAAGAAGAAATTACCGGATTGGCCAAAGAAATAAATTTTCCTATAGTGATGAAAATTGTCTCTCCTGACATCATCCATAAAACAGATGCAGGAGGAGTAAAGTTAAATATTAAAGATGAAACAGAAGCCAGATTAGCTTATCAGGAAATTATCTTTCAGGCCAAGAAATATAATAAAGAAGCAAGGATTTCAGGAGTAATAATTTATGCTATGGTTCCAAAAGGAACAGAAACTATTATCGGGATGATGAAAGATCCTCATTTCGGTCCGGTAATTATGTTCGGATTAGGGGGAATCTTTGTGGAGGTATTGAAAGATATTTCCTTCCGCATCCTTCCCATAGAAGAAAGAGATGCCCGGGAGATGATTACCGAGACAAAAGGATATGAAATTTTAAAAGGGGCAAGAGGTAAGCCTCCCCGAGATATTCGGGCCATAGAAGAAGTTTTAATGAAAGTTTCTAAACTTACTATAGGAAATCCTGAAATCAGTGAAATAGATTTAAATCCTGTATTTGTATTTAAAAAAGGTTTACAAGTAGTAGATGCCCGAATGATTTTGTAAAGGCGTGGATATCGATTTTTTTCTTACCAACTGGAAGTAATAGTATGCATCTTTCTTTGCAGATGGGTAAACTGACAGAGTTAAAAAATATCAATACTATTGCTGATGGACTGCGAAGCACTCAACCTGGAGGTTTAACTTTTAGTATAGTAAAGAAATACGTTGAGGATGTCCTTTTAGTAACTGATGAGGAGATTTAGAATAGCTTTAAAAACTTTATTAATAGAAGATAAGTTTTTAGCCGAATAATCTGGAGCAGTAACTTTAGCCGCTCTATTAGCCGGTAAAGTTCCCTTTGAAAATAATAAAGTAGTTGCGATAATCAGCGGAGGGAATGTGGATATAGAAAATATTAAAGAAATACTATAGTCCTTTATGTGAAAATAGGTGGGATAAGTTGTTGTTAATGTATGGTTAGATATGCAAATAGCGAATGAAAAATGCACCACAATAATGTATAAAAGCATAATTTTACCTAATAATGCAATTATATTTATAGCATTAATGTTTTTTGTTTCATAAAATTATATCAAATTTTAATAAAAATAGGAGGTAATGTTATGGTAGATTTAAATAATGTATCTGAAGCTTTACAAAGAGGTGATGCAGAAAAAGTAGAAGAGCTTGTTAAAAAAGCTTTAAAAGAGAATTTAACACCCAAGAAAATTTTAGAGGATGGCTTAATTAAAGGAATGGATATTATTGGAGTGAAATTTAAAAAAAATGAAGTATATGTCCCGGAAGTTTTAATCGCTGCTCGAGCAATGCATGCTGGGATGAGTATCCTACGGCCCAAGCTAATTGAAACCGGAGTAAAAAATATAGGTACGATAGCAATAGGTACTGTAAAGGGAGATTTACACGATATAGGAAAAAATTTAGTAAAAATGATGTTAGAGGGTGCAGGCTTTGAAGTTATAGATTTAGGAACAGATGTATCGACAGATAAATTTGTGGAAGCTGTAAAAGAACATCAGCCTAATATAATAGGAATGTCTGCCCTTTTAACTACTACGATGGTTAACATGCCAGAAGTTATAAAAGCACTGGAAGCTGCCGGCCTAAGAGATAAAGTAAAAATAATGATAGGAGGAGCACCTATAACTCAAAATTATGCTGATCAAATTGGAGCAGACGGCTATTCTCCTGATGCTGCTTCTGCAGTGGACAAGGCAAAAACTTTTGTAGCCTAAATATTTATATATTTTTATACAAAAACCATTAATTTTCAATTTAGTATGGTAATCAATTAGGGAGATTTATTTGAGGGAGGATTATTTTGCCTAATTCATCTGTTTTAGTAATTGGCGCGGGTATTGCCGGAATTACGGTAGCTCAGAGACTCGTAGAAAATAATATTAAAGTATATTTAATAGAAAAAGAATCCTATATAGGCGGACAAGCACTTTCTTATGGTTGTAAAGGTGTAGAGAGTTGTAATGAATGTTCAGTATGTTTATTGCAGAGGAAAGTAAAAGATGCAGAAGGATATTTTTCTAATATATTTTTTAGGGCTAATTCTGAAATAGAAGAAGTGAAGAGAGAAGAGAAGAATTTCGAAGTTACTTTAAAAAAAGAAATACTATTTATAGATCCTGATAAATGCCAGGGATGCGGTCTTTGTGAAAAATTGTGTCCTTCCTCGGCAATATCTGTTTCTCATCCTCAATCTATCCCACGGGTTTATTTGTTAAGTAAAGAGCGATGTTTAAATTTTCAAAATAAAGAATGTTCTATTTGTTTGAATAATTGTCCTTTTGGGGCGATTAATTTTAATCATAAGATTGAAAAAGAAACATTATCTAATATTTCTGCTATTGTTATTGCAACTGGGTTTGAACCCTGGAATCCCAAAGAAAAGATTGAATACGGATATGGAATAAATGAGAATGTCATAACTGCCACAGAATTGGAAAATCAGATTTACACTAAGGGTTATGTTTTTCGACCCTCAGATAAAAAAATAGCAAAAAAAGTAGCGATTATACAATGTATTGGAAGCAGGGACAGAAGTATTAATAATCCAAATTGTTCCCGAATCTGTTGCGGTTATGGAATGAAAATGGCTCGTGTTATAAAAGAAAAGGATTCGGAAGCTGAAGTTTCAATATTTTATATGGATATTC
>CAZFFH010000138.1:0-3307 GCA_964518375.1 uncultured Actinomycetota bacterium
CTGAATTCATTTAAGCCCAGATCCATTATTGATATTCCGCTGGACATTTCCTCAATATCAACTACTTCATTTTGCAACCGCTCAAGCTGCTGTTTCCTATACTCCAGGTCGCCTTTCTCATCATCTATTGGGTTATCATCTCCGGTTGAAGTCATTACAGTAATTTTCATTCGAGTCTCCACTCTTGATTTTAGCTTGATATAATCGTCAAGGTCTAAATCTGGCCAGAAATTGACAAGTTGAATTACATCATTTTTACTTCCTATGCGGTCTATCCGTCCAAAGCGTTGAATTATCCTCACAGGATTCCAATGTATGTCGTAATTGATTAGATAGTCACAATCCTGCAGGTTTTGGCCTTCTGATATACAATCGGTAGCAATCAGCATATCAATTTCAATTTTATCATTTGGCATAATAAGATGCTTTTCTTTTGAGATTGGGGAAAAGCAAGTAAGTATAGTATTTAAGTCGGTATGTAGCTTTGGTACTGTCGTTTTGCTGCCATGCCCGCCAGTTACCATAGCAGAATTTAACCCATACTCTTCTTTTAGCATCTTGCCGACATTTGTATATAAATATTCTACAGTATCTGCAAATGCGGAAAACACAATTATCTTTTTATTGTTTCCATTAATAGGGTTTGACAGCTTGTTTTTTATGGTTTTTATTAATACTTTTAATTTATTGTCCATATCAGGAGTAATAAAATCAATTCTTTGAAGTAAGTTTAATAACACTTCACTGTCTTGCTTTAAGTCGTTAGCCCACGATTTATGGTCCATATCAGCTAAATCAATCTTTACCTTTTTGCCAACAGTAAATAAGTCAGTATTTTGGTCATCCAAATCAAAATCAGTATCACTAAAATCCTGAATTTCAATTACTTTGAGTGGGTCATAGTTTTCTATTTCTTCAATTGTATTTTCTATAAGCTTTAGAATTCGACCAACAGTAAGCTTAAAAGCATAGACAGAACTTTCCAGGCGTTTTAATAAATTAATACGCATCAATACCATAATGCCGTGTTCACGGTCAGATTGTTTAAAAAATGTGTTGCCCATATCTCTGCCATACTTGGCTTCATACTTTTCAATTTTACTGGCTAAAATATAGTTTGAAGGCGTATACACGCCAAGATTGAGTGATGACAAATGGGTATATATTTCATTGTAATTTATTGCGTCAGGAATATTTGTGAGTCCGCAGCGAAGAGATATCGGTTTTTGTCTTGTGGGGAATGCTCCAATTTCTGCTATATCATAATAACGCTCTAAATGCTTTCTTGAACGGGCAATAGTTACACTGTCCAATAATTCAAAAAAGTCAAAATCAAGCATTTTAAGCAAATTTTCTGTTGTTCTCTCAGCAATACTTAAATCGCTCCAAACATTAAACATCATCTGACCTCGCCTGAAAATAGTATCAATACTGCCGGTTGTGTTAAGCTTATCGTTTATCAGACTTTCGTCACCTTCATAAGCAAGCGCTAACTGGTTTCTCAAATCGGTAAAACGGTTGTTAACTGGTGTAGCCGAAAGCATTAAAACTTTTGTTTTTACACCTTTTCGTATGACTTTATTTAAAAGCTGTAAATAACGGTTCTCTTTTTCACCTGCCACGCCATATGTTTGTCCGCCATTTCTAAAATTATGCGACTCATCTATGACAACAAGATCGTAATTGCTCCAATTTAACCTATCAAGCGGTATGCCATTTGAATATCCTCTTATACGGGATAAATCTGTATGATACAAAACATCATAACGAAGCCTATCGGATGCGATTGGGTTATTTAACAAGTTTAACTTAAATGTATTCCAGTTATCGGTAAGCTTTTTAGGGCATAATACAAGAACCGATTTATTGCGATTTTCATAATACTTAATTACCCCAAGTGCGGTATATGTTTTTCCAAGGCCAACACTATCTGCTAGGATACAACCATTAAACTTTTCAAGTTTATTTATGATAGTAAGTACAGCATCCTTTTGAAAACTATATAATTTGCCCCAAATCGCGCTTTCCTTAAAGCCTGTTGCTTCATTTGGCAACACATCTTCTGATATATCCTCTAAAAATTCATTAAAAATATTATAGAGGGTAATAAAATAAATAAACTCAGCAGGATTTTCTCTATAAACAGTTGTAATGTTCTCAATTATTTCTTCGGTCACATCCTGAAGTTTTTCTTTGTTATGCCATATTTCATTAAAAAGCTTAAAATACTCATCGCTAAATGGTGCCTCGAATCTATTGACCATGTTGTATATGTTATTTCCTTTTTCACAACCAATATCAACAGTTGTAAAGCCGTTTATAGGCATATATGTAAAGTGGTCTTTGTCATTTTGAATATTAATAAAACCGCCCATATTTTCCTGTGTAATGTTTGATTTAAATATAGCTTTTTGGCGTACCCAGTGGGCACACTCTTTTGCAATTGCTTTTTGGGTAAGTTCATTGCGAAGTTTTATTTCAAATTCTGTTCCATATAAACTTTTTTCACGATTTAATTGCGGTATATAGAATTCTCTTTTTTCCTTTTTTGCTTTCTCTGTGGTAAAAGACGGTGATGTAAAGATAAATCTTAATTCATCAATTTTTAGAAGCTGTGATTTTAACTCTTGAAATGCATATATTGAAAAGTAAGAAGCAGCTATATCAACTTTGCTATTTTCTTGCATGACAACTGATAGGTCATCTTTTAAAATATCCGTTATGTTATCGATTATTTTCAATCTTGCATAACCTCCATCATTTATATGAGATTATTTTTCATCCGGTATTACATCAACTATATCGCCGATATTGCAATCCAGAACTTTACATATCTTAACCAGCACTTCCATGCTAACAAACTGGTTTTTACCAAGTTTTGATAGCGTAGTGGTGCCGATGCCTGCAGCCTTCATTAAATCAATTTTCCGCATTCTTTTATCAATTAGTAATTTCCAAAGTTTATTATAACTAATTGCCATATTGCTACACCTCTATATAATGTTTTTTCCTTAATAACATAAAAATTGTTTATTTGCAATAAAACTTTAACTAATAGGAGTATATATTTGTGTTTTAGGAGTTTGTCGCTTTTTTTGTAGATGTACTAATTGCTTAACTATCATATCGTTATAATCCAATAAAATGATAATTATTCAAGCAATTTCTTTATTTTTTCTATAGGAAAGAGACTTTATAGATCTAATATCTCAGATCTATAAAGTTATTGCTTAATTATAAAAATCCAATATTTTAAAAAATTAGAGATTCCGGACAAATGCCCGTTTGATATTTGGTGATGGTATAG
>CAZFFH010000139.1:0-3306 GCA_964518375.1 uncultured Actinomycetota bacterium
CTTGAAGATGCAATTGCTTTTTCTACTGCCATTTTTTTCCACCTCCTTTTCTTTTAGATTCCGCTTTTTTTAAGCCACGGACTTGCGCAGATATTTTACCTGTGCAACTGTTATCTTATCCGTGATCTTTTAATTTAAGAGGAGCGGTTAACCTCGCACTCAACAGATATAAACACTTCACAAATACAAATTTAGTGTATAAGGTATAAATCCTCTTTTTACACAATAAAAAAGAGGACAAAAACGAACCAATGGCCCAAAAGACCATAAATCGCTTCGTCCCCTTAAAGCACCTTTCAGTGCTAACCTTATTAGCTATCTTTTCAAAAGAACAACTATTCTGTAGAAACTTCTTTTTTAAATTAGCTTGCTTGCTTGCTTGCTTGCTTGCTTGCTTGGCAAATAATTGACCAAGCACTCTAAATTCTTCATTTCTCATCTCTATATAATATCTTTCTACTTTTTATAATATCTTTCTACTTTTACCACAGCATTTAATAATAAAATCTATTATTTCTCTTTAATCTTTCTTAAAGCCCCTTCCAGAGAATATTTTTCATAGTCAACAAACTTCTTAACTAAAAAAGCTCTGTCAATATCTTCCTTGGAAAATCTTCTATATCTTCTCGTCCCGCATTGAATATATGTAGGATTAACTATACCTGCTGTCTCCCAATACCTAAGCCTTTCAGAAGATATACCAATCTTTTTTACTGCTTCTATTGTTCCAAACCTTCCATCATGCTTTTTAGTCATCTAACGTCCAACTTTATTGGATTATAAAAAAGTATTATCTTTTACTTTTTTCTTATATTTTTCTAAAAACAAAAAACTTTCACATTTAATAACAAAGGTATCCCATTATATTATTTCTTAAATAGTTTAATTCACTTAAAAAATGGTTCTAAATTTCACTATATGATTTAACATTAAACAATCCATTTGCTTTTTTTTACTGGTTTCTGAATTACTTTAAATGATTTCATCTTTATTTTTTTATTAAAAATTCTTAAATACTACTGTTAAAACTCTCCTGCCTCCATTGCCTGCAAAACCAACTCCAATCATTCCATACCCATTCCTTAAAATATTTGCAGCATGTGATGGGCTATTCATCCATGCATTCATGAAAGCTTCAGGGCTTCCAATATAAGCTGGCATTGACTGAGCAAGATTTTCACCAGCTTTGCTATAACTAACTCCATTTTCTTTTAATATAATCAGTATATTTTTCCCTTCAGGTGTAAAATGAGAAAAATAGTTTCTTGCTATCATATCCGAACTTCTGTTTCTGGAAATATCTGTAAGTATCTGGTTTGGCGCTAGTGCATTTAATCCGTTGCTCACTCGAGTTGTATTTATTAAATAAACTACACTGTTTTCATAGTCGCTTAAATTAACTTTATTATTTTGTATTTTTACTAAAGGTTTTTGGTTATTATTGATTTTATTATTAATATAATTATCGTTTTGCTGATTGTTATTAATATCTGCACCAAGTATTTCTATTCTATTATTAGTATTTTTGTAATTAACATTGAAACAAACCAACAATGATAGAATTAGAATAAAAATAAGAACTAGTATTAAAGATGAGATGATTTTGTTTTTTAAATTATTCATACAAAATTTTTATGAGATGTTATTAGATATATTCCCCTAATTGGCTATTATTTTTTTTATTGTTTCTGCTGCTAAGATATTTAAAAATTGATCTTGCTAAAACTTCGTCATCAACAATTTTTCTTACAGGAACATTTAATACTTCTGACATTTTTAATATACAACCATAGGAAGGTGTTCTATTTTCTTTAATCCACCTATTTAATGATGCGTAATTTATATTTATTTTTCGAGCAAGCCAAGCTTGCGAAATTCCTCTTTCAATTAATAATGTTTCTAGTTTACTCATAGTAATCGTAAGTACGGACGATAACAGTTATTAACAAAAATGTCAAATTTTTTTAAAAATAAATTAAAAAATATCTTATAATTTAGGCTAATTTAAAAAATATTGTTGATAACCGAACATATGTTTTCTGCAATGCCCCTAAATAAATATGTTCGAGAGGAGACATAAAATGAACAGTGATATAAAAAATTATCTGTATACACTTTTTCCTAAACTTTCTATAGAGGAAAGAAGAGAAATTATAGCTTATCTTAAAGATATGAGTTTAAATTCTGATACAGGCTTTAAAGATATCATTGATGAAATTAGAAAGAAGCGCTATAGCAATGGATTTTTCTGCCCCCATTGTGCCAGCACAAAAGTAGTAAGATTTGGCTCCTACCGCAGCCGTCAGCGTTACCTATGCAGATCATGCAAGAAAACCTTTACAGATCTTAGCAGCACTGCTCTTCACTATATCCACAACAAAGAGAAGTTTTTTCATGCAGCAAGGTTAATGCTTAATGGGCATACCCTTAGCCAAACTGCACAAAGAGCGGAGGTAAGCATCCCCACAGCTTTTAATTGGAGGCATAAGATTTTAGACAACATGAAAAATTTAAAAGATTGCAGTCTTTCTGGGATAGTAGAAGCAGATAACACCTTCTTTCTGCACTCCCAAAAGGGAAACCGCAATATAGGCATAAAGCCCCGAAAAAGGGGAGGTAAATCCAAAAAGCGTGGGATAAGTTCAGACCAGGTGTGTGTACTGGTAGCAAGAGACAGAAATGATAATACCATTTCAGAGGTTGCCACCTTTGGCCGTCCCTCCAGAGAACAAATAGATAAAGTACTGGGAGATAGATTACCCAAAGATTGCATTTTCTTAAGCGACAAACACCCCAGTTTTAGGTGTTTTGCAAGGCAGAAAGGACTGCTTTATAAGAGCCTAAATTTAAGCAAGGGTATAAGAGTTATAAAAGGAATTTATCACATACAAAATGTCAATTCCTAGAGATACAATCGAAAGTTGTGGATTTGATATAGATAAGGAGCATATCCTCCGTTAAAATATTAATGTTGAAAAAAACATAATAAGGAGAATATGCTCATGAATAAGTTTACAAAAGAAACAGGTTTTGTATAAGAGGATAGTACCTAGTCAGTGCTTGAACAAGTGGCTAGGCAAGGGGCACAGAAGATGCTTCAGTTGGCATTAGAAAACGAAGTGCAAGAGTTTATCTTAAAACATTCAAATCTAAAGGATGAGGATAGAAGGAAAGTCGTGGCAAAAAATGGATACATGCCCCAAAGAGAAATAGTAACAGGAATGGGGCCTTTGCCCATTAAACAACCAAGAATAGATGACCGTAATCTTAAAGAATATTGTGTTGAAAGGTTTACAAGTAACATCC
>CAZFFH010000140.1:0-3272 GCA_964518375.1 uncultured Actinomycetota bacterium
ATCATTTTTTATAAATGGCTCCGGAAAGCCTCCATTTTTAAGTAATTTTTCAAAAGCATCACTTTTACTTAAAAAAGGCTCATTTATTTCTTGTCCTGAGGGCTCAACCCTGGATAGCTCTGCCAATGATAACTGGTGAAGCCTGTAAGTAAAATACCGGCCCATCAGGCTATCACCGCCTTTTTTATAGATATCCAGGCGGGAGCTGCCGGTGACAATAATCTTTACCTTTTCTTTATAAGTGTCAAAGAAACCTTTTAAAAATGTTTTCCACTTTCCATATTTATGGATTTCATCAAAAATAATAATGGGTATATCTGAAGTCAACTTATCAAGTCCTGCATAAACAGCAACACTCTGAGGCCCTTCCAGGATAACCTTCCTGTGGTCTAAATTATCCCAGTTCAGATAAGAAAATTGACCTGAAAGCTCTTTAGCCATCATGCTGACGGTGGTCTTACCTGCCTGTCTTGGTCCGCTAAGAAAAATCATTTGCTTATGATTCTTGAAATGCTCCTTTATAACAGATGTATAGATTCTTTTTATTTTTTCTTCCATTGCAATTCCGGTTCATGCCAGTTTATGGCTTTATTATGACTAATTTATCATATATCTTAATTTAGTCAAGACTATTTTTACATATATCTAATATTAGTCATGCGTCCGCATAATTATTATTGAGGTGTAAACAATATTTTTTTAACGTAGACCGTGAGATACCTTGAGTCTTCATTAATCCTGAGAGTCTTGGGGGACAGAAGGTATTTTGACTTGAATTCGATGATATTGTAATTATCGGTTTTTATTAATTCTTTATTGATCTTCACAGAATAGTTTACGATACCCGGATCTGTAAATTTAACGAACCCCACCTCTTTATCATTAAAGACTATTTTCAGTTCCTGAGGCTGCTCGGGACTGAATAAGGCCTGCATTTCAAAATTGAGGATATAATCACTTTTTTGATTAAAGTCCAGTAAAAGGATCGCATTGTTATTGTTCATCCACGTACCGTCAGGCTGCATTGAGGACCAACCATAAAACAGGTATTTTTCATTTTCCTTATTTGAAAATAAAAGGGGAAATACTTTCTGTGGTTTATCCGTTCCTATATTTTCCGGAACTTTGATTATATTTTCATCACCGGCAGGAAACCGGTATCCCCGTGTATTACCTTCTACTTTAGGGAACAGATATGCAGAGCATACACCGTCGTCCCCCGTAGCTTTTCTGTACTGTTCCTGGCTGAGGATGAAGTCAGCCACATCTGCTGATATATGACCACGGACCCTTATGGAGTTTGAAGTTATAATCCAAATGTTTTTATCGGCATTGTTATTCAGTACTTCAAGGAACTGATAATAATCTCTTATAACTGGAACATCATAAAATTCTTCATACACGCCCCAGTCTTTATATATAAAAGGCTGCCAGGTATTAAATGTGGTACTTGTCCAGAGCCAGTAATCAATCTGTCTTGTATAACCATATGGGTTGAGCAAATCTGTTGCAATGACCAGGTCGCCCTCTTTTTTATTGTCCGCTATATATTGGCCCGCTATTTTCGGGTCATGGTGGAAATTAAAAGTACTGCTGACGGAAAACCTGCCGTCAACAGGATCTCCATTTTTCCTGTAGGCTACATTGAAATTTGACACAGGATTTATCCAGTTCACGGTAAAGATAAATATTATAAATGCAGAAATAAAATATACCAGTGTTGTTATAATAGTTTGTTTTTTACAAACTTTGGCCGAAGCTATCCTGTTATATAAAGTTTTTATACCCAATGATGCCAGCCTTGCTATATCAAAGACAATGTAACAGAAAATGGCAATAAATATGGTATTTACATGAAAAATATATCTTTGTTGTGTATTCATATAGCCAAATCCGTTAAAAACAGTATTTGAAAAAAACAGGAAGTATAGAAAAAATAAATTGAATGGAAACTTTATACTGTAAGCACCCTTTTTTGAGTTGTAAATATTGATCAAATCTTCATCGGAACTTCTAATCCGGGGAATAAAAGTATATATAACGACCAGGATCCATCCATAAAAGACCATATAAAACATTGTAGGGAAAAGGATGGAAAAGATCCTGCTGTAAAAAGGAACGTAGGGGGCAAAAATTTTTGAAAACAGGCGTAAAATAGGGTTCGCAATATTTGCAGCAATGTTCGCATCATAGAAAGACAGTCCTGCTTTCCAGAAGAACATACGGTGAATTAACGACCCCGCAACGATTGCCAGTACAACAAAAAAAGCAATGACGATATCCTTCTTGAAAAATCCCTTAAATCTTTTGTAAATCAACAGGGGGATAAAAAGAAACAGCAGAGTAATGCCTAAATGATTGGTCTGGATACTTATAAGGATAAAAACAATCGAGGCAATTTTACATCCTTTATTATTCTTGAAAAATCCCCGGTAGAATAGGTAGACACTCAACAGATAGAAAAATTGAAACTCCTGGTAATATCTTATTTCCCTTGAGTACTCTATCTGCCATATATTTAAAGAAATGATGACCGCAGCCAGAAGACCTGCATATTTGTTTGTAAGATCTTTTACAAATAAAAAAACGAGTGGAACTGTCAGAACACCAAAAATCACACTGGGCAGTCTAAGGGAGACCTCCGTTAACCCCATCAACATTACGGGAATTGCTCTAAGGTAAAAAGAAAAAAGTGCATGATACATAATGTTTCCTGATGGAAGCATGGGATATCCATGCTCGACTACTCCCAGGGTCCCCAGGATCGTCTGGCCGTCATCACCCCAATACGCAAGGTCACCTAAATTGATTGACCGGACCAGAGTGGCATAGATTATTGCAAGGAGCAGGACCGTAAATACTATTATGTTTGTCTTATCCTTAAAATAATGCCTTATTTCATCTTTCAAGGTCTTCATGAGCTTTTTATTTTTTGTTTTTTAGCGTTTATTTGATTATTATATTGATTTCAAATAATTTTGCATTATTAATTTTTAAAGGGTTTTTACTTCCAAACCAGGTGTTTAAAACCAGGGTTTTTTGCAGCCAATTTATTATTATTGATTGCAAATGGGTTACCAAAAAGGGACAGTAAACGCCAGTCTGACAGGTTATCTGTAAAACAATATGAATTTTGCCAGTCTATATAATCCTTTGGATATTGCTCCATCAATCTTAAAATTTTATTTCTGCCATAGCAATTTTCACCGGCGATGATTATTTTATCATCCTTAAGGCAGGTTTGGGTGCAGATAAGTTTTGAAAAACCCAGA
>CAZFFH010000141.1:0-3229 GCA_964518375.1 uncultured Actinomycetota bacterium
TTTGCTTTTGCCATAATATGTCCTTTCTTGTAATTTCATTGTAATGTCTGTTTAATTTAAAAATATCTGGTAGCGGTGATTGGATTTGAACCAATGACTCCACGGGTATGAACCGTGTGCTCTAGCCGCTGAGCTACACCGCCATAATAATCATATATTTTTCCGTAAGCTAAAATTCTATATAAGTTAATATATGATGTCAATATATAAGAAGCGGTGTCAAAAATCCGCTTTAATGACAAAACAATGCATATTTTGTGAATTATAAGGAAAATTTTAATTAAAAAACGTCAAAATAGCAATAATAATACTTAGTAGTTTACAAATAGCACCAGACGGCTTTTTCAATACTTACGCACTCCGGATTATAATCAACCGGGTTTCTGCCAAAACATACTCCCATTTTCTGGTAAAAAGCTATCATCTCTTGTTTTATATGCCTCTGCTTTATAGCAATTTCAGTGGGAACATACTCTACCCTTCCGTCTGTTACTGCCGTAACTGTAACACCGCTGATACCGTTTATTAGAAGAACCACAGCACCTGCCCCTGTGTCCTTTCCAAAATTTGCATCCAGCGCACTTGTGCTTCCGGAGCGTACAAGATAACCTAAAACAGTTTCTCTTATTTGCGGAACTTCATTCATCTGTGCAACATAAAGACCCTGGTCCTTCATAAACTGTATAATTTCAGGGTCATTTTTAATCCGCTGAGAAAGATTTTCCCTTACATATTTACCAACACCCGACAGTTTCTTGTGGCCGAATGAATCAATTGCAACCGAATCATCGGTTATGCTGCAACCTGTTATATCTGTCATGCCCTCTGCAACAACAATTACATAAGTGCCTGCCTTGTATTCACTGCCGGCAACGCGCCTCATAAATGTTTCTTTCATATGCTTGTAAACAATATCAAAATCCATAGGGACCTCGGGGATCAGTATGCAGTCTGCGTCTGCTGCAATTCCGCCGCGAAAAGCAGTATGACCCGCATAACGACCAAAAACCTCTACTATCATCACCCTGTTATGGCTGTTTCCTGTGGTTTTAAGCTCATCAATGTAACTGGCAATCCTGTTTACTGCAGAATCTCCGCCGACGGAATATGAGTGAAGATCCAGATCCATTGTTTTGGGAACATGAACGCATGGTATCCCGTTTTTATTTAAGTCAACGACAACACTTCCGGTATCGTCCCCGCCGGATATAATCAGCGCACCGATATTGAATTTTTTAAGACCTGCAAGGATTTTTTTATACTTATCCTCATCCTCTATTTTTGAAATCTTAACCCTTGAGTTTCCGGCCTGCGAACCAGCCGTAAGCGATGATAGCTGTTCAATCTTATTAGTATCAAGCTTGATTATTATTCCTTTTTCAAAGAGATTATATAATCCGGCATATCCATTAGGAATTACATATGAATCTATTCCGTAAGACATTGCCATCAAAGCGGCACCTTTAATTACTGCATTAAGCCCGCCGCAATCGCCTCCACTTGTTATGATGCCAATTGATTTTCCGCTTAACATTGTGTTATCCTCCTTATTCATCCAAATCACTTCCGCGAAGATAAGCACGTATTTCATCTTCGGTAGGCTGAACCGGGTCAGGCTTTAGGCCCGGGATATATTTTGCAGCTTCATATAGAGCTGCAGCACAATGGTCATGTATGGCTTCAACCAATTTCTTGTACTTGTGCGCATCTTCTATGGAGAAGCAAAATCTTCGAGTTGGCGCCAATCCCAGTTTAACCTTTCTCATGCTTTTTTCATTCCTCCCTGTCCAAAAAATTTATATTTTTAAAAAGTTTCTGCTCATAAAAGCTTCTACTTCTGATTTGTATGGTAATGAAGGAATTACCCCTTTTTTCATCGATGTTAATGATGCTGCAGCAGTGGCAATTTTAATTATTGATATCATTTCTTCATGGTTCGCTACAAGATTTTCCAAATTGCCGTCCACTAAAAAAGAAAGAAGTCCTGAAGTAAAACTATCTCCACAACCAGTAGAATCTATTGTTTCAACATCAAAAACAGGTATTGTTCCACTAAAATAGTTGGTTAAATAAAACGAACCTTTCTCTCCCAGTGTTACAATGCATATTTTTATACCATATTTCAATAATTTCTCTGCACCTTTTCTAAAATCGGAAATATCTGTTATAAATTCAAGCTCTTCATTATTTACTTTTACAACATCTGCAAGTGGTAAAACATCAAGGATTTGTTTTTTTGCAGAATCCCTGTCGGGCCATAAATCTATTCTAAGATTTGGATCATAGGAAATAATTGCCCCGGCATCTTTTGCAGATAAGACAGCCTTTAAAGTTGATTCTTTACTGATTTTGCTTATTAAGGTAATGGAGCCAAAGTGTAAGATTCGCGTATTTTTTATTAAATTAATATTAAATTCTTTCCAATCCAGATGCATATCCGCACCTGGATTACGGTAAAAAAGAAACTCTCTTGTAGTTGGTGTTGGAAGCGAAATAAATGTGAGCCCTGTTCTTGCCTGCCGGTCAAATTGCAGCATTTCAACATTTACCTTATTTTCCACAAGAACATCTCTTAAGTAAAAACCAAATTCATCTGACCCTACTCTTCCAATAAATGCAGTATTCCTGCCAAGCCTTGAAGCTCCAACTGCGACATTTGCAGGAGCACCACCAGCAATTCTTCTAAACTCCTCAACCTCTCTAAATCTTACTCCTGACTGAACTGCAAAAAAATCAATAAGAACTTCGCCAATGCAAATTATGTCTATTGCCTTTTTAAAATTCTTCATATAATTATTATTTTTTATAATTAATATGACTATGATAAGTATTAATAAATTTAAACAACTTGCCCGCTTTTTTTAATTGCTCAATATTCATAGCTATGGCTCTATTGAGTGATATTATACGACACTGGAGCCCGCAACCAGAATTGAACTGGTGACCTTTTCCTTACCAAGGAAACGCTCTACCAACTGAGCTATGCGGGCAGAAGCTCCATTTAAACAAATAAATAAAACTTAGCATCTCGCAAGCACTCAAATATAAAAAGATAAATTAAGAATCTAACAGTGATAAATCCAAATAAAAAAATGGTGGAGGAGAAAGGATTTGAACCTATGTAGGCTTGCGCCGGCAGATTTACAGTCTGCTCCCTTTGACCACTCGGGCACTCCTCCGCTCTATACTTATATCTGGCGCTAAATGGAGCCGGCGGACCGACTTGAAC
>CAZFFH010000142.1:0-3216 GCA_964518375.1 uncultured Actinomycetota bacterium
TTTTTAAAATTTCTGATGATATGAGTTATTCTGCAGGAGCATTTACAGAACCACTTGCATGTGCATTAAATGGAATAAAAAAACTTGGTATTGAAATAGGAGATTTTGTTGCAGTATTCGGTCCTGGTGCAATGGGGATGATGATGATCCAGATGTGTAAGGCTCTTGGAGCAGCAAAAGTTGCTTTAATGGGAGCTGCCGGTGATGATTGGAGGCTTGAGCAGGGGAAAAAAGTGGGGGCCGACTATATTTTTAATACAGTTGAAAAAAACAGTAAATACTATACTTCAGATTTGAAGAAAACTATAAGTGAGCTTACCAAGGGAAGGCTTGCAGACAGGGCAATAGCTCCAACAAGCGCAAATGCAGCATTTGAGCAGGCAGTTGAAATTGTAGGTAATTGTGCAGTTATAGTACATTTCGGGCTTCCCAATGCAGACGATGTATTCAAGATTCCGGCGCTCAGTTTTCACACAATGGATAAGGAAATTCGTTCTGCCTGGCTTGCTCCTCTTGCATGGCCGGCTGCCATAAGATCAATTGAAGAAGGCCTTGTAAAAGTTGACAGGCTGATTACAGGCACTTATCCGCTTGAGGATACTGAAAAAGCAATAAGGACTTTAAAAACAAACCCGGGAAATCAGATAAAAATTCAGATTGCAGTTTAGCAATTTGATGTTTTGTTTTAAATGTTTTAATTTTATTAAATAATAGAAATAAGAGGTTTCAAAATGGAATTTCCAATAACTGATACCAGCTATCAGAGGAAAAGGTTCAGCAAAGAAGAGCTGATCAAGCACATGGAAAGCTTTAATCTCGATTTAAAAATCTCGGTTGGTATCTGGTATTTTACTCCGGGAGGCGGGAGGTTCCATGAAGCTTATATTCCGAACAAGACAATTGCTGAAAGAATCGAGATGGCTGCTGAAATGGTAAAATTTGGAGTAAAAGCTATTGAAGCTCATTATCCTACTGAAGTCAATGAAGAGAACTGGCATCTTTACCAAAGACTTGAAAAAGAAGCCGGGATAACGCTTCAAAGTTGTTATCCTGCAATTTTTTATCCCAAGGAATACGAATTTGGCTCGCTTTCAAACCCATACAAGAAATACAGGGATAAAGCTCTCAATACTCTTGTTGATTGCCTGAAGTTTGCAAAGGATAAAAAGCTTCATCATTCCGGAATCTGGCCGGGTATTGACGGGTATACTTATTCGCTCGGTACCAACTATTATGATATGTGGGACAGGTTTGAAGGTGCCGTAGCTGAAGCAATGGACGAGGTTCCGGGTGTAATTGTGGCAATAGAACCCAAACCTTATGAGCCTGCTCCCAATAATATTTACAGGACCACTGCGGATGGTCTTATTGCATGTAAGGACATAGAGTCCAGGTTAAAAAACAAAACAAATACTGAAATACTTGCAAAAGGTATACCCCTTGCAGGTATGCAGCCGGAAATCGGCCATATAAGGATGGGATCTGAAGATGCTCCTTATGCAATTGCAAGATGCACCCGGGAAGGGAGGCTGTTTAATACCCACTGGAACAGTCAGCCTATGGGCAATTACGACCAGGACCTGAATGTTGGTGTTGTAGAATGGAGCCAGGCTGAAGCAATGCTTTATGTTTTGAAAATGGTTGGATTTAAAGAGTACTTTGGTTTTGATATCAATCCTGAACGCATGCCAGTTCTTAAAGCTATAGAAATAAACTCATTAGCATTGAATATTATGAATGACAGGATTAATTCGATGCCACATGAAAGGATTATCCAGTCTTACTATAACCCCGAGAATAACAGGGGCGAAATTGAGATGATTCTTGCAAAGAGCATGGGAAAATAAATTAAAAAAAAATGTTAAATTGTCAAAGGAGTTTATATGAGCAAGAAAGTCAAGGTAGCGGTTATAGGTCTTGGTTTCGGAGCAGATTTTCTTCCAATTTACCTTAATCATCCTAATGCAGAGCTTTATGCAATTTGCCAGAGATCAAAAGAAAAATTGGAAGCTGCCGGCAAGAAATATGGCATAGACAGGCTTTATACAGATTATAGAGATATCCTTAAAATAAAGGAAGTTGATGCGATACATGTGGTTACACCCGTAGATACTCATGCAGAAATTGTTATGGACTGCCTCAAAGCTGAAAAACATGTTTCTTGCACGGTACCAATGGGAATTACGGTAGAAGAATGTATTGAAATTGTGAAGTTAAGAAGAAAAGTTGGAAAGATTTATATGATGATGGAAACATCGGCTTATACCAGGGAGTTCCTTTATGTCAAAAATTTAAAGGATACAGGAAAGCTCGGAAAAATCCAGTTCTTGAGAGGTTCTCACATGCAGGATATGGAAGAGTGGGGCGGTCCATGGCCTGGTTGGCCGCCGCTAAATTATGCAACCCATGCAGTAAGTCCGCTGGCAATTCTTGCCGATGCTCCTATTGAATGGGTTTTTGGCCTTGGTGCAGGGAGAATCAGGGAAAATTATATTAAAAATTACAATTGCCCTTATGCAGTAGAATCGATGTTTATGAAATTTAAGGATTCTGATATTGGTGGAGAAGTTACCAGATCTTTGTATGATACCGTCAGGCAGTATATTGAAAGTTTCGATGTTTATGGACAAAAGCTGGCTTTTGAATGGAACAGGTTGAGCGATGAGGAACCAATACTCTATCTTGGAAAAGAGTCTGCGAAAAAGGTAAAAATACCGGATACAGACAATTTGCTTCCAAAAGAGATAGCAAGATTTACAAAGTCTGAACAAGTTATGGATGACGAAGAGAAGCAGCATCTTTCATTCATACAGGGTTCAGGTCATGGTGGTTCACACCCGCATATGGTTCACGAGTTTATTATGGCAATAGTCCAAAACAGGGATTCAGCTATTGATGCTGAGAAAGCTGCAAACTGGACGTGTGCAGGTTTGCTTGGCCATAAATCTGCTACTGGCGGTGGTGAAAAAATTTATTTGCCTGATTTCTGGAATCTCTAAAACAGAATAAAAACAGATTGAAATGGGCACTTGCAATATCCTGTCAGGGGGAAGCGGTCATGCCTTTCGACAGGGACGGAGAGTGCCTTTATAACGCTATAGTGAAAGGATCAAAGAATGTTTGAAAAAAAGGATTTTTTACTTGGTTATGCACCAACCAGAAGAAATGTCTTTTCCAGGGAAGACGCGCTTAAATATAAGGTTAAAGTTCGTGAAA
>CAZFFH010000143.1:0-3209 GCA_964518375.1 uncultured Actinomycetota bacterium
TCTTTAAGTTTAGATTTAGGTTCTTCTTTGCCAATTGATCCTGTAAATAAAATTTGTGCCAAGGCTTCATTAGAAATTCAAAAAATGAAATTTTAAAGGAATCCATACTACCTGAGTTTAATGCATTTTAAAACCAGATATTTTGATAATTAGAAAAGTCCATCCTGGTTTTTTGTATCTTCTTCTAAATTATTTGGATAGTCTGGCTGAAAATATTCTCCCGACGATTTGATTGTGGAGGATTTTAGCTCTTTAAGCATTATAGATCTTTCGAAATTTTTTGCATATTCGGACCAGTCGGATTTTCCCCCATTTTCTTCAAGTATAATATTGAACCCGCCTACATCTGCGTCCATGTGATCGACATGATATACTATAAAAGCTTCAAGAATTTTTGGTCTTTTCGGTGAGCCAAATTCCTTTTGCCCGTGATGGCTCAATATTATGTGCAGCAATCTTTCTTTTAAATCTTCAGGGAATTCTTCAATCTCTTTAATTTTTTCTAAAATCATTCCATAGCCTATCGTGATATGGCCCAATAACCTGCCTTCATCTGTTATTTTTATTAGGATATCAACCTTATATTCCTTTATCTTGCCGATATCATGCAAGATGGCCCCGGTGATAAGCAAATCTCTATTTAAATTTTCATAAATTTCCGAGAGCTTGTCACAAATTTTTACAATATTAAGAGAATGCTCAAGAAGCCCTCCTTTATATGCATGGTGGTACTTCACAGCTGCAGTGGCATTACTGAATTCTTCCTTGAATTTTTTATCTTCAAAAAATGAATCCAGCAGTTTTTTAAGACAGATAGTTTCAATGCTGTTTATGAAAGTTTTCATCTCCAAGTACATTTCAGCAACATTTCTCTTGCTAGTTCTTATAAAATCTGAGTACTCGATCTCTGCTTTGTTTTCAATCTTTTGAAGAGAATTTACAAGCAGCTGCTTTGAACCTTTGTAGTCCGTAACTTCACCTTGTATATTGGCAAAATCGCCCTCCTTAAACAACCTGTCGGCGTTACTTAGTCTATCGAAAGCTTCGGTCCATATAATCCCATCTATTAATCCACCCTTATCCTGAAGACAAATCAGGCAGTAATCCTGGCCGCTTTTTTTCTGCTTTACCAATTTTTTGCTAATCATGAATACAGAATCAACCTGGGTACCTTTTTCAAGTTCATTTATGAATTGTTTTTTTGCTTTTTCCACATACTTACCCGTTTAGTTTAAATAAATTTAATTTTATTTTAAATCGATCTTTTTGCTGATTATACTCTTAAAATAATCCAGCCTATGATAATCTGTCATATCATGCTGTATTGGTGTAATTGATATGTAATTATTTTTAAGCGCAGTATAATCATTGTTTTCGTCTTCTTCGGCTTCTGCAAGCTCCCCGTTCATCCAGTAGTATTCCCTCCCCCTTGGGTCCTCTCTTTTTATAAAAACATCTTTGAATGCCATGTTGCTCTGGTATGTAACCTTTACTCCCTTAATTTTATCTGCAGGCGCGTCAGGTATATTGATATTTAAAAGCATTCTTTCCGGTAGACTGCGCAAGTTCAGAAGCAGGTTTGCAATATTTTTTGTAAATTCTGCTGCAAAAGTATAATCCGTATCCTTTAAGTTGTTCATCGAAACAGCAATTGATGGAACATTATATATGGTCCCCTCAGTTGCTGCTGAAACTGTGCCGGAGTAAATTATATTTTTACCGACATTGGCTCCCCTGTTTATTCCTGAAATTAAAAGGTCAGGCTTCTTTTCAAATATTGCAGCAATAGCAAGCTTTACACAGTCTGCCGGTGTCCCATCTACGGCATAGCCACAGAATATCCCATCTATGAATTCTTTTTTTACTGAAATGGGATCGAATACGGTAATTGCATGCCCCACAGCGCTTCTCTCTCTGTCAGGAGCAACCATGCGTATGTCCCGGTTACTATTTCCGGTCAGAGCATTGTAAAGCGTTTTTATTCCTTTTGCTTCAATGCCATCGTCATTTGTCAGAAGTATTATTTTTTTGCACATTCAAAACTTATAGCTTATTATTTAAGTAACTTTATTTTATTTCTTTAAATTATAAAAAGCTGCCAGGCCATGATATCTGGCTTCGCCTGCAAGCTCCTCTTCTATCCTGAGGAGCTGGTTATATTTTGCAACTCTGTCAGTCCTGGAAGGGGCGCCCGTCTTAATCTGCCCGGCATTGACCCCAACAACAATATCAGCAATCGTAGTATCTTCTGTCTCACCCGAACGATGAGAAACAACCGCTGTATAACCTGCTCTTTTTGCCATTTCAATTGCATCTAAGGTCTCAGAAAGGGTCCCGATCTGGTTAACTTTTATCAGAATTGAATTTGCAACACCAAGCTTGATGCCTTTTTCAAGTCTTTTAGTATTTGTAACAAAAATATCGTCGCCGACTATCTGAACCTTGCTTCCTATTTTATCATTAAGCTTTTTCCAGCCATCCCAATCTTCTTCCGCCATTCCGTCCTCAATTGAAATAATCGGGTATTTATCAACAAGTGCCGCATAATAATCAACCATTTGATCAGGAGTTAAAATTTTACCCTCTCCTGCAAGATCATATTTTCCACCTTTGAATAATTCCGTGGCTGCAGGATCCAGGGCTATATATACATCTTTGCCGGGCTTGTATCCGGCTTCACTTATAGCCTTAATGATATATTTGATTGCGTCTTCGTTGGTCTTAAGATTGGGTGCAAAACCACCTTCATCTCCGACTGAAGTGCTCATGCCATCCTTCTTTAATACGTTTTTCAATGTATGAAAAACCTCGGCACAAATTCTGAGTGCTTCAGCAAAAGAATCCGCTCCAAGTGGCATTATCATAAATTCCTGCAAGTCTACACTGTTGTCGGCGTGTTTTCCACCGTTTAGTATATTCATCATTGGTGCAGGCAGTACATGAGAATTTACCCCTCCGATATATTTATACAGCGGCAGGTCAAGCGCACTTGCAGCAGCTTTAGCTACAGATAGCGAAACGCCAAGGATGGCGTTGGCTCCAAGTTTTGCCTTGTTTTCTGTTCCATCAAGCTCAATCATAACCTGGTCTATTTCACGCTGGAATATCGCATCCATATCTTCAAGTTCTGAAGCTATAATTGAATTGACATTTTCCACGGCAATCAAGACGCCTTTACCCATATACCTGCTTTTATCTCCATCTCTTAG
>CAZFFH010000144.1:0-3190 GCA_964518375.1 uncultured Actinomycetota bacterium
TAATTTGATGAGTTTAACTAATTTAAATTTTTTAATCCCTCTTCAACACCAATCTTAAAAAGCTGTTGTAGTATATCTGGATTTAAAGCATACACAATTGCAAAACATGTAATAAAAAATACGCAGAAATATTCCCTTATATTATATATAATAAAACAATCTGTAAAATAAAAAAATTATATTTGTAATTCAGTATGGACAATTCAGGAAACCGCTTTAAAAATAAGAATAAAATTTATTATGGCCTGGAATTACTGGCAAATGACCTGGTTTTTTCAGCATTAAGCTGTTTTCTGGCATATTATTTAAGATTTTTCACTAAATTTTTTGGCAGCAGCAAACCGACATATTTAATTGACAATAACTATATCCTTTATTCAATAGTATTTATCACAGCCGTAGCTCTTATCTCTTTGGCATTGGGGCTTTATTTCTGGGAAAACCTTTATAAAAAAGCAAATTATTATTTAAGGGTTTTAGTAACCCCTGTTTTAGGTCTTATCATTACTTTAATTTTTGGACGCGCATATACCGGATTTGCCTTTTCAAGACTATGGATACTTACATTGTTCATCCTAAGTATTTTATTGATATTTTTCAGCAGGCTGTTAATTGGAAAAATTACTAAGATATGTTTTATAAAAACAGGTATTTCCACCGATGGATTAGTTTTTGAAATTGCCGGAAGCTTTGCCATAAATAGAAAACTGCGACAACCTCAGATACGACAGCCGCTGATAATTGATGCCGGAAAACTTCATTCTCCCGGAAGGATACTGTCAATAGATGCATTAAGAGGATTTGACATGCTATGGATTCTTGGAGCTTCTGAACTTGCAATTGCACTGCTGACCTTAAAAAAAACAAATTTCACTTTACGAATGGCAGCAGAATTTGACCACGTGTCATGGAATGGATTTGCCTTTTATGACCTGATTTTCCCCTTATTTCTTTTTATTGTCGGTCTGGCTATTCCTTTCTCCCTGGCAAAGTATCGCCAGGGAAATATCCACATCAATTTTAAAAGTGCATATGCCAGGATAATTACAAGGACATTGTTGCTGTTTTTTCTGGGCTTGCTTGCAAATGGCTTTCTTGATTTTAATTTTGCTTCCATGCGATGGCCCGGTGTATTGCAGAGAATTGCTATTTGCTATTTTTTTGCGGCCATCATCACCTTGCATATACCTTCCAGATTGCAGCCTATGATAATTGGTATAATATTGGGCGCATTATTGATTGGATATTGGGCAGTTATGAAACTTATTCCGGTCCCCGGGGTTGGTTTTGCAAATTTATCACCTCAAGGCAACATGGCTGGTTATTTGGATCGACTCATAATCCCTGGCCGCTTTTGCTGTTATCAGTTTGGAGACAACGAAGGGTTGATCAGCACGATACCCGCTTTAGGTACCGCACTTATGGGAGTTTTAACAGGCCTTTTGCTGAAAGCAGATAAAACACAAATTTTTAAAATAAAATGGATATTCATTAGTGGAGCTTCATCACTAATTCTGGGAATTGCATGGAATTTTAATTTTCCTGTAAATAAAATTCTCTGGACAAGTTCCTATGTTCTATTTGCCGGTGGAATAAGCTTGCTATTGTTTGGCCTCTTTTATTGGCTGATTGATTATAAGGGATATAAAAAATGGGCCTTTCCCTTCATCGTCATAGGAATGAATGCAATCACGATATATATTGTGCAGGCCCTTTTTGATTTCGGCATACTTGTTGATATACTTATACACGGTTTTGTAGGTCGTATGGGAAATTTTGGAGAGGCGTTCTTTTGGATTTGCATGGTTGCAATAAAATGGCTATTCCTTTATTTCTTGTATGAAAAGAAAATTCTCCTCAAGGTGTGATTATTAAGATATGAACAAACCAGCGCTTGAAGATTTTAAAATTAGATTTGCTTGCAAAAATGATGCGGGACTAATTCTTGACTTCATCAAAAAGCTTGCGGACTATGAAAAAAAGCTGAGTGAGGTTGTTGCGACGGAAGATGACATCAGGGAGTTTTTTTTTAAGCGTAAAATTGCTGAAGCTATTATTGGTGAATATGATGGCAAGCCGGTTGGTTTTGCAGTATTTTTCTATAATTTCTCAACATTTATGGGTCGTCCGGGCATCTACATTGAAGATATGTATGTTAACCCTGAAGTCAGAAGCAAAGGTATCGGTACATTGATGTTTGCTTTTATTGCAAAACTGGCTGTTGAGAGAAAATGCTGCAGACTGGAGTGGACAGTTCTGCATTGGAACGAGCCTTCCATAAATTTTTATAAAAAAATGGGTGCGGTTTCCAAGGATGAGTGGGAAATTTACAAAATGGATGGCATTGCCCTCCAAGAGCTTGCAAAAAAAGCAGTTAAATCTTAAAAATTAAGAAATCTTCTATACCAGACGGGATAAGCTTTTTTATAAAATTATTTGCATTACAAATCATGAAAAAGGGGCGAAATAAATTAATGGCCGGTATACCTCTTAAATACCGCATGGCTGTCCGGAAGCTTGCGCGGCTTCCCAGGTATAAAGGCAGCCAAAGATACTGTCCTATTTGTGATAGCCATCTCAAATGCTTTCTGCCTGTTGCTTTCCCGGCCTTTTCAAAAGACAGCCCATTTGTGACCAGGCAAAACGCAAAGTGTCCCGTTTGCGGCTCAATTGAAAGATACAGACTCATTTACCTTTATATTAAGCAGAAAACAAATTTATTTGACCCCCCAAGAAAAAAGATGCTTCATACGGCGCCCGAGCTTATACTCACCGAAAAATTTGCTAACAGCAGGTATGTTGATTATTTAAGCAGTGATATTGACCCCGGACGGATTGGCGCCATGGCAAAAATTGATCTTACGGATATAGCTTTTGGCACGGATACTTTTGATGTGATAGTATCCAGCCATGTCCTGGAGCACATTGAAAATGACAGGAAAGCCTTAAGTGAATTATACAGAGTGTTAAAACCTGGCGGCTGGGCCATAATCCAGGTTCCGATAATTGCTGAAAAAACTTTTACAAACCCTTCAGCTCAGACTGAAGAAGAAAGATTCAGGGCTTATGGGAAAGAGGACCATGTAAGAGGTTATGGAAAAGATTACAAGCAACTGCTCGAGAGCGTGGGCTTTAAAGTTAAGGTAGATGATTTTGTTAAAAGTTTCAGTCCTGAGAAAATAGAGTATTT
>CAZFFH010000145.1:0-3168 GCA_964518375.1 uncultured Actinomycetota bacterium
ATTATTATTGAACCACTATCACTTATGAATTGACTATTAACACCCTTTCCACTAACCGTTAAAGGATATATAGTAGTATTAATATCATACCCCGATGGAGCTGAAATTTCTTTTATAAAATAAGTTCCATATTTTAACCCGTTATTATCACCTTCTATTCCATTATCATCGGTTGAAGCATAACCCTTGCTATCAGTTGTTAGAATCATTAATGGATCACCGGTTGCTCCAGAATTATCAAATACTCCAAATTGAGCACCTGAAAGAGGGATATTATTGTCTGTATATTTAAATATAAGAGTCCCAAAGAATTGAGGATCTATATTATATCCTTCAGTGTAGCTCTGTGTAGCAAATCTCTGGTTAGTATTACCTCTATTTCCTAATGCTGGTGTTGTTGGTATAATTGGCTTTCCACTACCATCTTTAGATAAATTATTTACAGCAATTACGACCTTGCCTCCATCAACCTCATGAACATCCATTGGCATATTTATTGGAGCTGTTGTAACGGAGTCGTCACTAGGATCATCAGGTGTACCTGCACCAACTATATTTTGTACAACCTCATACTGGCTTTGGAAATTAGCAACTGCATTACCATCTGTGTCGCCTCCCGGATTTTCAGAGCTTAAATCTATGAAATCAAATTTTGCATCTTTATCAATATCTGCCCATGCAAAAAGATTTACACCCATCGTATCTTGTGGATAATCAGCCAATCCCCACCAGAAATAGTAATAGTCAACTTTTGCTTCCCCATAATTATCGGCTTTGCTGGCAACATATCCTGCAGCAGTCGGGTCGGTCAGGTCGTTAACGCTGGCATCAACATCATTCATTTTAGTAGGATTTGTTCCTATTGCAGCGCTGTTTGAATCAGTCTTAAATACTAATGAGGTTGGAGAAAAGCTGATATTAAATGACCCTGCAAGTATATACCAGTAAACATCTTTATTATTATCAGTTATTTCTGGGACAAGTGGGTCAGCCATTGTTGCTATAGCAGTACCATTGCTACCAGTAAAAATAGTGCTATCCTGCTGTACTGTAACTTTTATGCTGTTAATTTCCTTATCAGCTAAAAACTCATCTATCGTAGGTTGTCCTGCAGGATTTGGGTTAGCCTGACTAAAGCCGGTTTCATCGACATATTCCTGAGCCAGAGCTTCTATGTTTACAATTATTGCCTGAACTTGACCTTCCTGGGATACCTCACTGGTCCTTGGGTCTGTCATTGCTGTAAAGGAAGTGGGGTTATCTCCCGTAAACTGCCACATTGCTACCTGATCTTCAACAGCTGTAGCACCCGTAGCAGTAGTCGATAATATCTCAGCAGCGACAGCCTCAACAGGAGTAACTACTCCAAGACCACCCTCTAAATCTGTTTCACCTACGATTTCGTCAGAAACATCAATATTAGTAACAACATACTGATCGTCACCCGAAACCAGAACTTTATCACCATCTATACAAAACACTTCAGTGTCACCATCATTTTCAGAATCTGCCAAGGTATCGTCATTATCTCCAAGTAAATACTGACCGGCAGTAGTTCCCGGAACACCCAGTTGCTCCTGATCCGGGTCAATGCCTACATATGTGGTTGCATCTCCTTCATCGGCAAATATAAATGAAGGTATTGCAAAAAATGCAATAACTACAATCATTAGTCCAATGTAAGTTAGTTTCTTCAACATACTTTTGTTTATTAATTTTTTCACTTCTTTCTCCTCTTGTTTTAAAAATTTCTTTTTTATTTTTTTTGTTTTCCTTAAAAAACAAAAAACCGACTAAATAACTTTTTAGTCGGTTACGCTATTAGCTCCACTTCCCTCAAGCGTCCAGATTCGAGAAAAGTTTCATAGCTGCTAAATAAATATTCAATTGTACTTTTTAATCGTAATGCTATGATAAAACATTTATTTAGGGCTTGTCAAGTGTTTTCTTAATATTTTTTTAATTTATTTTTTATTATTTATTATATAAAGTTATATATAGTTATATAAAATATCATATAGTAATATAAAAGCAATACGGATGATACTCAAAGAATAATACAGATTGAAAAAAGTTAAAAAAATATGGAATCTCGAAATGAGGTGTGAAAACCGAAAAATAAAAAGCAAAGCAAACTCTAAAAATAAAAATGGGGCAAACTTTCATGTTAGCTGGACGCCTAATTTAGCTTACCCCGAAAATTATATTAGCACTTCTACAAAATAAGTCAATAGCTTTTTTAGTAATTTATTATACTTTTTTAATATATTATATAATATATGAATATTTTAATGACATAAATTTTAAAATATATTAAAAATTATAATTAAACCATTTATCATAAATGCTCTGATATTTCCCATCAACTGTCATAGTGTCTAAAATTTGATTTACTTCCAAAACCAGCGGGCTGCCCTTTTTAAATACTATTGCAAATTCCCTGTCTGAATTAATTTTATCTAATACTAAATACATATCTTTGTTATCTTTCAGCAAGCTTACTGCAAGTGGCAGGTTTACCAGGACTGCCTCTATTTCTCTATTTCCCAAAGCATCAAGCATATCCATAATGTCTTCGTAATCCAAAACCTCGTAATCAAGTATATAATCCTTGTTTATATTCGATTTGCCCGTTTTTAAAACCCCGATCTTTTTACCGACAAGCTCCTCCTTGGTCTTTATTTCAGAACCACTTAAAGAAACCAGCAGGTATTCAAGGGTGTAATATGGCTTGGAAAAATCAACAATGGTAGTTTTCTCAGCTTCAATTGATACAGCAGAAATTACAATATCCAGCTTCCCGTCTATTAAATCTTTAAATTCGGGATCCCAGGAACTAGAGATAATTTCAATTTCCTTTTTCATCCTGGAAACTATCTCTTTAATAAGATCAATATCAAATCCTGCTATATCTCCGCTATCAATAAATTCAAAAGGGGGGTAAGTAGTATCGCTGCCTACAATAAGAAGGCTCTTACTTTCCTGGCTGCTGCCCTGGATATTTTCTGGAACGGTTGTGTTTCCAAAACTATCACAACCCGCCAGTCCAGTAAGCCCTGCCAATAGTAAAAACAACGTTACGGAAATAGATATAATGATAAAGCTCTTAATGGCGCTGGTACTCAAAATATTCTTCTTTCAAATGATTTCTTCAATTTCAGGGAAAAG
>CAZFFH010000146.1:0-3067 GCA_964518375.1 uncultured Actinomycetota bacterium
CTCTCCCCAGCCAAAATTCTTTATTTTATAAGCTTTTTTTCTGCTAAAGGACGGATTCTAAAAAGATTTTAGTACTATGCTGCTTTTTTAATTTTAATCTGGAGACCAGCAAGAATTTCATCTTTGTCTATTTTAAATATTTCTTCATTTTCTACACTAATTCTTTTACCTTTAAAGATTCCACCTTTTTGTAGAATAAAATCTGCATCTTTCATGATTAGATTACCAAAGAATTCTCCCGTAGAAGTTATTTCCACTTTCCCTGATGCTATTAAATTACCTATTAATTTACCTTCAATTACCGCATTTTCAGTTTTAATGTTTCCCTTTGCTACCACATACCTGCTAATTATAATTCCTTCTTTAGATATAATTTCTCCAACTGCTGAACCTTCTATTTTAGTGGCATAAGGTGAATATATCCTGCCTTCTAAATGTATCCCCTCACCAATAGCAGTTATTATTTTTTTTATTTGCATATCCTTACCTTTTTAAAAAAATTAGATTTATTTATGTTAGAATTTGTCCTATTTTTTCAAAATTATTAAAAATATTTCTAATAATTTACTGAAAATATCAATCAAAATAATATTATCTTAATATTTTCACCTTCTTTCATTTTACCTGTAAAATACAAAAACCGACTATATTTAGTCGGTTTCGCTATTAGCTAGGCTTTCCTATACATATGGCGCCCAAATACATTCAAGGAAAACTTAAAAGCTACTAAATTTTTAGTTTTTTTATATTAAATTTTTAGAAAAGGTAATCCTACAAAATTATTATATTATTGTCAAGTAATTATTATAATTTAGTAATAATTTATTTAACACTTTATAGTGCTCTTTGTGATATGCATAATAAGAACATTTTTAAATAAACAAAAAACAAAATTTTTTCTATTTATTAACTTTAATTTATCAATACATAATTCATTTATAAGTTGGTTTAAAAATTTCACTACCTGGGACAGTCACTTCTAATTGACTTCCACTATACAATCCTAAATTCTAATCACCTAATACTAATACATTGCAGTATTTCTTGATAGGTATCCAGATAGTCTTTTTAAGTCAGCTCTGTATTTATGAATTGTGGATTTTAAAATTATAATTTTGGTTAGAAGCCTATCTGGCCAGTCAGTAAGATATTTATATTAAATGTATAATTTAAAATTCAATTTTCTGTAAAGTTTCATAGATTTTTTATAATTCATAATAATATTATTTATAACAATATAAATATATATAACGATATTTATATTAATATAAGTATTGATATTTTTACTATATTATTTTATACTTGAAACAATATATATCTACCTGCCAGTTGTATTTATTATAATTAAATTTAAGATGATTAAAATGACAGCTGAAAATATTTCACTAATATCTGAAGGTGTAAAAATTGATGGAAAACTTAATTTTGCTGGTTCAGTTAAAATAGATGGGGAAGTTATTGGTGATATTAAAGTAGAGGGAACACTAACGATTGGTAAAAATGCAAAAGTAGAGTCAAATATACAAACCAAGGATGTAGTTATATCAGGCTATTTTAAAGGAGAAATGCATGTATCGGGACAGATAGAAATTACCTCTACAGGTAAATTTATTGGTGATTTAATCCAAGATAATGCACTTTTAATTATTGAAAAAGGCGGGTTGTTTAAGGGTAAAAGCATTACTGATGCAGATAAAGAAAATAGTATTAATGCCTCGAAAGATAAATAAAAATAAAATGAATATTGCTATTTTTTTAATATTTTTATTTTCTAAAAAAAAATAAATTTTAAACAATAAGTTTTTTAATTCTAATAATCTCTTTTATTAATTGGTTCTAAATTTCACTACTTGGGGCAGTCAATTTAAACCATAACCCAAACATTACTCTTATGCTTATTTATTCTGAAAAACTCTTAATATACTTTTTTATAGGCTTTATATCTTTATTAAATAAAAGTACAATGGTTAATGTGTATAAGTAACATTCAATGTTATTCCACTCTGATCATATTCAATACCATCCCAGTCATTATTACCGTTTGTTATTTCGACAGTAGGCGATAGCCCGATTTGAAACCTTGGATGATCTGCATTTATTGCTGTCTGCAGTGCAGTTTTTAATGCTGCGTTATTGACTGTAAAATTACCATCAGTCGTAGAAGCAATATGTTGAATTTGATTAACTGGCAATGAGTAGGTTGCTACGCTTATAGGCACTGTGCCCCAGTATGTCTCGTAAACTAAAAAAGATGCATAAAATGACGGGTCGTTATACTTTTGTTTCACGTTAAATGTCATTGTTGCGTTTTGTATGGTAGCATTTGTAAGTCCTGTAATATCAAAGCTTATATAACCTACAACCCATTTATTTGTGGGCTCATCCCCCGCAAACAAGCATCCCCCGGCATTAATAGGAATACCACCGAAAGCAATATAACCTCCCTCAGCAGTAACTTTGGGAACATCCATGCTTAAAATAGCAGGTGGACTAACACTTACTGTCTTTGGTTTTGTTGCTTCTCCGCCCTTTCCATCAGTTACCTTGACCTGGATAGTATAATCACCTGCAGCGTTTGGCGTTGTCCATTTCATTGGGTTTGCAGCTGAGTTATTAATAGATCCATCTGATACAGTCCATGCATAGGTTAAATTATCACCATCCTGGTCAGACGCTGACGCAGATATATCATATTGCTGTGATACATATAAAGTACCGCCCGGGATAATTATATCTGCTATATCAGGATTTCTGTTTCCAATAGTTTCTACTGCGGTAGTTGCGGCTGAGGTAGTTTTAGCTGTAGTTGCGGCTGAGGTAGTTTTAGCTGAGGTAGTTTCATCACTTATACTCGTACTTGCAGTTGTAGCTGGCGTTATAGCACCGCATTGATTGCAGATAGCTGCAACGCCAAAGATTAGCACAGTAGTCAGTATAGCAATCAATACATATATCTTATTTTTTTTCATAACTGCTCCTTTAATAATTTATTACATAAGTAATAGATAAAGATAAATAATAATTATATCACTTCAATATAATTGTTAAATACTAAATAAATCCTGGA
>CAZFFH010000147.1:0-3058 GCA_964518375.1 uncultured Actinomycetota bacterium
GGTTTGTGACTCTTCGCGCAACGTTTTCTTTTCCAGAAAATATTCAAAGTTACCGTCGTAGCAGTATATCTTTCCTTTATCTATTTCAATGATGTGATTGACAACCCTGCTAAGAAAATAACGGTCATGGGTCACTAAAAGCAGCGCCCCTTTTCGCTGGCTCAAATAAGCCTCCAGCCATTTGATTGCCTCCAAATCGATATGGTTTGTCGGCTCATCCAAAATCAAGAGGTTTGCTGGCTGAATGAGCGCTTCTGCAAGCGCTATTCTTTTCCTCTGACCACCTGATAGCTCTCCAATACTGCGGCCCATATCCGATATCCCAAGCTTACTTAATATACTTTTTGCTTCAGTCTCCACATTCCAGGCATCCAGTGCATCCATCTTCACCGCATACTCGGCAAGCCTTTTCTGGAGGCTTCCGTCGTTTGGAGTTTGGTGCAGTTGATGCGTCGTGGCTTCATATGCCCTAATTGTCTTCATCAGCAAACTCTCCCCATGTAAAATATGCTCAAGGACAGTCATGCTCTCATCAAATTCCAGGACCTGCGAAAGGCACTGTATCGTTAGATTATTAGCTCGTATGATACTTCCAGAATCTGGCTCTATATGGCCGCTTACTATTTTTAAAAATGTGGACTTTCCGGTTCCATTTATCCCGACCAGTCCAAGACGGTCGTTGTCACCGATCCCTAAAGAAACCTGTTCAAACAATACCTTCTCACTAAAGCTCTTACCCACGTTTTCCATCGAAAGAATATTCATCTATTCCTTTTCATAATTATTTTGCCCAGTTGAAAGATCTCTTTACAGCTTCTTTCCAGCCGGCATATAATCGTTCCCTTTTATCTTCCTGCATTAGGGGATCATACTTTTTATCCAGTATCCAGTATTTATCAAGTTCATTTATATTTTCCCAAAATCCTACTCCCAATCCGGCAAGATAAGCGGCACCCAATGCCGCCATTTCAGTATTTTTGGGTTTTTCTACTGACACACCCAGGATATCCGATTGAAACTGCATAAGAAATTCACTTTTAGCCGCTCCGCCGTCAACCCTGAGACAGGCCATTCCTGCCGGTACGTCTGCCAGCATGGCGTTTAAGACATCCTTAGTCTGGTAGCCAATAGATTCTTCGGTGGCCCTGCATATATGTTCTCTGGTTGTCCCCCTGGTAATACCTATCAAAAGTCCCCGGGCATACATATCCCAATATGGTGCACCTAACCCGGTAAATGCCGGTACCATGTATACGTTTCCGGTATCAGGTACTTTTTCTGATAATATATCGCATTCCCCGGCATCCTTGATTATTTTCAAACCGTCTCTAAGCCATTGAATGACTGCACCTCCAATGAAAATAATACCTTCAAAAGAATAGGTAGGTTTTCCGTCAATTACCCAGGCAAGATCTGTAGTAAGTCCGTTATTTGAAAGGATGGGTTTTTCTCCGATATTCATCATAATGGCAAGCGCAGTACCATAAGTATTTTTAGTCATACCTGTCCTGAAACAACCCTGCCCAAATAAAGCTGCCTGCTGGTCCCCTGCTGCTCCTGCTACCGGTATCTCCATACCCATAAAACTGCCCTTGTCGGTAACTGCCATTATACCACTGTTAGGTTTGACTTCGGGAAGGATTCTCTTATCTATACCGAAGATTTCCAGAAGCTCTTCGTCCCATTTAAGTGTTTTTATATTAAGCAGCAAAGTGCGGGAGGCATTGGCATAATCAGTAACATGATATTTACCCCCGCTGAAGTTCCATATGAGCCAGCTGTCAACCGTGCCCATACAGATATTACCCTTCCTTATCTTTTCCTTCAACCCGCTGATATTATCAATCAACCATTTTATTTTGCTACCGGAAAAATAAGCATCTAAGACCAGGCCTGTTTTTTCTCTTATCAGTCCTTCAAGACCATGTGCTTTAAGTTCATCACAGATAGAAGCAGATCTCCTGCACTGCCATACTATGGCATTATATACCGGTTTGCCTGTTTCCCGATCCCACATTATAGTAGTTTCTCTCTGATTGGTAATGCCCAGAGCCGCTATTTCAGAGGCATCAACGTCCGGAGATGAGAGGATATCACTTACACATTTTCGTACACTGCTAAGATATTCCATAGGGTCATGTTCAACCCATGCCGGTTGCGGAAAATATTGTTTTATCTCAATATAAGAACTTTTGAATACTTCCCCTTTATGAGTGAAAAGAATCACCCGGGTACCAGTAGTACCCTGGTCAATGGCCATAATATATTTTTTTTCCATTTAAATCCTCTTTATGTCGGAACCGCAGAATTCACAAAGTCTAATATTTAAAAAATGCATTCCCAATAGCCTGCTCGGGTCTTTTAATGATGAAGCTATCTCGGTAATTGAAAGAGATGAAGTATTTGTTGCAAGTATTGCATCTTTGCCTGCAATTTGCTCAAGTTCTTTGAATAAAGCTTTTTTTACCTCAATATTTTCAACGACTGCCTCTATTATCAGGCGGCAGTCTTTTGCATCATTTTTATCAGTAGTTTTTTTAATATTTAAAAGTATCTTATCTTTTTTATTTTCGCTAATAAGGTCTTTTTTAACAAGCCTGGCAAGATTGTTTTCAATTATCGAATAACCCATTTCTAAAAATTTATCTTCAATATCGCACAAAATCGTTTGAAATCCTTTTGTTGCAAAAACCTGGGCTATACCGGAGCCCATTGTACCGGCACCAATGATAAACACTTTCATGGTTATTCTCCTAAATTATCTGTTTTTATACTTAGTAAACTGTTCATTTTTTAAAAAAGTATCCATGACATTTTTCTGGTCATATGTTTCAAAGCACCGGGCAAAGGTTTGGGTATGTCTTTACTATTTCTTTTGTTTTTAATTCAATATAGTTGTTTTTATTGCAACATTTTTATTGTCTTTTATGTGTAAAATACCAGAAGTTTTATAAAAATAAAAGAAAAAAACATTAAATCGTCAAAGAAATTAAATGTTGTTAAAGTGGGTCGCCCCATTAATGGACTTGTTGCCTAAGATGTCTGATATGGCTGCCCC
>CAZFFH010000148.1:0-3045 GCA_964518375.1 uncultured Actinomycetota bacterium
TTGTCCAAGGTATCTCAAATATATTTAGTCTTTCCAAATAATAAGACCCCATATTATCTATGAGGTCTTATTATATAAGGCATTAGCGAAAGTTAATTACTTACCTATTATAAATGTCTGAATTGGTTCTGTGCTACCAACAGTAAATGTCTTTACTGTATACATACCATCAGGTAAATCTACAATAAGGTTAGGATTATCATAAGGCATATCTATCTCATATACCATTTTACCACTCATGTCATATATCCTTACCCAGTTATTGTCTGCATATGGATATATGAAGCTAAACTGAAAATCTCCATCCTCATTTATCCATACCTGCCAGCAGGTCATGGGCATTGTACGGACCCAAGTTGGTGGAGTTATAATGCATGTTTGTTTATTGCTAATAGTAAAATCATGTCTCTCATTTAATAAAATGTCTGAATAAGTTATGAGTTCACTATTTATAATATCATAATTACCTGAGATCACTAAGTAATAATGATAATTTCCAGCAGGCAGAGCATTAGTCATTTCTAAATCCCATGGATTATCAATTGTAAATGAAAAATCAATTTGGTCTGGTGAATTATTATTATAAAGCGTAACAGATTTATAATACTCCGAATAACCAGTCCCCCAAAACCTGATCGTAGTATTTTCACCAGCGTTGCCTACCACTATCTGATGATTATAAGAATCTTCCCCATTTGCAAATATTTGGATAGGTAAAATAAAAAGCATAGCTATTGGAATTATTAATATTAAAAATAAAGCTTTAAAAACTATTTTTTTCATTACATTTCTCCTCTTAGTTTTAACCTTAATAATATCCATTTTTAAAAATCATTATATAAAAAAATAAAAATTAGTAATTACTTCGAGTTTATAAAGTTAGAGATTTAATTGCAAACAATTTATTTAAAGACTTTTTTCAAACCAGCTAATTCCTTTAAAAAAAGGTTCGAAATTTCACACCTCTGGCCAGCCATTTTCAGGCATGTATGTCATGGTCTTATGGACAATATTTCGCCAATAGCTCCCAATATGCATAAAACAGGAACTATATCGCAGTAAAAATTAAGCACTTTATGAAATCGGAACTATATCGCAAAAAATATGTCTTAAAGACTCAATCCAGGTATAAAAATATCCCCACTTAAGCTCGGTAAACTGGTTCTAACATTGCGTATAACGGTAAGCCAATCTTAGTACAGAAATTTCAAAGCTTGAAATAATTACTTATAATCTCCTTTTAAATTTTTAATCTTACATAATTCATAAATAAATAATATTCTTTCTACTATTTTATTGTTTTATTTTCTTTTTATTAAATTTATAATGTTAAAAATTTATTATAAACATTAAATTTGAGTGGAGTTGTTTAAATTGAAATCAAGTAAATTTATATCAGTAAAAATAATAAGCGTTATAATATTGGTAATGACTTTTGCTTTTTTAATGACTTTAGGATTACAAGGATGCAAATCAAATAATGTTATAACTGATGATACAGAAAGTATAGAGAGTAGCCAGGATAATAAAGATTCAGATTTAACAGAAACTATAGATGAAAATTCTTCAGAAACTTCAATAGAACCTGTGCAGGAAACACCGCAGCAAACTGCTGAAAGCACAGCTGAAGCTGACATTATAACAGATAATATTAATATGCTTAGCGGCCTGGAGTTATCAGATAAAGTTCAGAATTACAGGCCTATTGCTATAATGGTTCAAAACAATCCCAAAGCAAGACCACACTCAGGGCTTATATATGCAGATATAGTATTTGAACTGGTCGCTGAAGGCGGAGTTACCAGGTTTGTTACCTTATTCTCATCATATGACGCTGATATAATAGGTTCTGTGAGAAGCGCAAGGATATACTTTGCTGAAATAGCAAGAAGCTTTGACCCTATATATACTTTCTGGGGTACATATCCTCAATGTTATGAGGCAATTAAAAATATGGACATGGATGTTCTTGATGCAAATAGCACCGCATATGTTAATTACACCTCAGCAGGCTGGAGGGATCGGAGCAGGAGTGATGCTTTAGAGCATACGGCATTTATTGACACTTACGGGATAAAGGAAGATGCTGTCAAATTTGGTTATTCCCTTAAAGGTGGACAGTCACCCATGGCATTTAAAATAGATGCGCCTGAGCCAGAGAGAGATAATATAACCGATATTGTTGTAAACTTCTCAAGTAAATCTTATCTTGCAGGTTTTACTTATGATAAAAATACGAATAAATATCTTAAATCACTTGCAGGTCAGCCGCATGTTGATTATGAAACTGGCAATCAGATTAGCTTAAATAATGTAGTTGTGCTTCTTACTGACATCGAAGGTCCCATAGATAGTTCCGGACATATGGCTGTCAGGTCTACAGGTACACATGATGAAGACGAGGCATATTACTTTATGGATGGAAAAGTTATTGAAGGTACTTGGGCAAGAAACAGTATTTTTGATTCATTTGAATTTAAAGATACTGATGGTAATCAAATTCTTTTTAACAGGGGCACTACATGGGTTTGTGTTATCCAGAGTATAGAAAGATTATCATATTGATATTTATTAGCTTAATTTACCCAGCTTCAAAAAAATGTAGTGATTTTAATGCTTATCACGAACAGTCAATGGCCAAAAACTGCCTGGTTTATTTTTATTCAATTAGTTTTAAAATATACTTTAGGGATTTATTAAAAAGAATAAAAGATAGAATTACAAAGACGTAAGAAATTTAAATAATAAATTAAAGAGATGAAAAAATATAAAGTTAAAAAGATGATAACATGAAAAAAAGAAATCAGTCTTCACTTAGTGTAGTTCTGGTAATTGTGGTCATCGCTATTTTTACTATGACATTTACTGGATGTAATTTGTCTGGAATACTGGAACAAGCAGCCAGCTCCGCCAGTCAGGTAGAAGCAGGTGGAGATAAAGGTGAAATAATCGGTGTGGAAAATGTACCAGAAGAGACAGTAGAAGCCCGGGAAGAAGACGAAACTGAAGAAGCAGGCAATGAGCAGAATAACCCGGAGGAGGTTA
>CAZFFH010000149.1:0-3033 GCA_964518375.1 uncultured Actinomycetota bacterium
GCTGGGCTTTAGATTTTATGTCTGATGCTCTTTTTAATGGAAGGCGCTTTAGAGCGCTTACCATGTTGGATGTATACAGCAGGGAATGCTTAAATATTTATGCAGATAATAAAATAACAGGAGATACAGTAGTAGACATATTAGATAGCATTGGCTACTATAGAGGATGGCCTGAGAGGATAAGGGTGGACAATGGTCCGGAGGAGTTTATCTCAAAAGCACTTGATAACTGGGCATATGTAAATAACATTAAGCTTGAGTTCTCCCGTCCTGGAAAACCGGTAGACAATGCCTTTATCGAGTCTTTTAATGGTAGTTTAAGAGATGAGTGTTTAAATACCAATTGGTTCTTGTCAATTGAGGATGCCAAGAATAAACTAGAGGTATGGAGAATGGTCTACAATGAGTATCGTCCTCATAGTTCCCTGGTTAATATGACTCCAAGTGACTTTGCCAGGAGCCTACCCACAGAGGCAAATAAAGCCGGATTACTAACATTATAAGTGGACTAGTTTTTGGGGGACCCTCAATGGGTTTAGATACTAACTTAAAAACTGGACTAAAGAATGGGGTAAGGTCAAAATTGAGCTCATAGAGAGTATGGAGAATTTGCGCATTTTAAAATTAAGCTCAAATATAAGCGCGAGCGATATTGAAAAGTTGTCACACTATCCGCTTAAAAACACTCTTGAAGAATTAAGTATTGTAGAAAGTGATTTGAATAGCTTAGGTATGCTGCTTCAATTCGATAGTTTGCAGTACCTCTATTTAAGCGGCAGCACATACGACAACAATACCGAGACAATAAATGAGCTGAAAGCTAAGGGCTGCGATATATACAGAGACGGACAGCTGACGGAATAGACGGAAATTGAACAAAGGATATACGCGACCAGAGAAAAGAGGTAATGATGGATACATTAAAAGTGTATATTGAAAACTTTTTCAAACTGCTGAACATCGATTCGGACAATGACAAAATTCATTTTTACAAAGAGTATATGTCTTCGGCAGTAATGGAGTTTCTCGATAACGAAATCAAGGACGAGGCGTATGATGTCTACAGCTTTTTCCTGGATATATATCGTGTGAACATTTCGGGAGACCAGTCTTTTATAGACCTACTGGATGTGCTTCGCAAATACGAAGAAAACGCTTCTACCTTAAACGACAAGCAACGAGACCACTATGTTCATTCAGTCAATGTCTTTCTGCTGGGTTTGGCTATCTATGCACAAAACAAAGCATATAGAGAAAGCTTTGCTTCGTATCTGTCCGACACAAATAAATCCATACGGTATTTTGATACTGTGCATGAAGAGTTTTTCTTTCGGTGGGGCATTGCATCGCTTTTTCACGATACGGGTTATCCGGTTGAAATAATCAATAACCAGCTGAACCGATTTATTGCGTTCATATCCGGAAAAGACGAACACGCAAAAGCTGCTGCGAAACCATTTCTTTCATACTTTGACTTTAACAAGATTAATTCTATAGAGAATTTTGATCAAAGCAAGTTTATTATGCCACAATACATTGAAAAAGCGATAGAAGGCGAATCTGTTTCGACCAAACGATTAACTGATTATATTGCGCTGGATTTAAGCTACACGTTTGGCTTGCCGATTTCGCGAGTTAGAGACACGCTTAACAATTTTTTAGCCACCATGCAGAAGTATCAGTTTGTAGATCACGGCTTTTACAGCGCGCTGATTGTTACGAAATGGTTTGGTGAGTTAATGCAGAAAAAGCCAAAGCCAAACTGCTTGCTTTTCAGTCATATACTGGATTCGGCTGCAGCGATTTTTCTTCATAATGCATATGTCAATGTATTTATGAAAGAGCCGTTCTCTTTTTCGCCTATGCTGCCGGAGCAACATCCTATCGGTTTTTTATTAATACTTTGTGATGAAACCCAAGAATGGAACAGAGAAGCTTACGGAACATTAACACGCTCAATGGTTAACATAGACGATTCCAACATAACTATAAATGACTTAGAATTTAAGTTGCACTATATAACAAAGCAGGGCGTTGTAAATGATAAATTTACAAATCAGAAAGTCGATTTTGTAAATAATCTTCTTAATATGGAAAGTCTATTTGAAAAAGGACTTTCAGTTACTGCCACTACGCTAACAGAACAATACATATATAGTCTCGCATCAACAAGAGACAACCTTACACCGCGGCTGTTAATAGAGCATATTGAACTCATTGCTTCAAAAATACACGAACGGTATAACAGAAAACAACTCGAGGATCATCCGGAGAAACCATTGGAATACCCTGATTGGGAGTCATTGCCAGATACACTCAAGTATTCTAACGTTCGTCAGGCAAAAGATATCGTTGGCAAACTAAAAGAAGTTAACTGCTATATTGCAGAATATTCTGATGCCAATCAAGTACTTGAATTTACACAAGATGAGATAGAATATCTTGCAAAGATTGAGCATGATTCATGGATTAATGAAAGATTAAACAATGGTTGGGTGTATGGCGATAGTAAAAATGTTGAGCTGAAGACATCGCCGTACATTAAACCCTATGAAAAGCTGCCGGAAAAAATTAAAGATCTTGATAGAGAACCAATCAAGAATATTGTTCCTCTGCTAGACGAGGTCAATATAAAGGTTTATAGAGGAACTTGCCCTGATAAAGGACCAAATCCTAAAAAATCCTCTTACTAATTTTACAAATAATAAATGTTATGCATTCCATTTGATTTAAAAACAAACTCTAAACAAATCACTAAACATATAAAAGCTACAGGAAAAACTAAAGAATATCCTTACTATCACTGCACCGGCAGAAGAGGTAACTGCTCTCAAAACAAATATATAATAGAAGATAAGCTGGAACAGTTAATAAAGGATGAAATTTCAAAATTTACAATTCTGCCTCAATTTAGAGACTGGGCACTTGAGGTTTTAAGAGAATCACATAAGGATGAAACCAAGGAGCGAAAAGAAATATTTAACAGTCTGCAAATAACATATAGGGACACTGAGAACCAGTTAAATGAACTGG
>CAZFFH010000150.1:0-2978 GCA_964518375.1 uncultured Actinomycetota bacterium
TTATGATGAATTAATGGGTTCAAGTGCGTCTTTCAGAGCCATGGCGAAGGTGAATAGGTGAAGGGTATTGTTTTCATCGGGGAATAAGACTTCTTGAACCTAAAAATAAGCAGTAAAAAAAATAGAGTAGTGGTAATGGTATTATTGGATGATGGTTAAAAATCGTCTGTTTTTTAATAGTACTATAGTGAAAGATAAGCAATTTTATTCTCTTTATGTAATGTACAGATAGGAGTATATTTTATGATTTGACTTAGTCAGTTTACAGAGCACATAAAATTGTGCTGAGTGATAGCTGTTTTCCAGGTCGTAAAAATACTAAATCTGATCATTAATAAGTGTCCCTTCCTTAGACTGCTTATGCGTTGTTGAATATATCGGTCTGGGGAAGGCATGGTGATTCACTTAACCCATTTGACACAGAAAAAATGATCGAAGAACTTAAGTGAGTTTTGGCGCCGAGAGGGCATCTTTGGTTACTGTTAACTATTTTTGACCAATATGTTGTATGTTTAAATATTGGTCGTATTTTAGAAAGAAATTATTTTTTAATCCAATTAAGACGCTTGGGATAGTAGAGCGAAAATAAATCGTTGGTTAATTTTTTCAAAATACCGGTAAACATAAGCCAAAGTTTAACACAACAGATTTGTTTGAATTAAGAAAACTCTCAAGATTCTTAATTAAGAAAGGGGTATTATCATGCATGTTGAGGAATGTTGTTTCGCATTATTGTCGCATACTTTACCAAAAATAGATAATTCAAGAGAAGGCTTGTGTATTGATGTTGGAGTGGGGACATTTGCGTTCTACTGTGAGTTATTTTCTCGTATGGGTTTCGAAACCGTGGCAGTTGAACCTCTCCCAACAAAAAAATTGCGTGTCTTATGCAAAGTTTTGGGTATCACTTTATTTGAATCATGCTTAACGGATAAGGACGGAATTGAAACTATTTACATAGGAACATTTCAAGGTTCCGATAATTTAAATTTATCCTCTTTAATGCCTGACTGGTGGGGTAGTTCTGCTAAATCTGAGCAAGTAAACACAGTGTCTCTTAGCACTTTATTAAAATCAATTCGCCCATTTAATAAGATTACATGCTTGAAAATTGACGTTGAGGGAGTCGAGTTATTAATTATCAAGCAGCTTTCACAAATTTTAAAATCAAAATTACCAAGTGTGGTTCAATTTGAATATGGAGGAGGGGGTACTTTGCAAGAGAAAAAGGGCGGGTGGTCAGAGAAAGTAATGAATGAAACGTTGTCTTGTTTAGAAATATTAAAAAAACTTGGCTATAAAGATGCTATCGTTGTTGATAGCTCACCATCTTCCGTTGAACGTATAATTTCACTTGAACAAACTGATATCAATCCTATGACTTTCTTTGAACTAAATTATCTTTACGGCAACGTAATCTTATTTAAGGACAAAATGCATGATGTCGATTTCTACCAGATATGCGAGCCGTATCGTGGTAATAAAACAAAGCCCCCCCCTGTTCTGCCCCCGGGTAGCGGAATACAGAGTTACAGGAAACGTTTTTTTCATATGATTATAGATGTATATAGAATAATACATAATTCAAAAACAAAAATGTGAAAACCATCAAATAAGGCTGCTAAAGTTGTTTTTGTTATTATGGAAGAGTGCCGGGTTTTTTTACTTTACAACCTTCGGGAAGGCTAAAAAGAGAAGAATTAAACTTAGTTTTAAATATAGTATCTATTCCCAAATATAGTTAATTAGTTGTAGCCATTACCATAATTATTTAATTTGCATCTAACACCTTGATGTTAATATATATTATTAATTACGAATATAAAAATATTAAGTTTTTTATCTTAAAAATCATTATTATATTAATGTTTGAAATGAACAGATTTTAATAATTTTAATGAATATGGTATTAGTTATTTTAACCGAATATCCAAAACTATTTATTTGGCTATTTTTATGTTTATTCAAGCTTATTAACATTAAAAAAGGGAATAGTAATAATGAAAAAAATCTTTTCTAAAAATATTTTAAGGACTATTTATAAATTTTTTGTATCATTTAAAAAAGAATATTATTTTAACTTATATAAATATATTATTGATGTATTTAGATTTATAAAAGAATATAGAATTTTTTTAAAAGATAAAAATCCGAAATACAAGATATCAATTAACTATCTTTGGCCTTGCTTAAAAGATAAAACAGAAAAAACTTTAGTTGAACCAATTTATTTTTTTCAAGATACATGGGCTGCACATAAAATATTTAAAGCAAATCCTAAACACCATTATGATGTTGGTTCTGCTGTAAAGACTATAGGTATAATTTCTCAGTTTGTCCCAACTACTATGATTGATATACGACCTATAGATGTTTCGTTGGATAATTTATTTTTTGTAAAAGGTTCGATATTAAATCTTCCTTTTAGAGATAATTCCATTGGAAGTCTTTCATCGTTGTGTGTTGTTGAGCATATAGGTTTAGGGAGATATGGAGATAATATTGATTCATGGGGAAGTGAAAGAGCTATTGCAGAATTAAAACGTGTTTTAAAAGATGGTGGTGGTAATCTTTATTTTTCTGTACCCGTCGACTGTGAATGTCGCGTATATTTCAATGCCCATCGTGCTTTTGCTCGATCATGTATCCTTGAGCTATTTAGCGACTTAAAATTAATTGAAGAGAAATATATCTACGGGAAAGAGGTTTATGATAAATACGATAAGAAAAAAGGGTTTGGTACAGGACTATTTCATTTTTGTAAAAACTAAATATAAACAACAAAAAAAGAGGATTCAAAATATTTAAAATTAAACCAAAATACCTTGAGAAGAGAAAGTATCATACAAATATGGAAAATTATTTTTACTCAAATTATGTTGCAATATCAGAAAAATTTTTGGGAGAATTGAATAGATGTTATTCTTTTTCGCTGACGGAAGGTTAGGCAATCAGATTTTTCAATATGCTTTTTTAAA
>CAZFFH010000151.1:0-2977 GCA_964518375.1 uncultured Actinomycetota bacterium
AGGATTGTTAATAAGTTGATAATTAATTCTTATTTTATATTATTATCCTAATTTTTACATTATTTATTTTAAATTTAACTAACTTGTTTCATTTCTATGTTCATTTATTCTTGGTCTGTATTTACCTCCCCATATCATTATTTTATTTATTGTTGCATTTCTACTTTTATTTTACTTTTTCGTCAGATGTTTTTAATGTATACCCGCAAAACTCTGGTTTTATAACGTCTATAAAGTCTGCTAATTAGCCACCATTTGGTGGTGTTCCGAGTATTCTACTAAAAGGCTTTAATGTAATATTCATAACATTAAAAATCTGAAATATCACAAGTTTAAAAGTGTCCCAAACATTGCATTTAACTTCATTAAAAGCCTGTAGTTAGCCTGTATTATCAGGTAATGCTTAAACAGTTGTCATGCTGAAAATGGCTTCTCAGAATGTAATCTAAGACCTTTAAATTATAACCTAAATGCCTTCTGTGATACTTTAAATCCGTTATAAAATAAGCCTTTAAACTCAACCAATTCCTGCCTGATTAGTAATAATAAATAATAAAAATTTCTTTTGTAAAATTGCCATCGATTCTAGGGCACCTGATATAAATTCGAGCTTTTAGACAGCATGTAAATCTCCTATATCTTCGTTTATTGTTCCATCCCTATCCAAAAAAAACGATCTTTTTATCATTAAAAAACCTCTAATAAAAACCTGTAATTAATTTTATTATTATTCCAATATTAGAAATTATAAGTGCTATAAAAGTAGCAGGTATGGCAAGTTTTAACCATCTACCCCAGCCAATATGATGACCAGATTTCTCCATAGTGCTATATGCTACAACATTTGCAGAAGCACCGATTGGCGTAAAATTACCTCCAATATCACAGCCAAGGGATGTGGCCCATACCATGATTGATAGAGCCGGAACACCTGCAAATTTTATTATATTTTCAAGAACATAAGCCATTGATAGAGCAAATGGCACATTATCAACAACACCGCTTGCTATGCCTGAGCCCCAGAGTAGCGCACTTATAAGTCCCGGATGGTTGTTATTAAATAAATCAGTTAAATAACCTGCAAAAATCTTTATAACACCTGTTTTTTCGAGTCCTCCTACAACAATAAAAAGCCCAATGAAAAACAGTATTACTTCATAATCAACCTTTACAATTACCCTTTGGGCTCCTTTACCCAAAAAAACAAGCATTACAAAAGCCGGTATCATTGCTGCAAGCGGAACTGTCAATGGTATATGCAAGTATTTTTCTATGTAGATATGAGTTATTAAAAACAGTACTGCAACTCCGAAAGCAGAAAGAGCAATTTTTAACTGCCTTATATCGTTTATTGCATCATTCGGGTCCATTGTAGAAAGCTCCTTTATTGAAACTTCACTACTTGGAATTAGTGATTTTTTACTTACAGCAAAGCAGTAAAATAGTGTTGCAGCTCCCGCTACCAGTGCAATAGGCCCGTTATGAATTACAAAATCATTAAAATAAAAACCCAGCTTAAGACCCAATATTACATTTGGAGGATCTCCAACAAGTGTTGCCGAACCTCCAATATTTGCCAGCAGCACCTCAGTTATGACAAGAGGAATGGCATCGATTTTAAGCATTCTGCATAATTCATAAGTTAGGGTCGCAAAGAAAAGCATTACAGTAATACTGTCCATAAAAGCTGAAAGAATTGCAGTGATTATTGGAAACACTATAAAAATCTTTGTGGGAGAGTATTTAAGCAGTTTTGCCATTACAAGTGCAAGGTATGTAAAAAAACCTGCTTCTGATAGTGCGGTAACAATTATGAACATGCCGAACAGAAGCCCGATAGTTTCCCAGTTTATAAAACCAATTGCCTCATTTAGATTAAATATCTTAAATAAAAGAAGAAGGAATGCACCAAGGAAAGCAACAACGGTCCTGTTTATCTTTTCAGAGATAATTGCTGCATAAGTTAAAATAAATATTATAAGGGAGATAATAATATTATTCATTTTTTTATTGATAAAATATTAGGAGCAAAAATTCAATTTTTTATTAGGTTGATATTTAATTTGGCTGGTTTATAGTTTTTATTTTAACCAATGATTTAAATTAAGGGAAGTAATTAAATATAAAAATATTAAATTCATTTATAAAATAAAGTATTTAAAAACTCAATTCTTGAATTAAAATATCTCCATTTAAGCATAACAGTTTGATTCTAACGTTGTCCACTCTTTCCAGTCATCAGCTTAATAAATTTACCTGAAATTTAACCAATGTTATTCTTTGCTAAATTTTCAGTTTTTCTATTACAATGTTACTATGAATAATATATCAAATAAGAATGAGCAATTTTTAAGAAAATCAATAAAAGTTTTGTTAATTTCCATAGGAACTTTTTTTGTTGGAGTTGGTATCGTGGGAATATTCGTGCCTATACTTCCTACAACCCCTTTTCTTTTAATCGCAGCTGCACTATATGCAAGGAGCTCCAAAAAGTTTTATAACTGGCTTATAAATAATAAAATCTTTGGAAGATTCATTAAAAATTATAGAGAAGGAAAAGGCATTCCATTAAAAATTAAAATCATAACTGTAACTGCTCTATGGATAACCATAGGATATTCAGCTATTTTTGCTGTAGATATATTTTGGGTAAGAATTATGTTGGTTATAATTGCTGCCGGAGTAACAATTCATATTATAAGAATCAGACCAAAAAAGAAATATCAGCTTTAAGAATTTATCCCGGGGCTTTATTAGAGATCCTGGCCTATCTTGTGGTATAACTTCGCCACTATTCAATACTCTGCCAATAGTTCCCAATAGTACAGAGATAGGAACTACATCACAGGAAAAATTAGGCACTTTATGAAATCGGAATTGTATCACAAAGAATCTAATATAATAAATAAACAAAGAGCGTTTAAATTAAATAAGAAGCTTTAAAGAGGTGAGAAATAAAAAATGCAATGGTTAATTT
>CAZFFH010000152.1:0-2970 GCA_964518375.1 uncultured Actinomycetota bacterium
AATTAAATATTTCTACTTTTCTTAAAAAAATAAATATGCTATTATTGTCCAAATTCATTTTCAAGGCAGCTAAAGGGAATTTAAATATTTCTCCTAAAGTGCCTTTTTATTTTAATTTTAGATTGAGATAGAAGTAAGCAATCCTGTATAGATTAAAGAATAAGGTTAAATGAATTTATCATCATGTAAATATTTAAAGCATTAAGAAAAGTTTATTTATAAAAAGCAAGAAAGGATCTCGCAATGCAGAAAAAGTTAATATCACTGATGCTAATAATAGCGCTGTTTTTAACCATTTTGGTGCTATCAGGATGCTCTTCAGGAAAAACGGCCACAGTACAGGAATCTACAGTAGCCCAAGAGCAAGCAACTACTGAACTTGCCGGAGAAGAATTGGAAACAGAAGAAACAGAGGCCATTGAATCTGCCAGCATAACAGATAAAGAAGTTCTATTTGATTCCTACACTATTCCTTCAGACTGGCCTCGTGTTGTTCCATTACATGGTGAAATGAAGGTGACTGTATATGAGCGTACTGAAAATAGTATGCTTGCCTCAGGATATTGTAAATATGATATAGCAGGAATCAGTAATTTTTATACAAATGCCCGCAAGGAAACCGGTGGAGGATATCCATGGGAATTTGACCCGGACAAGGAATCCATAACTACAGGCTCTGAACAGGTTTTCTACTTTATTAGTGAAGAAGGGCAATCTTTGACAATAAAATTTGCTGAAGCTGAAGAGGGTGTACTTGAATTTGAACTTGACTTCAAGGAATAAACTGATAATAAAATTATTATATTCAGTCAATAATACTGTTTAAAGTATTAAGTATTTAACAATAAGACCTCATGGATAATATGGGGTCTTATTGTTAAAATAAGCTATTAGGATTTATATGACATACATACCGAATTGGCTGGCCAAGGTAGTGAAATTTCGAACCATTTTTTGAAGGAAATAATAAAATTAAAAGAACAATTCTAATATAACTACTTTATTTTCTTTTTGCTTCATAAATTATTTTTAATTTAAAATCTTCTATTCATTTTAATTAAAAATACTAAAATATATGTATTAAAGATTTTTTCTTGCTATTAAATTTAAAATTAAATTCTTAAATAATAAACAGTTTATAATGATATTAATTTATATAAAAAGAACAGTTTCTTTTAGATAATAACAATGCAAGATAAAAAAGACGATGAAATATTCAAAATTTGCCCAAACTGTAATAAGTTAATAAAATGGGATGCAGAAATATGTAATTATTGTGGAACAAAATATAGTGCACCACAATTTAGCCAAATAAGAGGCGGATTGTTGCACCCTGTCTCTTTAGATGAAAATACTAAAACAACTATTTATAAAAGACCAATATCTATTGTATTATCTGTTCTTTTTGGAGTTGTATTTTTAATAACGTTGATTGCTTTAATAGGTTTAAGCTTCACTCCTCTATTTGCTATAATTATCTACTTTCCAATTTTCATTATCATAACTTTTAGCCTAATTTTTGTTAATTTAAGAAAAAATAAAAAAAGGATGCTTAGTTTTTTAATATCAACCTTACTATTGATTGTAATACTTATTGTTTCATCTGTTGGTATTTCCAATATGAATATTAAGAACTTTGTTGTAGAAATTAAAAAAAATATATTAGCCAATAATGTAGCAAGTAGTTATTCTGCTACTACAACCGCTACAGTGACATATGAGACAACACCTGCAACAACCCATGTAACTATAGAACAAATTTCAGCTACGGCTTTGCTAAATTTATTAAGTTATTCTGGTACTAGAATTAATGACTTTATTACGATTCAAGGTCAAGTCAAAAATATAAGTTCAAATGAACTAAATAATGTAGAAGCAATTGTTAGATACTATGATAAGGATAATAATTTTATAAGATATGATGTAGCTACAATACAATATAATCCAATTATGCCAGGTCAAACTTCTCCTTTTGTAGTTATTGGTGCAGATGATCCACTAATTGCAAAATATAGTGTGTATTTCCAATTTACAAATGGTGGTCTAATCGAAACAATAAATAGTCAACATAAATAATAGGTGATATTTTGTATAAACTATGCTGGGGAGAGGTGTGAAATTTCGAACCATTTTTTAGAAGAATTAGTTAAATTAAAATTGTTACTTTAAAGTTCAACAATAGCAGCAAATTTAATTTTTTTAAAATTTGTAATATTCTTTTGGCATTTCTACAATTAAATTCCCCGAATTATCATATATTTTTTCTGGGAGTGAATGTCCAATGAAATTATTAAATTTTAAATTTATAACGTTAAATTTTTGTCTTTTCTGATCAAAACAAGCACTTTTTAAGTCTTTAATTGGTTTTAAATTAACAACTCCAGGTTCATAGGGAGGAGTAATTAGAAAGGGATTAATATTGAATAAATCTTTAATTGTTATTAATACCGGCGCAAAATCATTATCACCGGACATTAAAAAACAAGTATCATAATTTTTTAAATAAGCATCTTTTAAAAGAGAAAGAGAAATATTGATATCTGTTTGTTTTTCTTCCCTTATATCAAAATATTTATTACCTTGGAAATTACACCCTTGAACCCTACATAATTTCTTCTTTTTACTAAAATAACCCTTTATTATCTTAATTCCTTCAGACTCTAACGCAGTAATATATTTATTATGCCTTTGAACAGCATCAAAACCAAAATCTTGTGTGATTGCTGTGAAAAAATAGATATCAGATATTACTTCATCTGTTTTTAAAAGGGATTTAAAAAGGCTTCTATAATTTAACCATTTATAGCAAATCCTAGTCTTTTTTTGATAGTCATTTATACGGCGATAAATGTTGAAACTATCGATATAGAGGCTAACTTTTGATTTTTGCATATGAATTTATTTAAAAAAGTACCCCTGGCCGTAACATTGTTACCCAGGGGGTCCTATGATTCGTCATCATAGGGATGC
>CAZFFH010000153.1:0-2967 GCA_964518375.1 uncultured Actinomycetota bacterium
AATTATGATTAAAGATGTTAAGCTGGTTGACCTTGTTCCAAACCAGGATGACAGGGGTTACCTCATTGAAATACTGCGAGCCTCTGATGAGCATTTTACAAAATTTGGCCAGGTTTACCTGGTTGGGGATAATTCAAGAAATATTGTAAGAGCTTTTCATGTCCATAAAGTTTTATGGGACTGGTTTTTCGTCAGCCACGGTTCTGCAAAGTTTGCTCTTGTGGATGGCAGGCGCCAGGAACCTACCTTCAACGAAACAAACACATTTATATTGAGCGAAAGGAAACCTCAGCTTCTGGTCATCCCGCCTGGTGTTTATCATGGCTGGATGTCGCTTGAAGATGATACCCAGATGATTTCAACGGCAAGCGAGGTTTACAACAGGGATAATCCTGATGAGGAAAGGGTACCTTTTGATTCCTTCGGATATGACTGGAATGTAAAATTTAAATAGAAAGGAAAGTTTTTATGAATTTTTTAGTTACGGGCGGTGCAGGATATATCGGGTCCGTGCTTGTGGGTATGCTGCTTTTGCGTGAAGATAAGGTCAGGGTTTTTGACAAGCTTTATTTTGATGAAAAACCACTCGAGGACCTTAAGAAGAGGTACGGGCATAAGCTGGAAATTATCCAGGGCGATGTGAGGGATTTTCATGAAGACATTCTTGATGGTATTGAAGCTGTGATTCATTTGGGCGCGCTTTCAAATGACCCTACAGCAGACTTCGATCCCAAGGCAACTGTTGACATTAACTTTAAGGGGACCGTAAATGTTGCCGAAGCTTGCAAGAAAAGGGGAATTAAGCGATTTTCGTTTGCGTCATCTGCAGCAGTTTATGGGTTTCATGTAGACAGCGTTGCAGATGAAGAGTTTACCGCAAGCCCTCAGTCCGAATATGCTAAAAGCAGGCTTGACAGCGATATTGCATTGATGAAAATGGCCGATGAAAATTTTTTCCCTGTCAGCTTCAGGCAGGCAACAGTATACGGAGCTTCACCAAGATGGAGATATGACCTTGCTGTCAATACTTTTACCCGGGATGCTTTCTCAAAAGGGGTGCTCAGGGTTGATGCCGGAGGAATGGCATGGAGACCCTTTGTTGATATCATTGATGTTGCAAAAGCGCATATTCTTGCTGTAACGTGCCCTGAAAGTAAAATAAGCGGTGGCCAGATATTCAATCTTGTATTTGATAATTTCCAGATTCTTGACCTGGCTCACAGGGTAAAATATATTTTAAAGAATAAAAAGCATGTAGAAGTAGAGGTTGATTACACCACAAAGGAAGCAAGAAGCTATAGAATGACCGGAGAAAAACTTAAAAGAGTCCTGGGCTTTGTTCCCGAGGTTTCAGTGGAAGACAGCGTAATCCATATGTACGGCCTGCTTGAAAAAGGAATGCATACTGATATAAATAACCCATATTACTACAACATGCCGTGGATGCTGCTTCTGCTTGATATGGAAAAACGTCTCAACAGGATAGGCAAAATCTTTTAGCAGCAACAGCGGTTGAAAGTTTTTTCACAAATTCTTCAATTACTTAAATAAAATATAATGGCAAAAAAAGTATATGCCGATGTTCTGGTAATTGGCGGTGGCGTTATGGGAGCCTCGTCCAGTTACTACCTTTCAAAAAAGAATCTCAAAGTTGTCCTTGTTGAAAAATCAGGGCTTGCAACAGGCGCTTCAGGGTCCTGTGATGGATTTATTTTTCTTCAGTCAAAAAAGGACAATGACTTAATTTTGCTCACAAGAGAAAGCCTTAAAATCTTTGCGAACTTAGCGGAAGAGTTATCCTATGATATTGAATTTGAAAAATGCGGGGGACTTGTGATCCGTTCGGGGAGCGAGGCTGGCGGTGATTTTTTAGATTTTGGAAGTTTCCGGGAAAAGGGCATAAAAGTTGAATTGCTGGACAACAAACAATTAAGAGAAATTGAGCCATTTATTTGCGGCAAGGCTTACGCCGGAGCTGCTTTTTGCAAGGATGAGGGCCAGGTAAATCCGATTAATTTAACTATCGGGTTTGCACTTGCTGCCAAAAAAAATGGTGCCGAACTTTTAACCGGCAAAGAAGTCAGGGAAATTGAAGTCAGCAGTGAGGATGGGCTAAAAAAAATCAAAAGGGCGCTTCTTAGTGACGGTACCGAAATTGTGGCAAAAGAAGTACTTTGCTGCTGTGGAGCCTGGTCGGGAATGTTAGGGACACTTCTGGGAATCGAAATCCCAATTATACCGAGAAGAGGAAATTTAATAGTTACCGAAGCTCTCCCCAAAATGCTGCATCATGTAATTCTTGATTATGATTATATATGCTGCAAGTTTGATGAAAGCAAGGAGCTTGGCTTTACAATAGAACAGGCAAAAAGCGGCAATCTCATAATTGGAAGCACCAGGGAATTTGCAGGGTTTTTAGATGGTTATGACTTTTCTAAAATTAAGTCAATTTTAAAAAGAGCTGCATATTTTTTCCCGCTGATAAAAGACGTCAGTATTATAAGAATTTTTTCAGGGTTTCGCCCTTTCTCAAAGGATTTCAAACCACTGATTGGAATTGTGCCCGGGTTTTCAAATTTCAGTATTGCTGCCGGCCACGAAGGTGACGGCATAGCGCTTTCTCCGGTTACGGGTAAAATTATCAGCGAGCTTGTTGCAGGCAGGTTAAAAGATGAGACCCCGGGTGCAGGAATATTTAAAGGTATTGATATTGAAAAATTTTCTCCCGGCAGGGTTATGATTAGCAGTAAATGAGACGGCAGATGAATGTGGCAGGTAAATGTCTTTGATATTTAAATGTTGATTTAATATAATTCTTGTAATTTTTCTTTTTATAAATAGGAAAGGAGCTCCATTGAAAATAGCCCTTATTGGTGCTGACGGACAGCTTGGCACTGATATTTTAAAATATTTTGCGCAAAAAGGTGCAGACATTGTTGGACTTACCCAAAGTGACATAGAAGTTTG
>CAZFFH010000154.1:0-2961 GCA_964518375.1 uncultured Actinomycetota bacterium
CAATCACGATGAAATTAAGAAATTTTTAAGAAATATTTAATATATCTGTATTTATTTTTTTAAGGCTAAAAACAATATTTTTTAAAATTTAATACTTCCGGCAAGTTCGGCAATTTTTTCAATTCTTTCAATACTTTATTACTTCTTTTTTACATAAATCAATACAGGTGCCGCATAGAATGCATCCAGGACTTCCCATGCAATTCTTGAAAGTTCTTTTAACTTAAGGAAAATTGGTGTGCGATGTATATATATATTTGTCGCTTAATGTTTGAAATGCCTTTTTCCTGTAAATATCATGGCAATTTTGTTTTTATTGCAGAAATCTATAGCCTGTTTGTCTTTTACGGAACCTCCGGGTTGGATGAATGCGGTAACCCCGCTTTTTACGGCAAGCTCTACGGCATCTTCAAATGGAAAAAACGCATCTGACGCAAGCACGGCTCCCTTGCTTTTCTCCCCCGCTTTCTCTAGTGCTATCTTTACAGCATCCACCCTGCTCATCTGACCCGCACCTATTCCAACCGTTTTCTTTTGCAGGACAAGCACTATGGCATTTGATTTTACATTTTTTACTACCTGCCATGCAAATAAAAGATCCTCCAACTGGTCTTGCGCAGGTTTTTGATCCGTTACAAACTCTAAACCTTCTCCACCTTCCCTACCCTCGTCCAGTTCCTGGACAAGCAAACCGCCATCAACGCTTTTTATATCCATATACCTTGATAAGTATTCTTTGGATCTCAATTTATCCAGGTGCCATTGGAGGTCAAAATTTATTTTCAAAATGCGCATATTCTGCTTTTCCTGAAGGATTTTTAAGGCTTCTTCCTCAAAATCAGGGGCAACCAGGACCTCAACATACTTATCAAAAAGAAACTTTGAAGCATCCACTGTCCATTTCATATTGCTCGCAACTACACTTCCAAAAGCAGAAAGCGGATCACACCAGTATGCATTTTGGTAAGCTTCGCCAATTGTGTTGCCTATCCCGACTCCGCACGGATTGTTATGCTTTATGATGGCGACGCAAGGTGAGCTGAATTCCTTTACAATTGAAAAAGCTGCATTCCCGTCCAATATATTATTGAATGATAACTCCTTGCCCTGAAGCTGGGTACTGTTTGCAAAACAACCTGGCCCGGAATCTGAAAATTTATAATAAGCCGCTTTCTGGTGAGGGTTTTCGCCATATCTTAAATCCTGGATTTTCTTGAAACAAAGATTTAAATCCTCATTGAAATCACCAGAGTTATCCTTGAATTCATTGAATGCAGTTTTTTTTATAAACTCATTTTCACTCTTGGCGCAATCCACCTTCAGGTAAGGCCTTAAATAAATATTGGAATCCTTGTATTTTATATCTTTTGAATCATTGTATTTATTTATAAAATAATTAAATATAACACTGTCATACTCACAGGTATGGGCAAAAGCCTTTACGCTCAGGCAGAATAATGTGCCGTCATCAAGAAGTCCTTTTTTCTTTAAAAGCTCATCTGCTATTTTTTCATAATCTTCAGGGTCAACCACAACAGCAACATTTTTATGATTTTTGGCTGCACTTCTTATCATGGCCGGCCCACCGATATCGATGCTTTCAATTGCTTCCTCCATGGAAACACCGGGTTTTGATACGGTTTCCCTGAAAGGATACAAATTCACCACAACCATATCAATTAACTGCATCCCTGCTTTTTCAGCGTCGTTCATATGGCTTTGGCTGCTTCTGTCGGCCAGGATTGCACCATGAACGAAAGGGTGAAGCGTTTTAAGCCTACCGCCCATCATCTCCGGAAAACCAGTCAAATCCTCTACTTTGCGCACATTTATATTAGATTGCGAAAGTTGGTTGTAGGTTCCCCCGGTTGAAATAATTTCTACACCAAAATCCTGCAGTATTTGCGCAAATTTAACAATTCCAATTTTATTAGATACACTCAGCAGTGCTCTTTTTATTTTTAAAGCCACTTTATTCTCCTTTTAAAATCTCCACTTTTCTTCCATTTATTGCCAGCCTGCCGTTACAGAAATATTTAACCGCAAGAGGATAAATTTTATGCTCTATTTTATGAATTTTTTCTTCAAGTGTTTCTTGCGTGTCATCTTCAGCAATAATTACGGATTCCTGGCTTATAACCGGCCCTGCATCCAGCTCTTCTTCAACAAAATGTACCGTTACTCCTGTAACCTTAACCCCGTAATCAAAAGCATCTTTTATGCCGTGGGTGCCCTTAAATGAAGGAAGCAGCGCCGGATGAACATTTATAATCCTGTTGGAAAATTCCTTTATTATTTCACGACCAACAAGAAGCATGTAGCCAGCTAATACGATAAGATCGATTTTTTCATTTTGCAGCAATCCGAGTAACTTTTTGTCATATTGCCGTCTGCTTTCAAATTGTCCGGGATTGAAACTAACTGATTTTATGCCATGCTTTTTTGCTCTTTGGAGGGCGTAGGCATTTTCATTATTGCTGAAAACCAGTACAATTTCACCATTAATATCCAGATTTTGCGTTTGATCAATTATGGCCTGGAGATTTGAACCAAAGCCTGAAGCCAGGACCGCAATTCTTTTCTTATCAGCCATTTATAAGTACTTCTCCATTCCCTTCAGTTACAATACCTATTTGAGATATTTCCTCACCTGCCTGTGAAGATATTTTCTTTACCTTATCATAATCATCAGGATCAATTATTAAAACCATTCCTATACCCATATTAAACACCCTGAACATCTCGTTTTTGCTAACATTACCTGTATTTTTTAGAAAATTAAAAATACCGGGAATTTCCCAGCTTCCCATATGAATAGATGCATTTAAGTTTTTTGGAATTACCCTGTTTATATTTTCATAAAAACCACCACCGGTTATATGAGCAATGCCATGCAAACCGGTCCCACTATCAAGCAGCTTGTTTATTACCTTATAATATAGTTTTGTTGGAACGAGCAGT
>CAZFFH010000155.1:0-2931 GCA_964518375.1 uncultured Actinomycetota bacterium
GATACAGATGACAAGTAGCAGAGCTCATGGATACTGAGGGAAGGGCTCGAAAAAGACTACATGACTTTCATTCTGAACTGTGAAAAGCCAAAGGGGCAATTACCACACCAGGCGGCGCAGTTGCAAGAATCACAAATCCTATCAATAAATCACTGTCTCTGATAAGAAACCACCATGACAATTGCAAGTGCAGGCACAGTAAGATTTTTAACCCAATCCCCGATATTTCTTATTAAAAGCCCCAGTATAATTGAAAGTAAAAGTATGAAATTCCTGTAAGTTATTGGCCATAAAAATTTTTCAACCCTGATTCCCTTTATTTAGCTATTCTGTCAATTAAACCAAAAACGCTAAAATATAATTAGAATTGTTGTTTAAAGGAAGAAAGTAAGTATAATATTATTGATGTTACCGGACCTGAGCCTGTTCTAATCAGGGAAGGTGCGCTAAAATATAATAAGGTACTTGATGAATTATTTTAACATTAATTTTGTTTGCAGCGGCAATACATGCAGAAGTTATATTGCAGAAGCAATTGCAACACATCTTTTAAAGACTGTCTATTTTAAAAAATGCCCGGGCGCCAAAGACAAGGTCAGCATCGGCAGCGCCGGCACTGAAGTCATGTTTCCGGAAATTCCTGCAAATACTTACCGGGTTCTGGATGTATTTGAAATTCCAAACATAAAATTCAGGCCCAAGCAAATTGATATATCAATAGTCAGTAGTTCTAATTTGATAATAACAATGGCAACTTCTCATAAAAAAAATATTATTTCGAGGTTTATCAGGATTGATGAAAAGAAAATTTTTAATTTGCTTGAGCTTTCAAATATTATTTTATATGTTCAATCAGAAAGTATTTACAGCAGGAAAACGATAGAAAGAGGCGCATCGCAAGCCGGCAATATCTACAAGGATTATCCTGCCAAGCCGGCATATAACAAATATTTATTGGAAAAAGCAAGTATCAGCTATCCTAAAAGTACCAAACATTTAAAAACTATTTCTGCTATAAATGAAAGGCTGAAAATCATAAAAAATACAGATAACCGGTCAATTATTTTTCCCTTAAGCATAGATATTGAGGACCCGTTTGGAAGGTCCGTAGATGTTTATGTCAAAGTTGCAAAATTAATAAAAGAAAATATAATAATTATTTTTAATTATCTTTTCAATTAAAAAGATAGGAGTTGAAAAGATAGGAGCTCAATATGAAAATAGCAATTGGAGCTGATCACGCAGGATTTGAATATAAGGCCAAGCTTTCAAATTATTTGAAATCGCTTGGTCATACTGTCATAGATGTGGGTACTTTCAACACCGAGAGCTCTGATTATCCTGATTTTGGTGCAAAAGGTTCACAAAAGGTCTGCAGCGGTGAGGCAGAAATGGGGATATTGATTTGCGGTACCGGGATTGGTATGAGCATAGTTGCAAATAAGTTCAAGGGCATAAGAGCTGCGCTTTGTTGGAACTTAGAAACGGCCCGTCTGGCAAGAGAGCATAATAATGCAAATATATTATGCCTGGGTGCAAGATTTTTAACAATTTCTGAATGCATAGAAATAACAGACATATTTCTTAAAACATCCCCTAAAAGTGAAGATAAACATTTAAGGAGAATAAATAAAATAACAAATGTTGAAGAAGGAGGTAATTTTTGTGGGAACTAAGCATGGAAATCATACTTTAGATCAATATATAGACACTGAAATGAAAAAGATAATTACAAAAGAACTTGAAAGACAAAAAAACCAGATAATTTTAATTGCTTCTGAAAATTTTACTTCTCAGGAAGTAATAAGGACAATGGGGTCAATACTAACCAATAAATACGCTGAAGGTTACCCCGGGGACAGGTATTACGAAGGATGTAATATTGTTGATGAAGTGGAAAATCTGGCAATTAGAAGATGCAACGAACTTTTCAATTCAAATTACAGCAATGTTCAACCACACAGCGGGGTTCAGGCCAACACTGCTGTTTTTCTTTCGGTCCTAAACTGCAATGACAGAATCCTGAGTATGAATCTTAGAGATGGCGGCCATCTCTCACACGGACACAAACAGAACTTAACGGGAAGATACTTCGACATTTATACTTACAGTGTTGATCCTGAAACTGAAATGATCGATTATGAAAATATAAGAAAACTTGCAAAAATATCTAAACCCAAGCTTATAATCGCAGGAGCTTCGTCTTACTCAAGAATTATAGATTATAAAAAATTCAGGGAAATAGCTGATGAAGTTGGAGCTTTTCTAATGGCAGATATTGCACATGTTGCAGGACTTATAGTTGGCGGGCAGCACCCGACTTCAATAGGAATTGCAGACTTCACCACCGCCACAACACATAAGACATTAAGGGGGCCAAGGGGAGGCCTGGTTATTGCTGATAAGAAATATTCAAGCCTGATAAACAAATCTGTCTTTCCCGGAACTCAGGGCGGACCTTTTATGCATATAATTGCAGCCAAAGCAGTGGCTTTCAAAGAAGCATTGCAGCCGGCATTTAAGGTATATGCAAGAAAAATAGTTGAAAATTCCAAGGCACTTTGCTACTGCCTTAAAGACGATGGTTTCAGGATTGTTTCCGGAGGTACAGATAATCATCTCTTCCTGATTGACCTTACAAACAAGAACGTAACAGGATATGAAGCATCAGACACTCTTGCTTCCGTGGGTATTATACTTAATAAAAATGTTATTCCTTATGATAAGCTAAACCCAAACATCACCAGCGGAATAAGAATAGGAACACCGGCTGTTACAACGCAGGGCATGGGAGTTGGCGAAATGCATAAAATCGGTGGGTACATTTCTTATACGATTAAGAATAGGGATAATAAGGCAGGACTTGCCGACATTGCCCAAAAAGTTAAAAAACTTGTAAATGATTTCCCGGTTTATTCGAACATGACCATA
>CAZFFH010000156.1:0-2844 GCA_964518375.1 uncultured Actinomycetota bacterium
GAATCTATTAGTAGCTCATAAACAGCTTGCATATCATCCTTTAAAATACATTCCCCGGGTTTTTTAAACCAACAGTAAAATTCACCGGTGCAAGGTTTAATCTTTAGTTTGCTTGCTTGTAGTAAAGTTACTTCTGCTTTTGCGTTACGCATTCCTTCAATTAGTGGCTCAAGAATTTGTGAAGTATAACCCTTGCTCATACGCGGGCTTCCGTTAATTACAGTTATATTCATTGGATATCACTTCCTTAATATACTAATATTTTTATGATTAGTTACTAAAGATTCCGAATATTAATAATAATATATTTATGAAATATATTACAGTCATTTAGTAAAAAGTTAAAGAAAAAAGCCAGTAGCTGGCCATAGCGAACGAAGTTAGAGCCGGAATCATTAGCTCAGATAAGATTATTTTTATACCTGAATTAAGGTTACAAGTTTAATTAATAATACTATACAATACTACCCACTATATTTTGATTTATTATCCTCCTAATAACATCAATAGTAAGAACTTTTAGATTGAAAATTAGAATAGAATAATTAATTTAAAAAGAATAGTTTTTAAATCCATATTTCTTAATTAAAAAATCTTCAATAATTTTAACTTTATTATTAATGTCGAAAAATAAATGACTGCAACAATTACAGTCAGAGCAACCAAAGTAATTTATAGGATAAGTAAAAGATTTGATATTTTGAGCTACTTTACATTCTTTTCTTAAATACTTATTATGACTGGTATTTTTATAAGTTGAACAATTACCTATAGTTAAATAATAAATCTTTTTTATGGTAACATTTTTATTAGATAACAGGTAGTCAATATGCCAGAAAATTTTTTTATCATTTCTTAAATGTCTTGAAACTCTACCCTCTATACCGTTTAAAGCAGAACCAATATAAAAATAATAACCTTTATAAAAACAGATATTATATTTTTTTCCTACTTTAACAGTTTGTAATATAGAATTATAGATTCCTAAACAGTAAAGTCCTTTAAGCATAATCTTTACAATATTCAATGTAGGCTGTTATTTCAATACTTTTAAATTATTAATTATAGTATTAAAGATAAAAAAACTGGCTGCTCCAGATAGTGAAATTTTAAACCAAATTATTAATGAATTGTGAAGATATTTTTTGCTTGGCAAGAGGAGAAGAAAGAAAAATGGCTGTGGAAAATGTCAAACAAGGGATGGCATTTGCAAAAGGCTGGCTTTATGGTCGATTATTAATCTGGCTGGCCTTCGTTCGGGACCACGCATATCATGCTCATTCCGTCATCTGATGCCATAAATTGATGTAGCTCGTCTGCAGGTACCAGTATAAAATCTTCTTTTTCAACAGGTATTTTGTTTTCACCTTTTAATATAAAGCCGTTTCCTGAAATTATATAAACCTCATGTTCCCAATTATGTGTATGTTTTGGAGTATGGCCTTTTGGGCTGATATCAAACAGCCTCATTGCAAAATTTGGTGCTCCGTCTTTTGCTGTAATAGCGGGGAAAAATTTAATACCTTTAGCTTCTCCATCATTCATTATCCTATGGTTAATATCTTTTTTTTTCTTTATTTTCATTATAGGTCTCCTTTTAATTTATTAACAATTAAAATAATATTTTGTTATCCTTAATAATACTTCACGTCAGTGTTATTGAACAGATAGAATAACCAATAAAACTTAATGTTAATATATTTGCACAATATATATTATTTGGTAAATTTTGACTGGCCACCGTAAGCAATGTTAGAACCAAATTGTTAGGCTTAAGTGAGAATTCCTTTATACCAGAATTGAGTTTTTAAAATTTTTGTTTCTTTCTATGATAAAATACTATCTATGGATATCAGAAATAAAGTTGTCATTATTACAGGAGCATCTGAAGGTATTGGGCTTGCTACTGCAAAATTATTTGCCAAAAAGGGCGCAAAAGTAGCAATTGCTGCACGCTCAAAAGATAAATTAAATAAACTTGCCTGCCGATTACAAAACTCCCTTGCTGTTCCAACTGATATGACAAAGACTATTTCAATCAAAAACATGGTAAGGCAAGCCCCGAAGATCTACTTAACTGTGATGCCATTGCAGTTGGAACACCTGAATATTTTTCATATATGGCAGGTGGGGTTAAAGATTTTTTTGATAGAAGCTTTTATCCAACACAAGATAAAGTTACTGGTAAGCCATGTGCTATTTTTGTAACACACGGTGGTGGAGACAGTGCTGGTGATAGCGTAAAAAGCATTTGCAGCACATTTAAGTTCAAGCTTGTTGGTGAACCACTATCTGTTAAGAATCGACCTGATAAGGATGCGAGTGTAAAGCTTAGGGAACTTGGCAAGAATTTAGTCAACGCCTGTTTAAAAGAGTAAAAAATATATACAAACCCTACTCTTACTCATTACTTATATACAAATAAGACCTCATAGATAATATGTGGTATTATTTTTTAAATAAACTGAATGAATAATTTTTAGATTTATGTAACATATATATCTTATTGGCTGGATACCATATGTAATGGTAGAATCAGATTGTTGAGCTTGGACGAGAATATTTTTATACCCGAACTAAGTTTTTAAGGTTATTTATACTACCATGCTACTCACTATTTTTTATTTAAACAAAAAGACTTGAAGATATATTTTTTGCGATATAGTTCCGATTTCATAAACTGTTTAATTTTTACAGCGATACAGTTCCTATTTCTATACTATTAGGAGGTATTGGCAAAATATTGCTTTTATGGCCATGACATACATATCGGAATATGGCTGGGGAGAGAGGATTCGAACCATGTTAATAAGCGTTGACTGATGAAAAAATTGATGCCATACT
>CAZFFH010000157.1:0-2837 GCA_964518375.1 uncultured Actinomycetota bacterium
TGACTGTTTGATACCATGATATAAATATTTCAAAAAGTTCTTTATCGTCTTTTACCAAATCCATGGAATAATAAAAGATGTTTCTGGGATTGATACTTTTACCAAGCAGATCTTTTATTATTAATTTTACAAGTGTTGTTTTGCCTACCTGCCTGGCCCCTCTGAGTGTGTAGACCGCGTCTTTTTCGAGGTCAGGAGACTTAAATAGTTGAGGCTGATATATATATTTAAGTCCTTTTAATTTCTTTATATGTACATCACTTTCTATATTTTTTTTATCTGTCCACCATGGATTTTGTAATAGTAATTCGTCCATTTTTCTCCTGAAATAATTCTTGTATTATAAAATATATGGCACATAATATTTATGATTAAGTACAATAATTGTTCAGTAGACTGAACAATTAAGTAACTCAATCGTTCAGCCAATATTATACCTCTTTTTAATTTTAAGTCAAAACTGCTGGTTTTTTTCCAAGTTCAACACCCCACTGATCAAAGCTGTAAATATTCCGGATAATTCCCTCGACATCAGGGGTTTCTATTTCTACGCCTCTATCGGTTAGATTAATTTTTAATACCTTTCCTATATAACCAAAAAAATATTGTTACTGATTTTTTATCCAAAATATCCTGTTTTTTATTTAGAATGCATAAGTTTTAAGCAAATACCTTATTTATACTTTTAGAGATCCAGAAGCAAGTTCTTATAAATAAGCTACCTCCTCTATAGTATTTTTTCAAACCAAACCCACAACCACTGATACAATTATATAAATAATTGCTGCCAACCTTAGATTATACTTGACGGTTATAATTAATTAGTGTAAACTACGTTATATGCAAACTTTGGTTTTAGAAAAGTTAATAACTGACTGGAATCCTCACTTTGAGGATATTGGTCGTGGCGCTTGGAAGGGGACAATACCTCGTGAGAAGTATCTAAAAACACTTAAAGAGCTTATAGATATACGCCACACAGTGATTCTGACGGGTGTTCGGCGTGCAGGCAAATCAGTAATTATGCAGCAGCTGGCTGGTTGGCTGATAGAGGAGCAAAAAGTCCCGCCCCAAAATGTTGTTTATTTATTTTTGGAAGATATACAAGTGAGTCAATACCTCAAGTTTGGGGCCGATCTTCTGGAATCATTTTATAACTATTATCTTGAACGCTATAATCCTCAAGGCAGGGTGTATCTCTTCTTAGACGAAATACAGGGCATCAAGGACTTTAACCGCTGGATAGGCAGCCGGTATGAGCGAAAGGAAAATATAAAGTTTCTTATTTCCGGATCTCGGAAGTCACTTATAGAAGCGGAAAGTGCGGAAGTTTTGACTGGCCGGAATGTTCAGATAGATGTCTATCCATTTAACTTTTATGAATACTTGCTGGTTCACAATGTAGAGGTGAGTGGAAAGGAAACAGCTCAGTCTATATGGGACTTAAATTCCAGCCGTCAAATACCCATTCTCCACCATCTCGGTAATTACTTATATGAGGGTGGGTATCCGGAGATAGTTCTTGCTAAAAACGAAACGGAAAAAAGAGCAATAGCCTCCGGATATTATCGAGATAGCGTTGCCCGCGACGTACTGATACCTAACAATCTTCGAAACGCGAGAGATATTGAGCTGTTGGGGTTGCAAATACTTTCTGATTTTACTAAAACTCATACCTTAAGCAGCCTAAGCAGGCCCAATAAGTTGTCGGTAGATACAGTTAAAAATTACCTGGAATATTTTACAAAAGCTTACTTATTCTTTGATAGCACATATTTTTCCCATAAAACCAAAGTAACGCAAGATATCCAAAGACCCAGAAAAATTTATGTAGTCGATAATGGACTGCGTAACTTTAATACTGCGCAACTTAGACCGGATTTAGGCCAGTGTGCCGAAAATGTAACCTTCCTGGAGCTTAAAAAGAATAATGCGGCAGTATATTATTGGAAGGGGAAGCGAGAAGTAGATTTTGCGGTTCTTAATCCCGGCTTGTCTTTATATAATGTTTCATATACAGATCAGCCGCACGATAGGGAAATAGAGGGTTTACTTGAAGGTTTAAAAGAATTCAAATTAAATAGGGGAGTAATCCTAACCAAAAATTATTTTACCAAGAAAGTGGTAGAAGAAAAAACTATAGAGTTTATACCATTATGGGTTTGGTTAATTTTAAACGGAAGAGTATTTTTTAAAGAAAAGACCTAATTTTTAATTGTAAAAAATCGGATTCAAACTACTAAGTTTATTGATTTTAAGAAAATAAGAAGTTAAATTGAGCGGAAATATATTCTTTGAGTGTCTTTAGAAAGTTTCACAAAAAATTCACCGCTTAGTACCCATCCAGCAATGTAGCAGTTTCATTTTTCCTCTAAAAATTTGGCAAATACCTTATTGATATTTGGGTTCCTATCAGATACCGGCTGGTCTATAAATCTAAAAACGGAAATGATGCCAAAGAATTTGACGGAAGTAGATTTTATTGCAAGCATATGCTCCCATATCCCTAATAAGAATGAACAGATGGTCAGATAACTTGGATTCTACAGCAATGTGTGCCGGGGCAGAAGGAAAAAAGAGAGTGCTTGCGAATCTGACTTTGTCCTATATAATTGCGAGCATAATAAGGGATTAAATAAATCCTGGGCCCATCTCATAAAAAAAATTTATGAAGTTGATCCCTTAATATGTCCCAAATATTTAGAATGCATAAATTTTGTGCAAATACCTTATTTATACTTGAGAGATCCAGAAGCGATTTCTTATAAATATAAGATAAGTACCTCAACAAAAAAAATATTGCATATAAAAATATTTGAAATTTAATGATAGAATAA
>CAZFFH010000158.1:0-2819 GCA_964518375.1 uncultured Actinomycetota bacterium
CAAATTTTTATAAGCTGTTGGATAAGATTTGGACCTTTGGATAAAAAAATGAAAAAGATTTTTATCTTTTCAGCTTCACTTAGTGGCGAGCCATTATAGCTTCTCACTGACTTGCGAGCCTTTATTGTATCTATTACGGATTTCGAAAATTCCATTACCTATTTTCCAATATTTGTTTTAATCACAATAAATGATTAAAACTGTCTGGTCAAGAACAACTAATAACCAGGTTCTAATCCAATATTTTCCTTATTCGCATTACCACTGCTGATAAAAATAAACTGCTGATTCCAATTGCAAAATCGAGATACACCGGTAACTCAGGAAGATTCGGTCCACTGGTAAAAGACATTACCAGACCTATCAATAATCTTAATAATCCGAATACAAATAGAATCCAGACTATTATTGTTAATAATACTTTAGATATTTTTAGCACTAAAACCTCCTCCCATATGATACTAATACATTCTCAGAATAAAACTTATAATTTTAAAATGCAATAATAAAAAATTTTTAATTATAGAAATCTTTTGTATAATAAATTATAAATTATTTTATTATTTTAAAAAGAGTTTTGTGAAATGAAACTAAAAAAATATCTCTTATTTATTTTCTTTTTGATGCTTTGCACTATTCTTTCTTCCAGTTTTATATTTGTTTCATGCAATAAAAAAACAATACAGAGAAATCTTACGCTGGATCAAATGATAGGAGAGATAATTATTTTAGGTTTTAGAGGAACAGAGATTGATGGCTCTTCTAAAATAGTAAAAGACATTAATGAGTATAATATTGGAGGTATTATATTATTTGATTATGACGTTCCATCAAAAAGTTCTCCCAGAAATATTATAAACCCAAAACAAACAAAAAAACTAATTGAGGATATAAAAAGTCTGACACGGCATGACCTTTTCATAGCAATTGATGCAGAGGGAGGGAAAGTAAACAGGTTAAAAGCAAAATATGGCTTTATGCAAATTGATAGTCCTCAAAAAATGGGAGAAGATGAGCCTCAAAATACTTTTATCAAAGCATCGCCTCTCGGGTTAGAGCTTGACTATCTTGGAATTAATTTAAATTTTGCGCCGGTAGTTGATGTAAATATAAATAAAGATAATCCTGTAATAGGAAAGTTAGAAAGGTCTTTCTCGGATGATCCCCAAAAAGTATATGAGCACGCAAGTTATTTTATTGATGCCATGCATGAATTCAATGTTATTACGGCAATTAAGCATTTTCCCGGGCATGGAAGCTCAACAGAGGACAGCCACCTCGGGTTAGTTGATGTAACAAATACTTATCAAGAAGAAGCAGAGCTTTTCCCTTATAAAAAATTAATCCAGGATAATAAAACTGACATTATTATGACAGCACATGTTATGAACACTAACATTGATACGGATACTCCAGCCACGTTGTCTTCTATATTTTTAAAAGATATATTAAGAGGTAAATTAAATTATGAAGGTATAATTGTTTCAGATGATATGCAGATGGGGGCAATTGTTGAAAATTTTGGATTTGAAGAAGCTATTATTAAAGCAATAAATGCCGGTTGTGATTTATTGATATTTTCAAATAATAGTCCGGTTTATGATGAGGACATTGCTCAAAAAGCGGTAGAGGTAATTAAAAAAGCAATTAAAGATGGAAAGATAAAAGAAGAAACAATACGCAACTCTTACAACAGAATAAAGCAATTAAAAGATAGTTTCGAAATTAATTAGGGATTTGGGGTCATTTCTCAACATTCTCCAGCTCTTTCTGTTTATCCTGCCCCAGGTTTATATGATAAAACTCGCTATCTTTGCCGGGTAACATTAAAAAAAATTGCGGGGTATAGTCAATGGCGGCAATCGCTTTCTGCACGCGGAAATCAAGCACATGTCCTCCGACCTCTCTGCTGCTGCTGATAAAATGGAGATGATATCCCGGAACATTAATTCCGTCAACATAAGACGGGCATCGAAAACCCACCATTGTCCCACTAATATCTCGAAACTCAAATACGGGCTGATCTTTTGCCACCTCAACAAGTTTGGGGTATGGTTTTTGCTGGGCAGGTACGCTCCGCGTTTTCATGTAGTTAAAGACACCTTCAATCTTGATGGCATAAAAAGTATTGACTGTGGGCAGGACCCCGTCCAGATAAAGCTCCAGCTCTTGAAAGTTCATGTCCTTGCGAAGCGGTTCTTTTTGGTCGGTATCGAAGTAGGTGACAGCAGCAAAAGGTGTCTGGATAGAATCAGCCACCTTGTAGGCTATACCATCTGCTTTTATCTGGTAAAAATTATCATTAAGCCCCACCATTTCGCCATCAAGGCCGGCAAATGTACCTATCCCAAAGTCTCCATGCTGTTTTAGTATGCCAATTGATATAGCTCCGTCGTATACCCCTTCCAGAAGTGCATCGATAGTGGAAACCTGGAACAATGTATCTCTCCGGGCTATCGTTTTTCCGTCGTATTCCGGATGAGAATAACTGAGGGAACACCCGGTAATAAACATAAGGCATAATAAGCCGATAATAATTATACAACTAAACTTACGTACTCTAAACATAATTAGACCACCTGATTCTGATAGCGTTTTCTCTTTGACTGGTTATATTATAATATCTGAGAATTCCGGTTCCAGCTATTTTCCAAAAAATCGTGTTGCGAGTGCCTGAGCAACAAAAGCGACTACAAACAAAGCGCTTGCCACTATCATTAACGGGTGAAGCTGTCTGCCTTTGCCCCTGAAAAGCTTTATCAACGTATAGCTTATAAAACCAAATCCTATACCGTATGAAATGTTATAGGTGAAAGGTA
>CAZFFH010000159.1:0-2808 GCA_964518375.1 uncultured Actinomycetota bacterium
TATATCCGGTTGCAACAAAATAAAACCACTCTACTTTTTTTTCGATTTCTTTTTCAACTTTTTTTTCGATTTCTATATATTCTGTAACTACAAGTGGTTCTTTCTGAGCTATGACTTCTGTGTTTTTAGCAATCAGGTAAGAAAACAGGTTTAATTTTGAGGTTGTTAATGCCAGTGTAACTACTAAAGCTATTGAAATTATGAGCATCCAAAATATTATACTTACTGTAATGTTGTATTTTTTTAGCATTTTTTCTCCAATCTCTAATCTTGCCGCAAACAACAGGCTTTTTAAGATTAGCAGGTTTAAATTTTACATTAAGAGATTTTTTTAAAAAAATGATTTTATGCTGTCTATGCAGCCGTTGAAATAATAAAAATGTTATTTGCTATTAGAGATTCTTGAAAATACCCGTTCAAGCTGTACTTGGTTGCAAATGACCCGCTGAAGCGCCTAATGCTACAATTGGAAAATTATTCTCCTTTATGTTCTTTTCATTCATTATTGCCCCAAAAAATTCATTTTTAAGCAACAATACAAAATTTTCCACAAGCTTCGGATCAAATTGTGTTCCCGAGCATCTTTGCAACTCATTTATGGCTTCTTTTTTATTTAAAGCTTTTTTATATGGCCTTCCCGATAACATGACATCATGGGCATCGACTATAGAAATAATCCTGGATACAATGGGGATATCTTCACCTTTCAGACATCGGGGATAACCGGAACCATCCCACCATTCATGATGACAAAGTATGCCGTCAGCCAGATAGGAAAGCTGGGGTGAGGAGCGGGCGATATTGTATCCTATTTCAGAATGCTTTTTTAAAATCTCCCACTTTTTTTGGGTAAGTTTTGATTTATTTTGAATTATATTTTCAGGAATTGCTACCTTACCAATATCATGTAAGCTGGCAAGCAGCACCAGTTCATCAAGCCTGCTTTCTGATAAGTTTATAGCTTTTCCAAGTTTTAGCGCCATAGCTCTTATTCTTTTGCCATGTTCTTCTGTTTCATGGCTTTTTTCATACATTGTCCTTTCAAGTGATGAAACCATTGAGCTAAAAAGGCTTTTCTTATCTGTCAGCTTACTTCTATACATATTATTTTCTGCTTCTTTCAACAGTGTCTGTATCTTCTTAGAATCATCTATCTTGGTTGATATGCCAAAAGAAATAGAAATTGGCATTTTTCCTCTGAATCGCTTATTTGCAAGGGCTTTTTTTATCCTTTCCGCTGTTTTTTCTGCAACCGGTTTGGGCGTATTGGGTAAAACTATAGAAAATTCATCTCCTCCCCACCTGGCTGTTATGTCTTCTTCCCTGAAACATCTCTTTACCAGCTTAGCTACCTCTTTAAGCAGCCTGTCTCCCTCATGGTGGCCGAAGGCATCATTTACAAGCTTTAAGCTGTTGACATCTCCAAATACCAGGCTAAGGGGAAGATATCTTTTGGCATCAAGTCTTTTAAGCTCGTCCTCAAAATATGCCCTGTTGTAAAGTCCTGTAAGCCTGTCATGGAAAGATAGATATTTTAGCTGTCTTTCTGCTTTTTTTCTCTCGGTTATGTCTCTAACTATTCCCTGATAGTACATTGGTTTACCGTTATCAGATATTACTTTTGAGCTAATTTCGGCATCCATTATGCTCCCGTCTTTTTTCCTGAGCCTTGTTTCAAATATTCTATTCCTTTTATCAGGTCCGGGCCTTTCATCCTCTGAAACATAAAGCTCTTTTTTTGTATCAACAGACATCAGCTCTTCTTTATTTTTATATCCCAACATTTTTACCAGTGCCTTATTTACATCAACATACTTTCCTTCGGGAGTGATTATATATATTCCGTCAATGGAATTTAAAAGAGAATGGAGTTTTTCTTCACTTTCTTTGAGTGCTTCTTCTACTTTTTTATGGCTGGTTATATTACTTATTGCAATACGGGCCAGTTGAGTCTCATCGCACGGTTTCAACCGGGTACTTATAAGCAGGGCATGAAACGTGGAGCCGTCCTGCCTGTTTAGCAGCAGCTCGCAGCTATGTTTTTTATAATCATGGAACATGTCTGTCAGCAGATGTTTCCAGATTGTGAGATCCTTTGTGGAAATAAAAAGGGCAACCCCATTAGTTAATAGCCTGCTGCGCTCCACTCCCAGCATGGTTGCAGCAGTAAGGTTTGCTTCAACGATTACACCTTTGCCGGAAACAGTTAAGTATCCTACAGGGGCAAAATCATAGAGGTCCATATATCTGTCTTTGGCTTCTTCTAAAGATTGCAATGTTCTTTTAAGCTCATTATTCTGCATTTCAAGCTGAATCTGGTGCACCTCGAGCTCATGGATGATTTCGTCAATGGATTCGGTTTTTATCTCCGGGGCTTTGCGGGACAGAGACACAAGTTTTGCCTCTTCTGCATCTCTTAATCCGGATTTGAGATTTACATCTTCTGTCTTTTTATTTTGAATTGCCAACATAAATAATTTCTCACCTATAATTATTCCTTTATAAAAAAGTATTATCGTTTACTTTTTTCTTATATTTTTTTAAAAAAATTAAACACTTGACCGATGCTAATGATTATCTTTCTTATTATATGTATAATATATAAATTATAATAATTTAATTATTTTGTAATAAAGTTTGTAAACAAAAGTAAGGAAATATTTATTATACATGTGGTAATTATAAGAGAAGAAGCTTAAATTACTACAGTAATACGGCTAGTTTAGGGGTTAGTTTTTTACCTGGATAAAAGTATAGGTTTTTATCTGTTTAACTTAGCAAGTTTTGTTGTGTAGCTATGTAAGCAGC
>CAZFFH010000160.1:0-2781 GCA_964518375.1 uncultured Actinomycetota bacterium
GTGACTTCTTCATTTGATGAGTTGTTATTTTCTGTTTCTTCGCTTGTTGCAGAAGTTTCCTGGCTTGTGCCGCTATCTTCGGTGCTGCTGCTTTCAGTGTTACCGGTACTTTCTGCAGCAATTGAAGTATCTTCAACGGTCTGGCCAATATTTGAACTGGCAGTGGAAGAATCCAATGAACAACCTGAAGCAAAAAGAGTGATTATAATAATTAAAATTACACCAACAATTATTAATTGAGGTACTTTTGGAGAGAACAGAAATCCCTTTTCAATTTTATTGCTATCTTTCATTGCTACGATAAAATTAAATTTACAATTATATTGCTACGATTACATAATAATTACTTAAAATATTTGTATGACAATAATAAACATAAATTATTATTATTGTCAAGCAATATATTATTAATTTTTACTTAAGAAATTATATACTTATTTAAATACTTTTGTTAATTATATTTTACATTAAGATTGACGCTTGATTGAGCATACTCCCACCCATCCCTGGCGCCATCATTATCAGTATATGGACCACTAAAATGAACCCTTAACTGGAATCTTGATTTGCCACTATTGATAGCTTTCTGGAGCTCTGATTTCAACTTTTCAGCAGTACAGGTTATATTTGGGCTGTTAAAGCTTTGAATAGCTATTCCTGGCAGATTAAAATCATTCTGGATGATAGGCTCTGCGCCCCACTCGACTACGTTTATCCAGAAAGCATCAAGATATACAAGAGGATCACCTTGAACTGAAGCACTGCCAAGGCTAAGTGTTGCAGACGCGATAGTTTTACCCGCTATGCCTGCAATATCAAAGCTAATAAAACCAACGCAGGGTTTATTGTTGGCAGAATCTCCCGCATATATGTTTCCACCTGCAAAAGTTTCCCCTCCATACTCCAGGTAGCCACCTTCATTTGTCTTCTTCGGCAGGTCAAGACTCGTCTGCTGCGGTGAAGTTGTCGTAGTTGGGGGCGAAGTCTCGGGCGGCGCAGTAGTGGACGGTGGCTGGGTTGTCACAGCTACTTCCACATTACCAACATAAACAGATATACTCTCTGAAGAACTTCCTCCTCTGCCGTCCTGTACAACTACTTTTACTTCATAGTTATCTGACTTTGAAGGAGTGTTCCACTTAACAGTTTCCAGATTATCGGCTGTTAAGGCGCCGCCGCCTACAGTCCATTTATAGGTCAGTTTATCGCCATCAGAGTCACTGGCTTTGACAGTCAACTCATATTGCTTATCAACATATACGATATCACTGGATAATTTAACCTCAGATATGGCGGGACTGGCGTTGCATCCCCAATTTAAGGTTATTGAATCCATAACAGTGCCCTGGGAGTTTGCTGCTGTGGCAGTTAATGTATAGGTTTTCATATTCCTTTTAAGGTTGATTTGTGCCATGCCGGAACCAAGCAGGCCCTCACTGTCATCTTTGCTGAATTGGATAGTTGGAGCAGGTTTGCCCGTAACGACTGCTTTCACCTTATAATAACAGGTATCATCAGACGCAGAATATAGCGGCCCCTCGTAAATCTTTAAACTTATTGTGGGTTTGGCAGGTACATTATCCTCTGTATTGTTTTCTGTACCATTCGCAGAGCTTCCGGTTTCCGGGGTTTCTTCGGATTGAGAATTTTTATCTTCTGGAGAAGTTGTCGTGTCAACAGAGTTTTCGGCATTTATGTCTTCATTTTCAGAAGCAATAAAGAATTGTTTCAGGTATTTGCTTAAAAACCCTTCAGCCTTATTTGAAATAGGCGGGATATATAAAAGAAGCCAGGACCATGATATTAATATTAAAAAAGCTGATACTGAGCAAGCTGCGATTAATAATTTATTTTGTGATTTCTTTGAATGTTTTGCCATTTTAGCATTTCTACTTTTTTAAGGGCCTCCACCACTTTTCATTATTAACATACCAGCGTACCGTTCTATGTAAAGCTTCTTCGAAATCTACTTCGGGTTTCCATCCCAGCTCTTTTTCTATTTTTGAGCAATCTACGGAATATCGCCTGTCATGGCCCAACCTGTCTGCAACAGGTTCGATCATAGTTTCAGGTTTATCTAAAATTTTTAATATTTTTTTCGTAATCCAGACATTGGGTTTTTCATTGCCTGCACCAATGTTGTAAACCTCCCCGATTTTCCCTTTGTGTAAAACCATATCCAGGGCAATACAGTTGTCGCTGACATATATCCAGTCCCTGACATTCATGCCGTCTCCATAAAGTGGAACTTTCTTGCCATCAATTAAATTAGTCACAAATAATGGGATTATTTTTTCGGGATATTGGTATGGCCCAAAGTTGTTTGAAGTCCTGGTTACAAGAATTGGAGTTTGATAAGTTTTAAAAAACGACCTTACAATCATTTCTGCACCTGTTTTTGATGCAGAATACGGGCTGTTGGGGGCCAGCGTGTCATCTTCGCTAAAGGACCCTTTTTCTATAGAACCATAAACTTCATCAGTACTTATTTGTAAAAATACTTTTGATTTATACTTTGTTGCAGCCTCCAGCAGTACAAATACACCATACACATCAGTTTGGATAAAAACTCCCGGATCTGTTATTGACCTGTCTACATGCGATTCCGCAGCAAAATTTACGACAGCATCAATTTTGTTACCGGAAAAAATATCTTCCACTAAATCCCTGTCACAAATATCCCCTTTTATGAATCTATAGTTTTTGATATCCTCGATATCTTTTAGATTTTCCAGATTACCGGCATATGTCAATTTATCCAGGTTTATGATCTTGTATCCA
>CAZFFH010000161.1:0-2749 GCA_964518375.1 uncultured Actinomycetota bacterium
ACACAATCTAACTTTGAAAGGATTGTGCAATGCGTGTTCAAAAACTAAATAAAAGTAAAAAACCGGCTCTGATTCGGCTTTTACTTCTTATAACCATTTCTTTGGCTGCTTTACTATTTCTTAATGCATGTAATGATGGTAATGAATTAAACAATAAAACTAAAGAGAATCAAACAGAGCCGGACAACAAGTCTACCCAGACGACCTTACCTAAAGTGCTTGCAGTAGAATCCTTCCTGGCAGACATTACCAAAAATGTTTCAGGGAGCAGGCTAGAAATCGATACGCTTGTGCCGTTAGGCCTGGATCCGCACAGTTTTGAACCATCTCCGGGTGATATAGCAAAAATTGCCGAAAGCGATATCTTGATTACAAATGGCGCCGGGCTTGAAGAATGGCTTAAGGATAGTATAACAGGTGCCAATGAGAAAATTATAATAGTAGAATGCTCAAAAGGTTTGGAGGGTTTGAAGGGGGATCCCCATTTCTGGTTAGATCCCAACCTTGCAAAGGTTTATGTACAGAATATAAGGGATGCCCTTATAGAATCAGACCCGCAAGGAAAAGACTTATATAATATAAACGCCGAAAAATATACAGCCAGGCTTATAGAATTAGATAAGTGGATTGTAGAAGCAGTGAAGAAAATTCCTGAAGGTAAAAGGCTTTTGGTAACAAATCATGAAAGCTTTGGATACTATGCAGACAGATATGGATTTAAAGTCATAGGAACAATAATTCCCGGCTCAAGCTCTGCATCTTCTCCTTCTGCTAAAGAGATTTCAGAACTTATTGAAAAAATAAAAGCAACTGGCGCAAAGGCAATATTTCTTGAAACAGGATCTGATCCAAAAATTGCCAATCAGGTTGCCAGGGAAACCAATATAAAGATTGTAACGGAGCTTTATACCCATTCTATTACAGAGCCGGATGGGCCCGCACCAACTTATATAGATATGATTGAGTTTAATACCAACGAAATTGTTGAATCATTGAAGTAATTCATTAAGATAAGATAAAATGGTAGTTTAAATAAGAATATTGAAGAATAATGAAATTTTATAATAACTATATTGAAATAAAAAATGACCGAAAAATTATCAGTTCTTGAACCGGCAAGACTGGATATAGACAATATATCAATCAATTACGACAGCCTGAAAGCGATTGAGGATTTAAGCTTCAGCGTAAAGCATGGCCAGCGCGTTGCTGTTATTGGCCCAAATGGTGCAGGCAAATCTACATTGTTTAAAGCACTTATAGGGCTTCTCCCCCTTGAAAGCGGAAAAATATTTATTCACGGACGACCACTGGGCCATCATTTTGATTGTGTCGCATTCATTCCCCAAAGAGAAGAAGTAGATTGGATGTTTCCCGTAACAGTCAGGGACGTTGTTCAAATGGGCAGATTTAACGGCACTCCGAGATTTAAAAGATATTCAAAACATGACGATGAGATAGTACTTGAGTCAATGGTTCAGATGGACATTCTTGAACTTGCCAACAGGCCGATAGACAATCTCTCAGGAGGCCAGCAGCAGAGAGTGTTCATAGCCAGGGCACTTGCCCAGAAACCACATATATTCCTGATGGATGAACCTTTTAATGGAGTGGACGTTTTTACCCAGGAAATAATCTGGAATTTGCTTGATAAATTAAAGCAAGATATGGTAACAGTTATGATTGCCACCCATGATCTTAATCTTGCGTCACTGAAATTTGACAGTGTCATGCTGTTAAATAAAAAGATGATTTCTTACGGGTTGTCTTCGGAGGTTTTTACACAGAATAACTTAAGAGCTGCATTCGGGGATCAGATAGTTTTTATTGGTAACGCTGCAATAGTTGATCAGTGTTGCCCAAAAGATATTAAATAATTAACTATTAAAAAAAATATGTTAAATTGGCTTTTAACTCCATTTACATATGAGTTTATGCAAAGAGGCTTAATTGCTTCAGTTATTGTCGGAATCATCTGTTCTGTAATCGGATGCTATGTAGTGATAAGGTCAATGGCTTTCATGGGAGATGCAATGGCACACGCGATACTTCCCGGAGTCGCAATAGCTTATATTTTAAATGGAAGCCTTACGCTTGGGGCACTTGTTGCTTCTATTGTTATAGCCTTAGGGATAGGCCAGCTTTCAAAACAGGGCAGGTTAAAGGAAGACACTGCTATAGGCATACTCTTTTCTGCCTTCCTTGCATTAGGAATTTTGATAATAAGCTCAATAAGAACTTATGCGGTTGACCTAAGCCACATTTTATTTGGAAATATTTTAGGAGTCAGCAGAAACGACCTTATCTTTACGGCAGTTACCGGTTTTATCATACTGCTTTTTATATTTATTTTTTATAAGGAATTTATGATTATTTCTTTTGATCAGGTCTTTGCCAGGGCAGTAAAAATACCTGTGGAAGTTTACAGGAATTTTATGCTGATACTAATGGCACTTACAATTGTAGCCTCAATTCAAACAGTTGGTGTTGTTATGATAGCAGCAATGCTTGTTACACCGGCAGCTTCGGCATTTCTTATTTCAAAAAGGCTGCCGGCAATGATGGGCATTTCCTGCTTGATTGGAGTTTTATCCAGTATCATTGGTTTATATATTAGTTATTATGCAAACGTTGCATCAGGGGCAGCTATTGTTTTAACTGCAACAGTCATATTTTTGATTATCTTCTTATTTTCTCCCAGAAGAGGCATTATCTGGAAACAATTAAAAAGAACTGCAAGAACCAGAAA
>CAZFFH010000162.1:0-2731 GCA_964518375.1 uncultured Actinomycetota bacterium
TTGATGTTTGCATTATTCTGCGTGATTTTTCTTCAAAAAGCACGCCACCAATAATTGAAAAGATTGTTATAGATAAAATTCCTATCCCAAGCTGATAAATAAAATAAAATATAATGAAAAAAATGAATGTTTTTGAGAGAACTATCCCTAAGGCTCCAGAAGAAAGAAAGACTACCCCTGCTATAAGGACCTTCTTAAAACCTAGATTGTCAATAAAATTATTTAATACAATTGCTGTTAATAAAATAGCCAATATGGAAAATGATATGGTTGCGCCTATTTTATCAAGACCAATATTTAAATCTTTTGCAATAATCGGGATCAGGGGCCCTACAAGCCCGCCAGAAATACCCAGTACCATTCTCTGGGCTAGTGAGTAAATTAATACTTTTTTGGTAGCAACCTTTGAAAAATCCTGGGTTACATCTGAAATCTTATTGATCATTTATATGGAAAATTATTATTAAATATTCCAAATATTTAATATTGCAACTTATATTTTAACAAATATTTTTACTTACAAAATTTTTGAAAACATCACAACAAACCTACTGTTATTTTAATTCATAATAGCAGTAGGTTTGTTTTAGACTAACTTCATCAGGATTACCGTGATTATTTAGTTTTGCTGCCAGGAATAGTTAAAGTTGTTGAAGCTGTGACTTTCTTATCAGTTTTCTTAGCCTTTTTTTTCTTCTTATCCTTCGGGCTCTTATCACCCATTTAAACCACCTCCATTTTCAACCAAATTATAATCTTATTATTGCAAATTATGCAAACCCAAGATTTTTATTTTATTTTTAAAATACCTTAAAAGCTTTTTTTTTACTGTAGTTAGATTAATTTTATGTTCCATTTTTTCCAAATTAATAACCCATGTATGTGTATTTATTACCTATAGACTAATAAAAATATGAGATAATTATAGCATGAAGAAACTAGTGCCTCAACTTAATTGTTTATTAGATAATAAAATAACTAACAAAGATTAAAAATTTTTTTCTTTATTTTTCTCTTGTATTACTATTTTAAATTTATTATACTCATAATATTAAGTAATACAAATATTAAATTATATTAGATAAATATTATAGTATGACTATTACTAAATTAGTAAAACTCAACAAGAAAGGCCAGCTTGTGATCCCTCAGGAAATCAGGGAGAAGATGGGCATTAAAACAGAAGGTGCTGTTGTTATTTTTACCAGAGGTGATGAAACAATTTTATTGACTCCTCAAAAATATGCGGAATATACTTGTGGTTTAATGAAAGGTACATGGGGGTCTTCAAAAAAAGAGGTCGATGCATATATTAATGAAGAGAGAGGCTCTTGGAAGTAAACGGTTTTTATAAAAAACTCAAGAACTTAAAAAGTGTGTGTATCGATAGTTCGGTTCTAATTTACCATCTGGAAACCATCAAGCCTTATGACATTTTAACAAAGGCTCTTATTGAAAAAATTGCCGGGGGCGGAATATTCTGTAATATCTCTGCTTTGACAATAACAGAGCTTTTAGCAAAACCTTACAGATTAAAAGATTACGATCAGGTTTCGGTGTTTGAAGGATTTATCAGTTCCCTTCCAAATACTAAAATCCAGCCTGTCGACTACAATATTGCAAAATTTGCAGCATCTCTGAGAGGAGATCACAATCTGAGAACTCCTGATTCGATCATACTTTCAACTGCTTTAATTACATGCTCGGATGCTTTTATTACTAATGATATTTCCTTAAAAAAATTAAATATAAAAGATATCAAAATCCTTATCCTGGATGAATACCTGTAACTTCTTTATTTTCTCCGCGATGTCTTTTTAAAAAACCTTTTTTTGCCTCCGGAAGGCGAATATGGCCTATGGGTTTTTGTGCCGCCGTTTTTTGTACCGCCGCCGCCTGAACCGTCTACCCTTATTTTCCTGCCCTTATATACCTCATTCTCAAATGAATCAAGAACATCAGACATAAAGGACTCTTTTATGTCGATAAATGAATAAGCCCCTTTGACATTTATCCTTTCAAACGCTTCCGCAGACAGTCCCGTTATTTCCATAAGATAATTGGCCATCTTGCCTGTATTAAAACCGTCCATGGTGCCAAGGTTTATGAACATGCTGTTGCCTTTTTGATATGAACCTTTAGCTCTTATATGATCCTTCTTTGAAAAGTCTATATTTAAGTCATCTTCTTCCCTGTAATATTCTATGAAACGATTGAATTCAAGAGAAACGATCCGTTTTATAAGCTCGTCCTTATCAATATCTCTAAGCTCATCATATATTGCAGGAAGGTATTTGGAGATTTCCTCCCTGTCTATCTCTACTTTCTGTATCTTTTTCATAAGCGCCATAAGCTGAGCCTCGCATACCTCTACTCCGCCAGGTACCTTTGTGTAAACAAGTTTTGTGTTTATCTGTTTCTCTATCTGCCTTATCATATCCATATCCTTTATATTGGCAATCGAGACCGTTACTCCTGACTTTCCGGCTCTTGCAGTCCTTCCGCTTCTGTGCGTATAGATCTCTTTCTCGTCAGGCAGCCTGTAATTTATTACATGGCTTACATCATTTACATCTATGCCTCTTGCAGCCACATCTGTCGCAACCAGCAGCTGCAGGGTCCTGTCCCTGTAATGCTTCATAACCTTGTCACGCAAAGTCTGGCTTAAGTCACCATGCAGGGAATCGGCATTATAGCCGTCATTTATAAGCTTTTCAGCTATTTCCTGGGT
>CAZFFH010000163.1:0-2704 GCA_964518375.1 uncultured Actinomycetota bacterium
CAACGGATTTAAATTTAATAGACAAAAAATAAAATTTCTTTGTTAAAAATAGTTTTACTAAAAAGTTTAATTGGTATAATCACAATACGTTATAATATAATCAATATTTTTTTAATAAATCTGGCAGCAAGTTAGTAGCTAACAAGAGTATCATTAAATAAGCAGGAGGGAAATATCAAATGACAAATTCTTATGGAAAATGTTATTTTTGTAAAGAGACTTTCAATAAAGAGGGCATGACAAGACATTTACGGTCATGCAGTAAAAGAAATAATATATTGGAAACATCTTCAGGAAATAAGAGTATTAAAAAGGTAAAAATTTTTCATATTATAGCTGAAGGAAACGATTATTTATCAGATTATTGGCTGCATATTGAAGCACCTGCTACTGCAACTCTTGAAGAATTAGATAATCTTCTCAGAGATGTATGGCTGGAATGTTGCGGACACCTGAGTCTGTTTAGAATTGGAGATGAATTGTATTTTTCAGAACCTGATGAAAATTGGGAGCAGGAAGATATGAATATAGAACTGGGCAATGTACTTTCACTTAATAAAAAATTCTATCATGAGTATGATTTTGGAAGTACTACATATTTAAAACTGAAAGTTGTATCAGAAAATGATGGTGAGATGAAAGGCAGCTCTATGAGAATCATTGCAAGAAATGATCCACCTCCAATAATGTGTTCTTATTGTGACAAGCCTGCCACGGAGATATGTACAGAATGTTTTTGGTCCGGAGAAGGGTGGCTATGTGATGATTGTGCCAAAAAACATAAATGCGGCAGAGAGATGTTTCTACCTGTAGTTAATTCTCCACGTACCGGGATATGCGGATATACAGGATAGTAAAATAATTTAGTTCATGGTTGATACAACTTTTTAATAGGTTTAAAAGTGATTATTGTGGCTGGTAAAAACAAAAATAAAATGGATATTGAATGGATAGAAGCTAAGAAGAAATGCAGGTTAAATGTGGAAACTGTCCGGATAGCCAAAGAGTTGGGACTAAATCCGAAAAGTCTTATAAAAAATATTCCAAACAAGAGCCAAAGCTGGAAAAAGCCAGTATATTTATGGATCCGGGAAATGTATCAAGAACGTAAGGATGAAAATAAAAAAATATCTGGTAAATATAATAATATTTGAGTTTTTCCCATTTTATAACAAGGAGGCAATAAATGGATAGAAGAGAGTAGAATGAGTAAAAAAACAAGAAGAGTTTCAGTAAGTCTGCATCCCCAAAAATCTGGTCCATTATCGAATGAAGAGATTAAAGCTATTTTAAGGGGAGCAGATGATTTGATAATGGAAGGGGGACGAAGTCTATTAGCTAAGATACTGAAAGGATCCAAAGATAAAACTATTTTAGAAAAAGACCTTACAAATAATCCTTCGTACGGATATTATAAAGGTCTGTCGATATATGAAATTACTTCAAAGATAGGTTGGTTGATTATAAATAGATATTTGGAGATTGAATATAGCGGTAGGCTACCTATGCTTATATACAGTCCGAAGGGATGGGAGATAGAAAAAGATACTTATACTGACGAAATTCTTTCCGGATTTGATAGATTAATTAATATCGGCATAAATAGTTTTAATATGCTTTATTTAAAAGATAGAGCAAGGGATATGATAATGCTGCTTTTGGATAAAATTCAGGAAAGCAGAGATAGTAGATACATACCAATTCTTGAAGCATGGAAGAAGATAGATTATAAGAAAGTTAGAGTTCGTATTGATTCTGTAATTAGAGCTCTTTGTAAATAATTAAGCAGAAACATATTAAAGACTTTTGTCTCTGGAAACCTGGATGCTTCAGTGATTTTGAAAAAGTAATTGAACGCATGCTGTATTTGAATCAACCAGATAATCAGGGTGAAATTATAAGAATTTGCTTTCAAATCTCTAATTTATTATCATAATTTTAATATCATTTTAAAATTAAATTTGGTCACATAATGATTTTTAAAAAGCTAATTAATAGTGTGTATTATGATGAAGTGTGGGTTGTGCTTGTTAAGGAATACAAGCTTAAAGATGATGCTTATGAAGTATATAAAAGTGTATTTGAGGAGTTAAAGATACTCAGGCCAAAACCCTGCAAACCACCAATTACTCTTGTTTCATTTATTGATTACCTTGTTACTTATCTATCTATAAGAATATTTCCACCAAAAATAAAAAGTATTTTTACTTTATTTTTTCCCGTCATTATACAATGATCTGTCTTGCCTGGAATGTGTATAAAATCATTACGTTTTATATCGTAAACCTTGCTGCAAATTTTTATTTTCCCATTACCCGATAAGACAAATAACGCTTCGTCTACATCGTGCCTGTGATTGAGCGCTTCCTTGCCGGGATCAAAATTTACCACACCAAGGTTTAAGTTTTTTGTTTCAATTTTACCCAGTGGCCCAAATGCAAATTTTACCCATCTGTCATCAAATGTCTTTTTGGTAATATCCTTAAGATTAAAAATTAAACCACTTTCCTTAATTTTCATATCTTTATTCCCTTTCGTTTTTTAATATGTTGATAAAGATTAGTATATAAAAAATTACAATTGATAAACAAGTATTATATTACCCATCGCAGGTGTAATTCATTATTATTTATTGTAAAAATTATTTTAAAACAAATAAAAAAATTTATGCTATAATATGCCACTGAATAAAAAAATCAGCGAT
>CAZFFH010000164.1:0-2663 GCA_964518375.1 uncultured Actinomycetota bacterium
GAAGTAAAATGAATTGTCCTGGGAATTTTTTTCTTTTTTTCCATTATTTAAACCTTAATAACCTCTTATAGAAGGCTGGACCTGCGCATTAAACCTCAAACGCCCGATATGCTTGCCAGCAAAAGTTCTGATATGTCCATTGTTTTTATTTTTGAGTTTTCTTTTTTTAAAGCCTGCTGAATTGTCCTTACGCACTGCTGACATGAAGTCACTACGGTATCAGCACCAGTTTTTATTATTTCATGCGCTTTAATTTTTGCAATACTATCGGAAAGCTTAACATTTACTGCCTCGACATTCCCTCCGCCTCCGCAGCATGTAGCTAATTTTCTATTATTTTCCAGTTCTACGAACTTCACCCCTGGTATCATTTTTATAAGATTTCTTGGCTCCTCATAAACATCAGAATTCCTGCCCAGGTCGCATGGATCATGATATGTAACTTTTAGATCTAATGGCTTTAAGGTTAATTTACCCTCTTTTACAATCTTGTAAATATATTGCACAACATGAAGTATTTCAAATTCCGCCTTAATTCCCAACTTAAGCTCAGTATATGTATGCTTCCACATGTGGTAACATGATGGGCACGATGTAATTAAATACCTGGCACCAGTCTTATTGACTTTTTCTATATTATGCTTTGCAAAATCTATAAAATCCTCTTTAAACCCCGAAGTAAGGAGCGGAAAACCGCAGCACCATTCTTCATCTCCCAATAACCCGAAATCAACATTTGCAGCATTCAAAATTTGTACTATTGATCGCGGTATTTTAAAAACCCTAGGGGAAAATGATGATACGCAGCCAACAAAATATATTACATCTGCTTTTTCTTTAATATATCTATTTTCAGGTATATCAGGAATCTGGGCAACCCAATTTGATCTGCCTTCATTGGTATCAAAAGAAATATTATGTGAGTTTATCAACCTTGTCCGCATCATATCCAGGATCTCGGGATATTTTCCCGAATCCACCAATATTTCCCGAAGCTTTAACCACATATCCTTTAGTTTTATATTTATGTGACAATCTACTTCACATCTGGAACACATCGTACAGTCAAAGGCAGCTTTTGAAATAGCTTCCAAATCTTTTTCTGATAATTTCTTTTTCCCGAAAAGCCTGTAAAAAATATTGTATCTTGCATCGACTGCTTTTTTTAATTTTTCCATCTTCTTTTTAGGAGATATTGAAACATCGCCGCTTCCAATGTAGGCTGAACACAGGTCAAGGCAATTTCCGCATCTTGTACATGCATCAATTTCAGCTAATTGTTTTACTGTAAATTTATCCAGTTTCATTTCATTGCTCATTTTTACACTCAATCTTTAATCTCCTTTTTATTTTTTTGTTCACTCCCAAGCTTATTGGAAACAGCCACTATAGGACCAAAGACCATATGTGAATATTTACCATATGGAATATATGAAACAAATAAAAATAGAAGTATGATATAAATATAGAAAAACAATTCAGCCGGGAAAATCCCTTTTATTCCCAGATAATATAAAATACGGGATAATATAAATCCACCTGGAGCAAATACTGCTTTACATACCGGAACTAAATTAGCCAGAAAGAAAGCTTCGTAAAAAAAGCTAAAAACAACAATTATTGAAATAATGACTCCCGCAGACTTATCTTTTAACTCTACGGATTTGATTTTTTTCCTCAGTAAGAGAAATCTCAGCACTGCTATAAAAGCACCACCCAATATAGCAAATTTGGATAAATCAAGGAGCAGTGCAGTAAAACTATTTGCCAGTGTCCCGAAAACCCTGATATACCAGCCGGCGCTTTCCAGTACGGCCCCATTAGGAGTAAGTGCTATGGCAATAACATGCAAAATGGTCATCAAAGTAAATACAGCCAGACCCCAGAACATAAAGATATGGATAAACCATTTTAAAATGCTGTCCTTGAATAAATTCCGGTGTACAATACCATCCATAAAAAAGCCTCTTACGATACCTGCAAATCTTCTGCTGAAAATCCCCCTAAAAAATACTCCCAGGTACCTGAAAAATTTGCCTAATCTGGACTTCTTCAAACTTTTATCATCTTTATTTTCTTCTTCACCTCTTAACCAGATTGAAATCCTATAAAAGAAACCGAAAAAGAATATAAAAACAGATATGCCCAAAATTACCCACAAACTTATAGTATTTAGTTCCATTTCATACCTCTATTTTGCTAACAAATATACTATCTGCAATTTTACTTTTTACTCTTTTACTGTTATTTTTTTAAATAGTGTGACGTTACAATAAAGTTACTAATTATAAATTTTATTATAATATCACAATTAAAAAAATTAACTAAGTTAAATAAGTAATCTTATTATTTTTCACCAGGAATCTATTTTCAAAATCTACCTCCAGCTTATCCGGATAACTTATGCCGGTGGTAGTTACAAATGTCTGGAATTTGTTTTTGATAGTCTCTATAAGTTTATTCCGCCTCTCGTGGTCAAGCTCTGAAAGCACGTCATCCAAAAGCAGGATAGGTTCAGTTCTTAATTCTTCCTTTAAAATATGGATTTCACATAGTTTTAAACATATTGCAGCAATCCGCTGCTGTCCCTGAGAGCCAAAAGACCTTGTATCTTTTCCGTTTATGGTAATGAGCAAATCATCCCGGTGAGGGCCAACAAGCGT
>CAZFFH010000165.1:0-2643 GCA_964518375.1 uncultured Actinomycetota bacterium
ATGCCCACACTTGCCGAAATTTCAATTTCCTGAGGTAAAATCTCTGGTGCTGAAACATCTCCACCCATCCCTTCGGGCGCCGATTTCATAGCTGCACGAAAAGGTTCCGGGAAGCTTGTACCGCTTTCATTTATGGCATATACCCTGTCAATAGTTAATCCCATGGAATCTGCTATAGTTTTAGCTTTGGCGCCGGCATCATTTGTTGCAGCAGTAAGAGCATCATTTACAGCTTTTTGCTTTAAGCTTTCCGTGAGGTCAAAACCTATTGATGAAATATTCGTGGCCCCCGATTCTATGGCACTAGCAATAATTTCACCCATTTTTTCCAGGTCTGTTGTCCTTACTTCTATTGTGCTTGTAACCTGGTAAGCATATATCTTTGGTGGTTGATTTTGTACCGAATAATCATAAAGTGGTGAAAGATTGAAATTTGTCGTTTCAATTTTCAGGTTTGCTGCATTGATTTTTTCAATCGATCTTTTTACTTTGTCAAAAATGCTTGTATTTTCATTTACAGCTTCTTCTGTAGTAAGTTTTTCAGTAACGACAGAAACGTCTACAACAACTTCATCAGGTAAAACCTTTGCTGTACCGTTACCAGTAACAGAAATAGTATTTTTATAAGCCTGATCCGTAGTTTCACCCGGCATTGTAATTTCCGGGATTCCTGTACCAAAACAACCTGTCATGGTAAATGGTAAAAATATAAGTATGGCAATTAAAGCAAGTCCCGGTATCTTATTCTTTATTTTCATTTTTTATCCTTTTTTAAATTAAATTAAACAATCTGCAAGCAGTTCAAGTTTATATTCTCATTGTATAAACAACCAGATGCTAAAGCTTTTTAAGCTTTTTAACCTGTTTAACCTTTCTCTTTAAATTATATAACAAAAGAATACTAAATAAAACAAAGTGTACCAAAGCGCAGTACTACACATTATATAAAACTAATACTTAATAAAATATATAGATTTATATGTAAATATTATCAGAAATATAAATTATAAAAATATATAAATATATTTTATAAAAAGTATTGACATTTTAATAAATAATTTAGTAAAATAATGTACGTATCTATTTAAATATGTTTTTAGCTTAGATGATATTTATTATTAAATTAGTAAGTGAGAGAGATTTATGGAAGGCAGTTTAACAATTTTATGGAAAACTTATAAGGAAAGAGAAGATAATTTCTATAGAGACAGGCTAATTTCAAACTATATTCCTTTTTTAAAGGGCATAGTTAGCAGAGTTTATGCAAAATTGCCCAAAACAGTAGATATTATGGATCTTGAAAACTATGCATACCTGGGCCTGATTGATGCGATAAAGAAATTTAATTTAAACAGGAATATTAAATTTGAAACTTACGCAACCTACAGGATAAGGGGAGCCATCATTGATGGAGTAAGAAAGCAAGATTGGCTCTCAAGATCTCAAAGGTTAAGAATTAAAAATAATTGCCAAAATCAATTTGAAGATAATGAAGTTAGAAATTATTTCAGTGATTGGGAAAATGGTAAGTTTGTCATGTTATCAATAGATGATCCTGATTTTTATGAGAAAAAAATAGCTGACAGCTCAAGCTCTGATGACAGCATTGGTGGTTTATACGCAGCTATGACAGCTGACTTTGCAGAAAAAGTACAGGATAAGCTATTTCTCAAGAAAGCCATAGGCAAACTTACTGCCAAGGAAAGAAAAGTCCTTTTCCACTATTACTTCAAAGGTAAAAATTTTAAAGAAATTGGACAATTAATGCATGTAACTGAGTCAAGAATTTCGCAAATTAATAAAAAAATACTACTTACTCTTAAAAAAGAACTGAATTGTCCTGCTGCTGTAAGTGCATAGCTGGCACTCTTTTAAAAAAATTCTTCTAAAATAATTTAAATAATGCTAAAGTTTATTAATTTTTTTCCGATATTAATAATAGTAATTAAATAAATTTATTAAATATTTTAAAAAAAGGTGTTTGGTAATATGATACAGAAAGACATAAGAGATATCAGGACAAATCTATCTAAATATATTAATAAGTACAATGGCAGTAAAATTTATATTTCAAAATACAATAGAATAATAGGTGAGCTGAAATTCTATTCCAGCAAGGAGAAAGAACTGGTCAAATTAGATATTGCAAAAGAAATTATTAAAGATTCAGACGCAGATGCGTAACTTATATAATTGGCTGGAAACATAATACAAATGGCCATAAATGAAACTATAAAACAAAACGAAATCCGGGCCTTAGTTCTATTAGAGATGAATGAAATGGACATAGCAGAGAATTGTCTTAATGAAAATCTAATAATTGGAACAAAAAGTTCCTTAACTTATGATCTTTTAATAGAGATCTACAGTAAAAAAAATGATTATCAATCCTTAATAAAAACAATAAATAACGCAGTTAAATATTCGGACAAAAAAGAAATCTACAGAAAATTCAGGAAAGCTATAATTTTTAATAAATTAATGCAAGACATAGACTTAAGTTAAAGATAACCAACATTTATAAATAATTTTTCCAGGTTTTGACCCCCTGCTTAACTAGCTTATCTAAAAAATCACCTTTTAAAAGAATGGACCGTAAGAGTGCTTTACCCAAACTTACCAGGATATTGCCCAAACTAGTGT
>CAZFFH010000166.1:0-2609 GCA_964518375.1 uncultured Actinomycetota bacterium
AAAATGCAGACCTGGCTTTGTATGAAGTCAAAGATAAGGGAAGAAACGACTACAAGCTCTATAATTCATAATAATGTAATTCAATGATTATGGGCCCCTACGATTTCCTATCTAATTTGAATCAAATTAGTTTGGTGGGCCCAAGTATTGAAAGAGAGTGTAAATACCTTCTTTTAATTTTTTTAATAAAAATAAAATTCTATCAAAATCATCTCTGGAAGTAAGCAACATGTCTTTAATTAAGTTATAATCTGAATTCTCAGAAGTTTCTTCTTCTAGAATTTTCTTTAAATATTCAATGGTTTTATTTGTACATATCTTACTCATTTCTTTCCCTAATAAAACAATTCCAGCAATTTGGTTATCAAAATCTTCACTTTTTAATAATTGTAATTCTGATTTATACAACTTATCTTCAATCCCTGCATATTCGTAGTTCTTCATAATAAACAATAAGTCTTCTGCATCTTTAGATCTATTGGGAAAGTTATCTTTCCAAGCAAATACCTTTAAAATTGCTAAACCCGGGAGTGTTGGTATTTTAACTTCTAATGACGGATTATTTTGTAGTCTAACCAAAGTTGAATTATTATAAACTTCATTGAGCCCCATAACAGACATAATAACTTCATTTTCGGGTGGCCAACTTATTTTTTCATTTTTATTTGATATGCTTCCAAATGGAACTATATCAATTAAGATATTTTTATAAATAATTCTGTGTTTTTCTTTTATTTTTTTAAACTCTCCGGATAACTCTAAGGTATTAATTAATTGGTCAAATTGATTCCAACTTGATACTCTAATCCCTAAGTCAATATCCATCGTCATTCTTGGTGCTTTAATTTTGTAAAAACATTCAATAATTATATCCCTTGCAAATGCACCAATAATAAAAAAAGATATTTTAAGAGAATCAGCTACTTTTTTTATTTCTTTAATTGCAGCGATATATGAATTATCAATTTTTCCCGAAATGTCTATTAATATATTCTTCATAAATTATCCTTGCCGTTTCTAAAACTCTCTGATTACCGGTATTAATTAAATCTGCATAGATTAAAATTGGATTGACTGTTTCTTTAAATTCGTTAGTTATATCAAATTTCCAGAATCTCTCAAAAAATTCAATATTTCCATTAATATCTTTGCGAAGTTTATTTTCAATAACAACGTTTTGATATTTTTCACGGTCAGCATAAATGATAATATCCTGAGGTTTTATATGTTTTGTCAATTTATTTGCAGCAACTTCACCCCCCCATTGAGTATATTTTGGATTCAGTTTATAATTAATCCACCAATTTTCAGGTCCTGTGAATTTATTTATTAATAATTTTGGTTTTAATTTTTCATTATAGTCTATACACCATCTATTAAATAATTCTTCATTCTTTAACAGTTTTCTACCCCTTTTACCCATTTCTATTACAAATCCTAATCTAATTAAATCATTCATTGTCCATCCTACTGTACCTAAAGCGACATTGGTAATTTCTGCAATATATCTGTAAGGTTTTTTTATCAAATCAGCATTGCTTAATAGAGCATAAACAATTTTTATTCCACTTGGTTCAAAAATACGGTAAGTCGTATTTTTTAAAAATAGATCAGGAGGTTTGTTCCCCTTAATAAAAATATATATTGGATAATAATTTATATAAGCATTACCTGCAGTGTCTATAAATTGAATTCCATTTTTTTTCAATTCTTCAGCTTTATTATTATTAATATACCCCGTTATTAGTAGAAGTGGATGTGGTAGGATTTCTTTACGATATAATAGTAAAGCAATAATTGTATTATTAATATTAGGTTTAATTTCAACACAATATTGTAAATCCTTTTTTTGATATCTAAATTTTACTAATTTATCAAATCTAAAACCATTAATGATTTTTTCTTTTTCCTCGATTTCTATTTCTAATTGGAGCTCTTTGTCCCTATTAAATTCATTAATTGCAAGATTGAAAATATTTTCTTCAATATTGTTAATCATTTTATATTCCTTTTGTTCATTATTATAGCTTGTTCAGTGATGATGAACATAACACATATTTGTACAAAAAACAATATTTTATTAGAGAATAAAAAGGAGTTTTATTGTTAAATTAAGAATATAAAGTGTTTGAGGCTTAGTTTGATATTGGTTGGTAAAAGAGAATTCAAACTAAAATTCATTTAGTAATTGATTTTTTTATATTATTAAAGCAAGTATTAAACTGGTGGGCCCACCTGGATTCGAACCAGGGACCTCCGCATTATGAGTGCGCTGCTCTAACCAGCTGAGCTATGGGCCCTTTAAAATGAAATCGAAATCTAGCATGCATATGTTATTAAAAATAGTTTTATAAGTCAAATTGATTATTTTTCACAATTTTTTACAACATGTTTTTCTGCTTGAAACTGAAGTACCCGTTCTCAGCTATGATGATATGATCCAAAACATTTATTCCTACAATGGAGCAGGACTTGCACAACCGCCGGGTTATTTCTATATCATCAATTGAAGGCTCCGGATCACCGCTCGGATGGTTATGTATGAATATTAAGGAAGCTGCCGATTCACGAATTGCCGGACAAATAACCTCTCTCGGATGTACTATGCT
>CAZFFH010000167.1:0-2577 GCA_964518375.1 uncultured Actinomycetota bacterium
GCCGCTGATATAACTCAAAAAGTTCTACTCAAATTGCAAAACCAACATTATTTGAGTTTAATCTATGTTCATACTTGATTTTATTGTATAATACATTTCAAAAAACTGAACGGAGGAGTTAAAATGAAAAACAAGCTATTTACAAGTGTAGCAATTATTATTGCTATAGTAATGGTACTGAGCGTATTTGCCGCATGTTCAAAAGATGACAACGCAAATACCGGTACTTCAAAGCTGGAAACAATTAAACCAGGAGTACTTACGGTCGGCAGCGATACGACCTGGCCGCCAATGGAATATGTTGAAGGCGACAAAATTGTCGGATTTGATGTTGACTTAACTCAAGCAATTGCAGATAAAATTGGCCTGAAGCTTGATTATCAAAGCGCAGCATGGGATGGCCTTTTCCCGGCTTTGACCTCTCATAAATATGATATGGCTATTTCTTCAATTACCATCACCGACGACAGAAAAAAGGAAATGGATTTTTCTGATCCATATTTCAAGACAGACCAGTCAGCCACAACAAAAGAAGATGAAGGTATCGATTCAGTTGAGAAGATGGATGGAAAAATTGCCGGTGTTCAAATAGGGACAACTGGAGAGATTGTTTCAAAAGATATCAAGGGCTGCACCACAAAGACCTACGATGATATATTAATGGCATTTGAAGATCTTAAAGCTGGAAGAATTGATGCAGTTATCTGTGATAACTATGTAGGGTATTCATATTCAGCGAATAATGAAGGTTTTAAAGTGGGTTTTGTAATAACAACAGATGAAAAGCTCGGGATAGCTTTTGCAAAAGATACCCCTGAACTTCTTAAAGCTGTAAACGGTGCACTAAAGACCTTAATGGATGATGGCACATATGATTTAATTTTTGAAAATTGGTTTGGAGCAAAACCACCAAACTTATAAAATTTAAAATATTGGGGGAGAAATCCCCCAATATTTTAAATTAATAATATTTCCAATAATAACTTTTTAAGTTTATTTAATGCAGGGAATTGAACTTCTTTTCCAAAAATATTTCTCTTTGACCATAATAAGGGAAATCCTTCCTTTTCTATTAAAGGGTGCGCTCCTTACAATATTTTTTTCAGCAACATCAGAGGTAATAGGTATAATAATAGGGCTTGTCACATCTGTGATAAGGGTCACAAGAATCAAGGTTTTAAGCCAGCTTGCGGTTGCGTATGTTGACTTATTCAGGGGTACACCTCTTTTAATGCAGATTATTTTTATTTATTACGCTCTCCCTTATCTGGGTATTAATCTTCCCGCGATTGTTGCAGGAATTGTAGCATTATCAGTAAATAGTGGTGCCTATGTATCAGAAATTTTCAGGGCAGGGATTGAATCCATAGATAAAGGGCAAACAGAAGCGGCTCGATCCCTTGGATTGTCTTACATGCAGGCAATGAGGTATGTTGTAATACCACAGACCATTAAAAGGGTCCTTCCTCCCCTGACCAATGAATTTGTTGCCCTTATTAAGGATTCATCATTGCTATCTGTAATTGCAATAGCAGAACTTATGAGAACAGCCAAAGAAATGATGACCTGGAAAATGAATCCTTCATCACTGACGGCAGCTGCTATAATCTATCTTATAATCACACTTCCACTTACCAGGTATGTCAGTTATTTGGAAAAGAAACTCAAAAAAAGTGAGGCATAATTTGATAAAGATAGTGGATTTACATAAAAAGTTTGGCCACCTGCATGTGTTAAAAGGTGTAAATCTTGAAATAAAAAAGGGTGATGTCTGGGTAATAATAGGACCGAGCGGCTCAGGTAAAAGTACACTGCTTCGATCAATAAACCTGCTTGAAGAACCTACTTCCGGTAAGATTTTTCTTGATGACCTGGAGATAACTTCCAAAAAAGTTAATAAGGACAAGGTGAGGCAGCGTATCGGCATGGTATTCCAGAGCTTCAATCTTTTCCCACATATGAATGTAATTGGCAATGTAACGCTAGCTCTTCTTAAAGTCCTTAAAATGAAACCGGAGCAGGCAAAAAAAATAGGCGTGGATCTTCTTACAAGGGTTGGATTAAAAGATAAAATTGAAGCTTACCCAAATCAGCTATCAGGCGGGCAGAAGCAGAGAGTAGCAATTGCAAGAGCGCTTGCGATGAATCCCGGTGCCATGCTTTTTGATGAGGTAACGTCTGCATTGGACCCTGAGCTTGTAAAAGAAGTACTTGATGTAATGAAGGATCTTGCAAAAAGCGGCATGACAATGCTTGTTGTAACCCATGAGATGGGTTTTGCCAAAGAAGTCGGCTCGCACGTGATATTTATGGATGAAGGACAGATAGTGGAGGAGGGGATAGCATCAGAGCTTTTTGAAAATCCCCAGCATCCCAGGACCAAAGCTTTTCTTGATGCGGTTTTGTATTAAAAAATAATTTCAGGATGCGCCAGACTTATCCAGTTATTTAAAAAAGGCAGGTATAAAATGAAAATATTAATAATAAAATTTTTTGCGGTTATTCTTACACTTTTTGGCGCAGCAGGTGTGGTCGGGTCCATTGCAGGTATTCCAATTGCTAACAAATACCTGAAGA
>CAZFFH010000168.1:0-2568 GCA_964518375.1 uncultured Actinomycetota bacterium
GATTATATCAAAAATTAGGTGTAAATTAATTAAGATATTAATAACGAAGATGTCTGAAAGTGGCTGATCACCGTACATAATGTTAGAACCAGATTGTTGAGTTTAAGTAAGGATATTTTTATACCAGAATTGTCTTACTTTCAATAATTTAATATTAGTAAATTTTGAGTTTACTTTTCTTAGATAATCGCTTATTTAAACTGGAACTAAAAATATTTTAATGCACTCAAAATAGCAGAAGGCTTCAATTTTAGTGTCTGGTCTATTTCAGCATAACTAAGATATCCACAATTCTTGCATAATTCAGAATCACCCGGGAAACTGCAACATTCATACATCTTCCCTTTTTCATAAACACGACATATATTTAGAGGTCTCCTCCAATCATTATTTAATGCTGATTTTAAACCAGCTTTTGAGTTTAAAATTTTATATTTCTTTTTATAATCTAATAACTTATTCAAGATTTCATTTCTTCCAGCAGGTTCTATATACAAATCATCATACCCATAATATGGTGTATGAATATAAAAGAATATACCGCGTATTTGATGTATTTTATCTATAAACTCACAAAATTCTTCTACTTCATTCTTGTTATAATTGTTTATTGTATAATTTATGAACATGGATGGGTGCAAAGATTTAAAAATATTTTTCATTATTCTGCCAAATGATTTTCCGCGTAAAAAGTCATGGGTTTTTTGAAGTCCATCTACACTGATGAATACAGTATCAGCTGATGTTTCTATGGGGATTGTGCCATTTGTGTAAATAACTGTTGTGAGGTATCCTATTTCATGGGCTTGTGCAACAAGATCTTCCAGGCTATATTCTCCATCATGCCACATAAATGGTTCGCCTCCCTGAAAATAAATAGACCTGCCTCCCTCTTTGTAAAATGAATTGAGTATGGCGATGGATTCTTCAAAACTTAAATTCTCTTTTCCACTACCAGCTACCCTGCAATGCCGACATCGCAAATTACATTTGTCAGTCAAGGTTAAACCGGCAATAAGGGGAGTATTTTTTCTAAAGATTTGGTGGTCAATTACATATTTAATTCCGAACAATATTTGTCTCATTTTTTAAAATCGAACTTGTTTTAATTCTGTTAAAGAACAACACTTACTGGCCATGGTTCTAATACTGAAGTCCCCCATAATTTGCTAATGTAATCTATTGAGAATAAATCTTCAAATGCATGCAACCAGAAAATACCACCATCAGAAAGAATAATCTCATTTCCGTCATCTTTCTTTATTAGTCCAAGAAGTAAAAATAATTTTATATATTTTCCATAAACTTCATTAAATTTTTTTCCAAATCTTTTTTCAAAATCACTTCGCCTAAACCTGGTTTCATAGATTCTCCAGTAAAACCACCAGGTCATCTGCATTTTTTCTGTCATATCCAGAGATAACGCAATTGCCGTCTTACCACTTTTAAACCTGTTTATATATTCAGCAACATTGAAAGTATTAAGATAAAAAACATCTTTCAAATAAGAACCTCCGCTTGCTCCAATGCCAACATATAAAGGCACTGTAACAGAACAATACTTTGGAATCCCTTCTTTAGTAAAAGCCCAGACAGAGGTCCTCACATACTTTTTTGCATAAAATATATTTTCAAGGATACCAAGCATATTTTTTCTCTTAAAGGTATTTAATATACCGTTATCACTTTCTTTAATTTTTTTCCATAATTCAGTGTAAGGAAATATAAAAAGAGGATAAGCTGCTACCTGATCTACACCCATCTTAACTAATTCATAACCAGCCTTCTCTACTTCATTATAGGTCTGGCCAGGTAAAGCAAAAATGAAGTCTATATTGAAACATTTAAATCCTGAATTTACTGCCCTTTCAATTACTTCCTTTACTTTTTTTGTATCATAAGGTCTTTTTAGAAATTTAAGGTATTTGTCATCAAGGGCTTCCACTCCGGTGCTTAAGTATTGTATGCCAAAAGATTTTATCGTTTTAATATTTTCCAAGCTTAAATCGTTTGGATGGCTCTCCATATGTATATCACACTGCATATTAAAATTCTTATAAACATGCTCCAGGAGCTCATAAAGGCCGTTATAAAGCATGGTTGTAGGTGTTCCGCCGCCAATATAGAATGATGTGATTGGTTTGCCTCCAAATAAACTGCAATAAAAATCCATTTCTTTCTTAACTGCTTCTACATACAGTTTTGCTGTCTCAGGTTTATAAATTTCTTTGTTGTAGGGGCAGTATGGACAGATCTGCCTGCAGAAAGGAATATGAAGATAAAGTCCAAATTCATTTATATCGCAAAACTTTCTTTCAAGAATCTCGTATGAAGGAACTTTATTTTTAAGTATTACGTTATTTGATCCAGTAAACAGTTTTCTAATTTTTTTTCTAAAAAAATTTATAAATGCCATATTACCATTGATAAGTATCTATAAAAAATCTAATGCGGGAATATTATTTCTATGACCAATATTATAACAGAAGTTATATATAATATGATTAAGACACACAAGACAAATATGTCTGAAAGTGGCTGGGGAGAGGTGTGAAATTTCGAACCAAT
>CAZFFH010000169.1:0-2560 GCA_964518375.1 uncultured Actinomycetota bacterium
CAGCCAGGATTTCAGATAATCGTCCTCTTATGGTTTCCTCATAAAGTTTTGTAATTTCACGCGCAACGCAGGCTTTCCTGTCACCAAAAACCGCGAGCAATTCTCCCAGCAATTTCTCCAGTCTCAGAGGTGATTCGTAGAATATAAGGGTATAAGGAAGATATGTAACCTCTTCAATTTTTTCTTTTCTCCTGGTTTCTGTTTTTGGTAAAAATCCCACGAAGAGGAAGCTGTCTGTCGGAAGTCCTGAGAGCACAAGAGCGCTCAACGCTGCATTTGGGCCGGGGATAAAAGTAACAGAGACGCCTTCGTCAATACATGCACTTACAATTTTATAGCCGGGATCCTGAATTGAAGGAATTCCGGATTCTGAGACTAGGGCCAGATTTTCTCCCTGTTTTAGTTTTTCAAGTATAAATGCAACTTTAGACGGGCTTGAATAATCCTGATAGCTTATAATTCTTCCGGCAGGTTTGGATATTTTAAAACGTGCCAGCAGCTTTCTTATGGTTCTTGTGTCTTCAGCAATAATATAATCAACATCTGTAAGAGTTTTGATGAGCCTGAAACTACAGTCGTCAAGATTTCCTACCGGGGTAGCGCAGACGAATAAAGTTCCGCTTTTCATATTGTCTAAATTATTGAAACCACTGTCCGGATATTTTATATTCATCGTTGATTTTGCTGAAAACCATTTTTATTTTTATATTAACTTTCTTTGAAAAATCAGCATCATAATAGGCAACAGTAAATCCCTGCTTTCTCGATTTAAAGTTTTTATTGATTTACTATTGGAGAAACCATTTCCATAAAGGAATAAATATAACTTCCATTCCTTTAATTATTTCTCTAGCTTCATAATCCCAGGTTATGACAAGCAAATTACTGCAATCAAGATCCCGGCTGGCTTCAATCAGGGCTTTAATCTCCCTTTCTTTTGTTTTTAATTCATCTATTCTATAGCAAACCTGGATTAACTGCTCGGCTTTAATTCCCTTTTTAAGAAGAAAATCCACTTCTTTGCCGCTTCTTGTCTTATAAAAGAAAAAGTCATAATTTGGTTTAAAGCCCCTTCTTAAAATTTCTATAAACACGGAATTTTCCATTAATTTGCCGATATCCTGAGAAAACCGGGAAGATATCTGCATGCAAAAACCATTATCGACAAGATACACTTTTTTTGGTGTTTTTATCTGCTCCTTCATTTTGAAAGAAAACCTGTTTAAAATAAAAATCAGGAAAGCTTCTTCAAGATAACTTATGTAATTCTGAAGTGTAACTGTGCTTCTAAATTCAAGGATATTTTTGAGCTTGGAAAAACTGTACTCAGAAGAGAAATTACTTCTTAAATAATTATTTAAGTCATAAATTTTTTGTGAATATTTTACGTTGTATCTTTTTACAACATCCTTAAATAATATGGAGTCTGAAAGAGTATCCAAATAGATTCCTGCTTCAAGTTTATTGACCGATACTTCAGGAAATCCGCCGTCTATTAAGTACTTCTCTAAATAGTTTAGTAATTTACCCCGGATCTCAGGAATATCTATATCTTCTTTTTTGAATTCAAAACCTTGAACATTTAAAAACTCTTTGAAACTGAATGGAAATATTTCTATTGGAATATACCTTCCGGTTAGGACTGTCCCCAATTCTTTGCTTAAAAGTTTAGCATTAGAACCTGTAAGTATTAAATTATGGCCTCTTCTTTGAAGTTTATTTACAAAAATTTCCCAATTTTCTAAATTTTGTATTTCATCAAAAAATATATATTTGTTACCAGCATATACTTCAAATATTGCCTTTACAATTTCATCATAATCTTTGACTTTAAGCAGATTCTCGTCATCAAAATTTAAATAAGCAAATTCCTTTCCCTTTAAAAGAAGAAATGCAGCTACCGATTTTCCTGCTCTTCTTGGACCGGTAATTACTTTTATCAAATCACTGTCAATAAATTTTTGCGCAAAGTTAAGCTTATCCCGAAAGACATAATCTTTTGAAATCAGCTTTTCTTTTTCCAGTTTATGCTGATATACTATATTTTTTATCATATTATCGTTCTAAGTGAACAAAATATTATATTTTTATCCAGTACACTGATTTTAGTGAATAATATTATATTTGGCAAATAAATTTACTTACCGCTTTTTATTGATCAAGCTTGCAGAAAAAATTAGTTTCTATGTAAAAAATTTTATTACAGATGCAAGAAATGAAACTTTTAAATTCAACAAGAAGATCGATGTCGCTTATGCTAAAGTTCTGCCATTTACTTGCTCCAAACACTAATCTTCTTTCAATCCCGCCCTACTATTCCAATTACAGATTAAATAATTTTTTTGAATTTATCTTTAGGTGAAGCACAAATCGGACACATGTCAGGAGCATTGCCTTCAACTGTGTTTCCGCAAATCTGGCAAACATAGACATCAACTACTGCCAAATTGCTCATGTCGTCCAGATATTTCTGGTAAAGGCCCGCATGTATCTTCTCAACTGCATTTGCATTGGAAAAACTCATTTCAGCTTCATCTTCAACATCTGTTCTTGCCTGTTC
>CAZFFH010000170.1:0-2560 GCA_964518375.1 uncultured Actinomycetota bacterium
GGATGTATAAGAATTTGAAAGGAGTAATAATAGGCCTGGCAAAAAGCATATATCCGGCTTTTAACGGCAACATATTAGCATTATTTTCATTTACCGGTTTACTTACTGCAACCCTTCTTATTCCTTTTACGCTTCTTCCATTAGGAGCTTTTTTATTCGACTGGCCCGTTGCTATTATCAGATTAATAATTTTTCAGGTTATTATTGTGCTGGCGATAAAGACGATATTTGCAATCAGATATAAACAAAGAATGCTTGACATACTTCTTGCACCGCTGTCCATGGCTATAATAGATGCCCTTGTTTTTGTATCTTTTTTCCAGGCCAAGTATGGAGAAGGCCTTTCATGGAAGGGAAGGGTATATGATGTTTCTGGAAAGGATAAAACAACACTGATAAGGGAAAACCATCGTATAAATTAATTTTCTAATTCTGATTATATTATATTAAAGTATCCCAGGAAGGTAATGTAATATGACGAATACAGACAATAGACAACACCGCTCAATCCTGAAAAGAAACTGAAGGTACTCCGCCACCTGCACGGTGCGCTCGATCTCGAAACAATCGAAGTCCGTCCGGTCTTCAGCGGAGATGAGCTCAAGGACTATGCTCACTCCACTGCCCCGAACCGCCGATACCCCGATTTGATTACACAATGGTTGCTGAAAGCAGCTATAATGGGAAGTCCACTACCCTACGAGAACGACGAATTAGAAGAACTCGCAGAACACTGCACCAAAGAAGAAGACGAAGCGAAAAAAGTTGAACGGCAGGTTACAAAATCCGCAGCAGCAATACTACTGGAATCAAGGATCGGGGAGCAGTTCGATGCCATTGTTACCGGCGCATCGGAAAAAGACGCGTGGGTCCGCATTATGTATCCGCCTATTGAAGGAAGACTGGAGAGCGGTTTTGAAGGCATGGAGGTCGGCCGCAGGCTTTGCGTGCAACTGGTCCGCACAGATGTGGAGCGCGGATATATCGACTTTAAGAGAGTAAAGTTATAAAGATAAAACTGGCTGCCCAGAGTTACGAAATTTCGAACCACCTTCTGAAAGATATGGTTGTTTTAAAGAAAATCTTTATGAATTTAAAACAATAATATTTAGATTGACCTTGACATTAATTACCAGACAAATAATAATAATGATAAATATGTCTGGTAACTCTTACCAGACAACATTATAAAATTTTAAAATTATCTGGTAACTGACATTTTTAATCTATGGGAGGTAAAAGTGGAAACTCTAAATGGAATTTTAACAGAAGAATTAAACAGGTTAAAAAGTTTAAAAAAAAGTTACGAGCATAATTTATATAAATTACCCAAAGGATGTTTGATAGAAAAGGAAATAAAAGGACATATATATTATTATCTTAATTATAGGGAAAGTAAAAAAAGTATTTTTAAATATTTAGGTAAATTAGGTAATGAGGAGATTTCTCAAATTAAAAATAAAATAGAAGAAAGAAGAAAGCTTAAGAGATTATATATTCAGACCAAAAAAAATATTATTAAAATAGAAAAAATGTCTAATGAAAAGAAAAAGTAATTTATTTCTTAATACACTCAATGTACTTGAAAAAGCAGGTGTTCTTGAGGATATTATTTTAATCGGCAGCTGGTGTCATTATTTTTATAGGGTATATTTTTCGAATGCTAAAGAGATACCATTATTGAGGACTTTGGATATTGATTTCCTTATTCCAAATCCACCTAAGATTCATAAAGATGTAAATATACCTGAAATACTGGAAACCCTAGACTTTGTTCCTTCTCATGACTATTTAACTGGGTATACAAAATATGTTCATCCAGAGCTTGAATTAGGGTTTTTAATTACTGATCTTGGCGGAGGCAAAGGAAATAAACCTTATGAGATACCCAAATTACATATTAATGCACAAGGTCTAAGGTTTCTTAATCTTCTTCAATGGTATACGATAAAGATAGAATATGAAAATGTGAATGTTATAGTTCCTGAACCGGCAGCATACGTGCTTCATAAATTTATTATTCAGGAAAGACGATTAAATAAAGAAAAACAAAAAAGGGATTTACTATCTGCGAAAGAAATCGGGGAATTTTTATTACAAAATAAAACTCAGCAAAAAAAGATAACAGAGATTTTTAATTCTTTACCAGGCAAATGGCAAAAATTAGTTTTAAGGAACTTAAAGAATAATTCAAAATTGCTTTATGATTTTATATTAAAAGTAGAACCATAGGTAAAGAACATAGGATAAGTGTAAATAGTTTATTTATTTTTGAATATAAAGAAATAAAAAAGTATTTTTGGCAATTCTTAACTGGCCATAGCGAACGAAGTTAGAACCAGGATAATGACCTCAGACAAGATTATTTATATACCTGAATTGAGTTTGTAAGTTTAATTAATATCAGCCCTACCATGCTACTCACTATATATTTAAATCCTATAAAATTATGATAAGTTACATTCTTTTATGGCTGGGGAGAGGTGTGAAATTTCGAATCAATTTTTAAAAGAATTAGAGAAGTTTAGAAAACTTATTGATGGTAGTGGATTCCAGAAAT
>CAZFFH010000171.1:0-2515 GCA_964518375.1 uncultured Actinomycetota bacterium
GCCCGGACAAACCCGTTTAACGATGAAGCATCGCCAATAGTAAATAATTAAGTTAAACCTGACTTGTTAAAAGAGTATTTAATTCTGCAAAATAAATATTATATATAATTCTTTTATGATAAAATTCCCGTAACTTTTAGTAGCGCTAATCGTCAAATCTAAAAACTAAAAAAAGGAGGTATTCATGGATCATCATGGTCCCGCTACCGAGTGGAAAGAAGATGCAAAAACATCCAAATTTAAATCCAAACTTGGTGTCTGGATGTTTGCAGGATATTCCGTTATTTATGCTGTATTTATTCTAATTAATGTTATGAACCCAAAATTGATGGGTTTGGACATTGGGAGCCTAAATCTTGCCATTATCTTTGGTTTTGGCCTTATTGTATTTGCCTTGATACTTGCTCTTGTTTACAACGCTTTGTGCGGGTGGGCAGAAGAGAAAGCTCTGAGGCTCGAAAAACTTGAAAAGAAAATGAGCAAAAGGAGTAAAATTTGAAGTATTTACCATCCCCTTGGGCAATTATAATATTTATAGCATTTGTAATTCTTGTATTATATATATCCTACTATTTTGCAAAAAGAACCCGTTCATCTGTGGCATATTTTGCTGCCGGTGGTAAAATTCACTGGTCCATAAACGGAATTGCATTTGCAGGTGATTACCTGTCAGCAGCTTCTTTTTTAGGCATATGCGGGATGATAGCAGTAGCCGGGTATGATGGTTTTTTATATTCCATAGGCTACCTTGCGGGTTGGATTGTCGCGCTTTTTGTGGTTGCAGAGCCAATAAAAAGACTAGGTAAATTTACATTTACAGACGCACTTGATTCAAAATTCAATTCACGCGGAATAAAATTAATGGGTGCAATAAGCACCCTAATTGTTTCACTATTTTACCTGATTCCGCAAATGGTAGGAGCAGGATCACTTATTACACCACTCTTAGGTTTGCCGCACTGGGTTGGAGTTTTGATGGTTGGAACAATAGTAATAATCATTGTTGCAACTGCCGGTATGGCATCAACAACATATGTGCAGTTTATAAAAGGAACCCTGCTCATCGTCTTTTCACTGGCACTTGTAATTACACTTTTTTCAAGAGGTTTTTCAACTGCACCCGATCAGGGTGGCGATGTGCCATACCACCAATTCAAAACAATCCCCATAGAATCGATATCAGATAACAGTGTTGCCGCCAGCGATAAATCATATACATTTGTAAAAATATGGAATATAGATAATAAGGGTAAGAAGCTGATTTTTACCGAGCTCTCTAAAGACAATGTAAACACAGTTTGGAAAGTAAATGAAAGCTCGAAGGTTTTAGAAGAAACTTTGTTTATCACACAATTTGCAGATGGTAAAAAACTTTATAATGGTGGGACAATAGATGAAGAGAAATTCTATCAGGTTGGAAATTTAAGTGAAATAGATGGCAAGTCACCTGCAAAAACCGGTACATTGAATCCCCTTAACTTTTTTTCGACAATAAAGACAAGTACAGTTCTTTTATGGAGCAAGCAGGTTATCAAAGATGAAGGTACGACCATAACCATATATTATCAGAACCCTACTTCCGGTTCAGAGATTTTAAGGCCCGGAAGAATTTATAAGCTTGATACCGATAAAGGTGCAACCACCACTGACAGGCTTGATTTCATTTCATTGATGCTTGCATTATTTTTTGGAACAGCTGCGCTTCCGCATATTTTAATCCGGTATTACACTGTTCCAAGTCCGATAGCTGCAAGGAAGTCTACGATTGTTGCAATTGCAGCGATTGGATTATTTTATATCTTGACCCTTTACATGGGACTGGGGGCTATGACAAATGGTGTAATTGATTTAACAAATGACAATATGTCGGCGCCGCTTCTGGCAAAATCTTTTGGAATTTTGCTTTTTGCAATAATTTCTGCAACGGCATTTGCCACAATACTGGGAACAGTCAGCGGCCTCATAGTTGCATCTTCCGGGGCAGTTGCTCACGATTTAATGGACAGGTTTATGAGTTTGAAAATGAGTGATCACAAGAAAGTAAGAGCAGGTAAAATTACTGCAATCGGAGTTGGCATAGTTGCGATGATACTCGGAATAGTATTTAAAGGGATGAATGTGTCTTATCTTGTAGGGTGGGCTTTTGCTGTCGCAGCGTCTGCAAACCTGCCGGCAATTTTGATGCTTCTATATTGGAAAAAAACTACTGCAAAAGGCATTATTGCGTCAATAGGTACAGGGTTGGTTTCAGCACTGGTTTTGATTTTGCTTTCTCAAAAAACTTTTAATGAAGTTTATAATATTCCCAATGTAACAGCGCCAATTCCAATAAACAACCCTGCAATACTATCAGTACCCTTGAGCTTCATAGTTTTGATAGTGGTATCGCTGTTAACACAACCAAAGGATAGGGGCACTGAAGGTGAAGCCATAAAGTCGGACCTGGAAGAAAAACCCTCACTAGCGGAGGAAACTACAAAGTAGAAATAGAACCCGCAGAATATGCGATTATTAA
>CAZFFH010000172.1:0-2503 GCA_964518375.1 uncultured Actinomycetota bacterium
TCAGGCCCGGCAGGAATGCGGGCAAGTTATGAACTTCTTCACCAGGGTTTTAAGGTATATCTGCTTGATGAAAAACCAACAATTGGTGGAAAGATGGCTCAAATTGATAAGATGTTTCCTTCTAATGAGTGTGCAACCTGTACAGCTTTACCTGTTATGTTGGAACTTACAAATAATCCAAATTTGACTGTACTTGCTTATAGTGAAGTAAAAAGTATTGAAGGCACTTATGGAGATTTTAAAGTTAAAATAGTAAAAAAACCAAGATATGTGAATCCAATGAAATGCACAGCGTGCACAGACTGTTTTCCTGCTTGTCCTGTTGGAGGCGTTCCCATGGAATTTAATTTTGGTAGGGGTAGTACCAAAGCTATTTTTTTCTATTCTCCATTTCCTCCAAGAAAAGCATTAATTGATCCTGAAAGATGCACTTATATTACTCAAAAAAAGTGTGGGGATAAAGATATCCCACCATGCGTAGAGGCATGTAAACCAGAAGCTATTGATTTTAACCAGAAATACCAGGAAGTAGAGTTAAATGTTGGAGCAATTATTTTAGCATGTGGAGCAGATGAGGTAAAAGATGATTTATCTAAATATGGATACAAGAAATATCCTAACGTGCTTACAGCTCTGGAATTTGAGCGGTTGCTTTCTGGTCTTGGGCCTACTGGTGGAGTAATAAAAAGTGACGATGGAAAACAACCTCAATCTATAGCATTTATTGTTTCCGATAATTCTGCACCTGTTTATTTTATGTCATCTGTTGCACAAGCACTGGGAAGCATTGAAAAAAATCCTGATACTAAAGTGTCAGTTCTTTATCAGAATGTTTCTCTTCAGAAAGATACTTATGAAGATTTTTATAAAAAGGCCCAGGAACAAAATATTCAATTTATTAGCATAGATTCCCCAAATTCTATAAATATTACCAGTGGAAAAGATAGTAATCTAAATGTTTCTTATGCTAACTCAGATAAAGAAAAAGGCAGTCTTGAAACAGAAATGCTTGTTTTAGCTGTGCCTGTAAGAGTTTCTCCAAATACTCAGAAACTTGGAGAAAAAATAGGTCTAAAACTGGATAAAACAGGCTTTTTGAAAAAAGAAGGAGTTATCAATCCAACCCTGACACAAAAAGAAGGAATTTATATTTGTGGAACCATTCAGTCACCTATGGGAATTGATGATGCATTAATTCAAGCATGTTCTGCAGCATCACATTGTGGTGAATTACTTTCATCGGTTAGAGAAAAAGATACAGTCAAGCCTCCTAAAAAGGAATTATTACCGGTTAAACCAGAAGATGAGCCATCAGTTGCTGTAATTATTTGTAAGTGTGGAATGAATATAGCGGGCTTATTAAATATGGATGAACTTGTTAAATATACCGAAGGTTTACCATATGTAAAACATGTTGAAGTAACTCCATTTGGTTGTGACGGAGTAAAACTTAAAGAATTAATTCAAACCAATAAATATAACCGTATAGTTATGGGCGCATGTTCTCCAAAAACTCATGAATCTTTATTTAGTATGCATTCAGAAACTGCTGGTTTAAACCGATACCTTGTTGAAATAGTCAATCTCCGCAATCATTGTACCTGGGTTCATTCTAAGGATAAAAAGGTAGCCACAGAAAAAGCAAAAGTGCTTATGGAAATGGGAGTAAACAGGGTTGCAATGTTAGAATTTCTAAAAGATATTTATACCCCTGTTACTCAGAGTTCTCTTGTGATTGGAGCTAGTCCAAGCGGTATTTCCTGTGCATTAAAACTTGCCAATATGGGATTTCAAACTTATCTTTTAGAAAGTGAAAATGATTTAAATAAAATAAAAGAAAATAATGTTCCATTTGTAAAAGGTTTGATTGATGATTTAAACAATACCAGGAAACTAGAGGTATATAAAGGAACTAAAATAGCAAATATAAAGGGTTATATTGGTAATTTTCAAGTTGAAATAGTGAAAAAGAACGAAAAAGAACAGATAGATGTTGGTTCTATAGTAATAGCTACAAACAAAGATATGAAAGCACAAGATACTGATTATGAAAAAGATCTTTCTTTACAGAGAAATGAAAAAAACTTTTTCATACCAGCATTGGGAATTTTAAATTTGCTTGATACCAATACTGAAGGTGTATTTATATGTGGTCAAGCCCGGAAATCAGATAATAACACCTGGGAAGCGATTATTGAAGGTGAAGCAGCAGCTTCAAGAGCTAGTGGTATTGTTTCTAAAAATGAAATTATTAAATCTCCTGCAATTGCATTTGTAGTTGATGAAAACTGTGATGGTTGTGCATATTGTATTGAACCTTGTCCTACACATGCAATAACACTTATTGAATATATGAAAGAAGGTGTAATTAAAAAAACAGTAGATATAAATGAAGCAATTTGCAAAGGATGTGGAATTTGTATGGCAACATGTCCCAAGAAAGGGGTTTTTATCAGGCATTATAAACCTGAATATTTTACCACGATGTCTAAATCTCTTGCGG
>CAZFFH010000173.1:0-2501 GCA_964518375.1 uncultured Actinomycetota bacterium
GTTGTGAGTGTATCGCTTACCACAAGAATATGGATGAACTTCCGGGATGTTTATTCTCTCCCGAAGTAGAGAAAACTTATGACCGTTCAATTAAAAAGTTTATTGAAATATATAAGTAAATTCGTATCTTTTATCTCGTGAATCGTATTTCGTATATTAGCTCAAAGCGGATAGAATGTTAGTTATCCGGTTACTTGGTTAGCCAGTTTACCAGTTAATATAATCGATAGTGAATAGTCATTAGTCGTTAGTAGGATAGGTGTGTAGCAATATAGCCCTGCTTGTTAAAAACCGAAAACTTGCACTTTGTATTTTCCAACTAAAAACCAAGAACTAACCACTAACTAAATACTATTCACTAACAACTAATTTAATTGGTCAATCGGTGAATCGGTCAATATTTTTACGGTATTCTGATTCTATTCAAAGGCCAGAAAAGTACCCAGGCCTTACCTACCACATTTTTACGAGGGACAAAGCCCCAATATCTACTGTCACTACTATTGGGCCTATTGTCTCCTAAGACAAAAAAAGAATTATCAGGTACGATTGTAGTAGGCATATTCTCATAGGATCTATTTTTTACGTATGACTCTTCTAACTTTTTATCATTAAGATAAATTTCTCCATTGGCAATTTCAATTTTATCCCCCGGAATCCCAACTATTCTTTTAATATAATTACGTTTTATTTCTAAAGGGGGCCTAAATATTATTATTTCACCTCTTTCAGGTGTTTCGAAACGATAACTAATCTTATTGGCAATAAGCCTTTCATTATCATGGAGAGTAGGCTCCATAGAAGCCCCCCTTACCACAGTAACCTGTCCGATAAAAGTAATAATTATAAAGGCAATTATTCCCGCACTGATTACTGTTTCCAGAAGCTCTCTTATCATAGATTTTTTCCCTTTTTTAATATCTTTCTTCTTTAAATTTTTTATTTCTTTATTGTTTCTTTTCATTGTTACCCTCTCCCCAACGATATATATTTTATATCAATTCATTTACTTGTATTTTTCAAAGTGTTTTAATAGTATATTTTTATTTTAAAACAATTAATTAATAAATCAATAAATCTATTTTGCTTAACAAAAAATATTATAACACATTTTTTGCTGCTTTATGAAAGATTTTTATTACTTTTTTTATCCGCTATCTTTTTTCTCTACACAATGCTCTTTACGCGATACACGATAGGGATTTATTCTGACTCTTGGTTTTTTTTATCCTATCTTCTTTTTCACATGGTACTCTTCCTTTCTCTTTACTCGATACTATATACTTGATACTGAATGGGGGTTTGCCAAAGAACATCATTATAGTTATAATTATAAAGAATTTATGTAAAGGGAGAAAATAAAAATTAAGACCATTATCTTCGATTTAGATGATACTTTAATTAAAACCTCCAAGTTATACAATCAAGCGCGAAAAGAGTTTTCCTTGCTCATGGAAAACTCTGGCTTTAAAAAAGAAGAGGCATTAATAAAGCTTGATGAGATTGACATTAAGAACATACAGCAACATGGTTTTAGGAAAGAGAGATATCCTTATAGCTTAGGGAAAACTTATGAATATTTTTCCCAAAAGAATGGGAAAGAGATTAACCCTGAGTTAAAGAAAAAAATTGAAGAACTTGGATGGCAAGTTTTTAGACAGATTCCTGAATTAGTTGATGGAGTTTACCGGGTATTAGATATTTTAAGCAAAAAGTATTTTTTAATCCTGGCTACCTTGGGTGACCCCCAGGTTCAAGAAGAAAAAGTGCAATTAAGCGGTTTAAAAAAATATTTTTCAGAAATTTACGTTTTAAAAAATAAAAATGTAGAGGAATATCAAAATATTTTAAAAGAACATAATTTAAATAAGAAAAAGACCTGGATTGTAGGCAATAGTGTTCGTTCAGATCTGAATCCTGGTTTAAAATTAGGTGTAAATTGTATCCTAATTCCTTACTTAAGCTGGAAATTTGAGGAAGAAGAGCCTCTGTCAGAAAATTATTTACAGTTAGATTCTTTAGAAGAGCTATTAAATTATCTTTAGGTGAAAAAATTACAAATTGATAAGAAAATTAAAATATCCGAGATATTTAAATATAAAAGAAGAAGAATTTGATAGACGGATTGAGAAGGCTTATAAATTACTATCTTCCTGTGAGGTATGTCCTCATAAATGTAGAGTAAATCGTCTAAAAGGTGAACGAGGATTCTGTCGTTCGGGTGAAGAGGTGATGATCTCCAGCTATAATAATCACTTTGGAGAAGAACCGCCCCTGGTGGGTAACTTCGGTTCGGGCACCATATTTTTTACCAACTGTAATTTAAAGTGTGTTTATTGTCAGAATTATCCCATAAGCCAGTTAGGAAATGGTAATAAAGTTAGTTTATCAGAATTGGCTAAAATTATGCTTGCTTTACAGAAAAGGAAATGCCATAATATTAATTTGGTTACTCCGACCCATTTTGTACCCCAGATATTAAAGAGTCTTAAATTGGCTAT
>CAZFFH010000174.1:0-2500 GCA_964518375.1 uncultured Actinomycetota bacterium
AAAAAAAGGTACTATGGATTCTTCTACATTTACAAAATACATATTACTGCCATGAGTGAGATTATCTTTAATGCCGTCCACTGTATATTTGGGGTCACCCGGGACCATAAATTCAACATTCTTATCCTTCTGCTCGTATTCATTAATAAAAGTGCCAATGTTGGCCGAAGTTGACGCTGCATAAATTATTGAGTTTTTTTCAACAGTTGCATAAATCTTATTCCAGAAAAGGTAAATATCTTCGGGTTTTGAATTATCAGATATCGAGTAATTAGCATAAGCAAGTGTTGTGGGAGCAGCAAGAAAAAGTACCAGGATAAGGGTTAAAACTAAATATTTCGAAAATTGAAACCGTTTTAAAAGTTTAGCTTTTCCATTATTGTTTTTTATAAATTTAATATCAATTCTATTATTTATTTTCTTGAAAATAAGCTTAATCCAGTCAAATATTAGCGCAAGTCCGGCTCCCAGAGAAACGGCAACTATCATCATGGAATCAAGTACGTGATTTTCGGCGGCCCACCCTATAAATTGAGGTATTATCATAAGGTTGAAAACTACAAGAAGAATAGATGCAATTGCAAATTTTAAATTTTTCCGGAAAAGATAAATAAACCCGGCGATTGCAATTATTATTAAAACAAGGCCAAAGTTTTTGTAAATTATATTAAAAAATTCCCCGGCAACTTTCAAGAAATTTGCAAAATCTTTATCTCCGAAACTTCCACCGTGCACGCTACCTGTCGTATACCTGCCTGTCACATACAGGACAAAATCTTTCAAACTTCTTACTGGTCCATAACCCTGAAGCGACCTGATGGGAAGAAAAGCGTATAAGGAAAGCGGCAGGCAAAAATATAAGGTACTTAAAAGCACAGCTTTTACACTCTTAAAGATTTGAGGTTTTATAATTATTATATAAATGAGAAGAGCCGGCATTATAAAAAAAGCAATTGGATGATCTGTCAGAGTCAACCCTAGGCAGGCAAAGCAAAAATAAAGGTATTTTCTCTTCCCGGGATCGTCAGTTTTTACTTTTTCATGGTACAGGAATGCGCAGTAAAGTGTAAGGGCTATATAGCATGTGTTTATGCTGTCAAGTTCAAACCTGTTTGCAATAAACCAGAACGAAGACAGAAAGCCAAACGCCAGGGATGCACTCAGTGCAATTATTTCATTTTTAACAAGCAAGTTAATTGCAAGGAATAAGAATAAAACAGTCAGTGCCCCGAAGACTGCAGAGAGCAGGTTAAGCCTGTATGCCAGGTCTTTAATTGGCAGCATCGATATAAGTTTTCCAAAAATTGAAAAGGATGGATAGCCTGTTGGTACAAGCACATACATTTTAGGCACCTGTATTGCAAACCAGCTGGTGTCGCCTCCAACAAGCTTATGTTCAAGAGTCAGGATATAAATCACAAAGGGTACCAGGAAAGACAGGGGTGCGGTTATTGCAAGCCTGTATTTTCCAATGAAGAGTCTTAACTTATTGTACATTTACTTTTTTAATCTTTCTGAATATCTTTTAAAATTCTTTATTTTATAAAATAAAAATCATACTTTACTTCTTGAGAATTCTATTATCTAAATTAGTTTTTAAATTATAACCAGTAATTGATAATTAAAAAATATCATATTCCTGATATAATTGCTTAAATTGTTGGGTTCTTAATGAAATTATTTTTTTGGCGGGTTTTGATATGATAAATGGAAAAAGAGTAATGGTTGTACTTCCTGCATACAATGCTGAAAAAACCTTAATGACCACTTATGAAGATATCCCGAAAGACATAGTTGATGATATAATCCTGGTAGACGATGGCTCACGCGATCATACTGTAGAAATATCAAAAAAATTAGGAATTAAGACAATTATTCATCCGTCAAACAAAGGATATGGCGCCAATCAAAAGACCTGCTACCGGGAAGCATTAAAAAAGAACCCCGACATGATAATAATGCTCCACCCCGATTACCAGTATTCCCCTAAACTGATACCTGCAATGGCTTCGATGATATCATCAGGCCTGTACGATGTTGTGCTTGCCTCAAGGATTTTGGGTAGGGGAGCGCTTAGAGGCGGGATGCCGCTTTATAAATATATTTCAAACAGGGTGCTTACAATGATTGAAAATTATATGCTTGGCTATAAGCTGACAGAATATCATACAGGCTACCGGGCATACAGCAGTGAAGTTCTTGAAAATATTCCTTTTATGAAGAATTCAGATGATTTTGTTTTTGATAATGAGATACTTGCCCAGATAATCTATTTTAAATACAGGATTGCTGAAATTTCATGCCCTACTAAATATTTTCCGGAAGCCTCGTCAATAAATTTCAGCAGGAGCGTAAAATATGGTTTTGGAGTTCTTGCAACAGGACTGAAGTTTTTAATTCATAAAATGAAAATAAAGAAAGTCAGTATATTTGTAAAAGATTAATAGTTAAAATATTGCTGACTATTTGTTAATATAGTGATTTAATTGGTAATTAATTA